>JACKOP010000001.1:671309-1006964 GCA_024234165.1 Pseudomonadales bacterium
GTAGACACCGACGATGAACGTGAGCGGAATGAAGATCGTCGCGATGATCGTCAGTACGCGCATCACCTCGTTGGTGCGATTGCTGATGCTCGACAGATAGACTTCGAGCAAACTCGCCGACATTTCGCGGAAGCTTTCCAGCAGGTCGATGATCTGCACGCTGTGATCGTAGCAGTCACGCAGGAACGGCCGCGTCTGCTCCTCGATCAGGTCGATCTCGTCACGCTGCAGCCGGCTCACCAGCTCGCGCTGCGGCCACAGCATGCGTCGCAGCAGCAGCAGCTCGCGACGGATGTGATGCAGCCGTGCGATCGCGTCGCGCCCCGGCTGGTCGAGCAGTTCCTCTTCCAGTTCCTCGATATCGTCGCTGAATTGCTCAAGCACCGGGAAAGCGGCATCGATCACGAAATCGACGAGCGCATAGAGCAGATAGTCGATGCGCCGCGCCCTCAGCCGCGAGACCGACGGCGGCCGCATGCGCTTGCGCAACAGCTCGAATGGGTCTTTCGCCGTGGTCGAGAAGCAGATCAGGTAGTCGGTTCCGGCGAAGATGCTGATCTGCTCGCTGACCACGCCATCCGGCGTTTGCACCGGCATTGCCAGTACCACGAAGATCTGCTCGTCGTAGACGTCGACCTTGGGACGCTGGCCCGTATTCAGCACGTCTTCGAGCGCCAGCTCGTGCAGATCGAACAACTGCCCGAGGCTGCGCACGGTCGCGACGTCCGGGCGGCCGTTGATCTGCACCCAGGTGCGTGACCGGCGCTCGAGATACGGCTTGCAATCTTCGGCCCGCGCAAGCGTGGTCTCGATGTATTCGTCGGTTCCGTAATCCACCAGCCGGATTTCGATTTCACCTCGCTGACTGTCGTCGAGCGTACCGGGTGCGGTTCCCGGCGGGTGGTAGTTCTTGCCCAGATAACTCATCATTCGACTCCATGGCGCGCCTGCGCGAAGCTTAGCCGATGGCAGCCGACACGGTCGTCCCGGATCCGGCTGCGGGCGTGGTCCCGCAACCTTTCTTTATCGCTCACGACGACACCACACGAGGACGGCAGGCATGGTCCCGGCAAATTCGACGGCATCATCGCCACGCAGCGTAGGTGCGATGCAAGGACTCGAATGGTTCATCGATGGCTGGCGGCTGTTTTCCCGCACGCCCGGGCCGTGGATCGCGCAGGCATTGCTGCTGCTCGTCGTGATGGCGATCTGCAACGCGCTGCCGGTTCTCGGCAATCTGCTGTCACCCTTCGCGTACAGCGTCTTTGCCGCCGCCACGCTGCACGCTAGCCAGCGTGCGCGGCACGCGGCTTCGACGACGTTGCTCGACGACATGCTTGGCTTCGGCTCGCATCCCGCGCTGAAACCGGTGCTGGTCCTCGCGGCGATCTGCCTTGGTCTGACGCTTGGCGCTGCCATTGTGGCAGGACTGGTCATCGTCGGGCTGTCCGGAGTCGGCGCGCTCATGGCATCCGTGCACGACGACTCCTGGCTGCCCACCAGCGGACTGATAGCCGGAATGCTTCCCGGACTGCTGCTCCTGCTGCTGGCTACCCTGACGATCACCGCGATGTACTGGTTCGCTCTGCCCGACGTGGTGTTCGGCGGTACCGAGCCGTGGACAGCGATGCGCCGCAGTCTGCGCGCCTGCATCGGCAATGTCGTGCCGCTGCTGGTCTTTGGCGTGCTGGGAACGATCGCAGCCACGATCGCGATGATTCCGTTCGGCCTGGGGTTGCTGGTGCTGATGCCGGTGCTGTTCGCTGCCTGGCTGGTGAGTTACGAAGACATCTACGGAGCGGCTGCCCAGCCACCCGCACCGCCGGCGTAGGTCGGCATTCATGCCGACGGGCAGTCGGGTTGAAACCCGACCCACATGGGCCGGAGCCGGGGTCGTGCCCGTAGGTCGGCATTCGTGCCGACGGGCAGTCGGGTTGAAACCCGACCCACATGGGCCAGGGCCGGGACCGAGGTCGTGCCCGTAGGTCGGCATTCATGCCGACGGGGACGTGTCGGGTTGAAACCCGACCCACATGGGCCAGGACCGGGGTCGTGCCCGTAGGTCGGCATTCGTGCCGACGGGCATGTCGGGTTGAAACCCGACCCACATGAGCCAGGACCGGGGTCGTGTCCGTAGGTCGGCATTCATGCCGACGGGCGTCGGGTTGAAACCCGACCCACATGGGCGGGGCCGGGGCCGTGCCCGTAGGTCGGCATTCATGCCGACGGGCATATCGGGTTGAAACCCGACCCACATGAGCCAGGACCGGGGTCGTGCCCGTAGGTCGGCATTCGTGCCGACGGGACGTGTCGGGTTGAAACCCGACCCACATGGGCGGGGCGGGGCGGGGCCGGGGTCGTGCCCGTAGGTCGGCATTCATGCCGACGGGGACGTGTCGGGTTGAAACCCGACCCACATGAGCCAGGACCGGGGTCGTGCCCGTGGGTCGGCATTCGTGCCGACGGGCGTGTCGGGTTGAAACCCGACCCACATGGGCGAGGACCGGGGTCGTGCCCGTAGGTCGGCATTCGTGCCGACGGGCAGTCAGGTTGAAACCCGACCCACATGAGCGAGGACCGGGGTCGTGCCCGTAGGTCGGCATTCATGCCGACGGGCGTGTCGGGTTGAAACCCGACCTACATGGGCCGGGACCGGGGTCGTGCCCGTAGGTCGGCATTCATGCCGACGGGCGTGTCGGGTTGAAACCCGACCCACATGGGCCGGAGCCGGGGGTCGTGCCCGTGGGTCGGCATTCATGCCGACGGGCGTGTCGGGTTGAAACCCGACCTACATGGGCCAGGGCCGTGCCCGTAGGTCGGCATTCATGCCGACGGGGACGTGTCGGGTTGAAACCCGACCCACATGAGCCGGGGCCGGGGCCGTGTCCGTAGGTCGGCATTCATGCCGACGGGCAGTCAGGTTGAAACCCGACCCACATGAGCCAGGGCCGGGGTCGTGCCCGTAGGTCGGCATTCATGCCGACGGGGACGTGTCGGGTTGAAACCCGACCCACATGAGCCAGGACCGGGGTCGTGCCCGTAGGTCGGCATTCGTGCCGACGGGCAGTCAGGTTGAAACCCGACCCACATGGGCGGGGCGGGGCCGGGGTCGTGCCCGTAGGTCGGCATTCATGCCGACGGGGACGTGTCGGGTTGAAACCCGACCCACATGGGCCAGGACCGGGGTCGTGCCCGTAGGTCGGCATTCATGCCGACGGGCGTGTCGGGTTGAAACCCGACCCACATGGGCCAGGACCGAGGTCGTGCCCGTAGGTCGGCATTCATGCCGACGGGCGTGTCGGGTTGAAACCCGACCCACATGAACCAGGACCGGGGTCGTGCCCGTAGGTCGGCATTCATGCCGACGGGCGTGTCGGGTTGAAACCCGACCCACATGAACCAGGACCGGGGTCGTGCCCGTAGGTCGGCATTCATGCCGACGGGCGTGTCGGGTTGAAACCCGACCTACACCAAGGCCTGGTCGAGATCGGCCAGGATGTCTTCGATATGCTCGATGCCCACACAGAGACGGATCATGCCCGGTGTCACGCCTGCGCGCGCCTGCTCTTCTTCGCTCAGCTGGCGGTGCGTGGTCGACGCCGGGTGGCAGGCGAGCGACCTCACGTCACCGATGTTCACCAGGCGCTTGAACAGCTTCAGCGCATCGTAGAAGCGTATGGCATCGTCCAGCCCGCCCTTGACCTCGAAGGTCAGCAGGGAAGCCGGCAGGCCACCCGCGCAGTAGCGCTGCGCAAGCGCGTAATACGCATGCGACGGCAGTCCGGCGTAGCTGACGCCGGCGACACGCGGATGCGATTCGAGGAAGCGCGCCACCGCGAGTGCGTTGCTGCAGTGGCGCTCCATACGCAGTGCCAGCGTCTCGATCCCCTGCAGGATCAGGAACGCGTTCATCGGCGACAGCGCAGAGCCTGTGTTGCGCAACGGCACGGTCCGTGCGCGTGCGATGTAGGCCGCCGGCCCCATCGCCTCGGTGTAGACGACGCCGTGGTACGACGGCTCCGGCGAGGTCAGCATCGGGTACTTCGCCGCGTGCTCGGCCCACGGGAAGTTGCCGCCGTCGACGATGATGCCGCCGAGCGAGTTGCCATGCCCACCCATGTACTTGGTCAATGCATGCACCACGATGTGCGCGCCATGCTCGATCGGCTTCGTCAGCATCGGTGTGGCGACGGTGTTGTCGACGATCAACGGCACCCCGCGGGCATTTGCGACCTGCGCCAGGGCGGCGATATCGGCGACGTTGCCGGCCGGATTGCCAATGCTTTCGCAGAAGATCGCGCGCGTGTCGGCATCGATCATCGCCGCAATGTCCTGCGGCCGGTCGCTCGCAGCAAACTTCACGCGGATTCCCAGCCCCGGCAGCATGTGCGCAAACAGCGTGTACGTACCACCGTAGAGTTGCGGCGTGGTGACGATGTTCGCGCCCGCCGTCGCCAGCGTCAGGATCGCGTAGTTGATCGCAGCCATCCCGGCACTCACCGCAAGCGCGGCCACACCGCCCTCGAGATCGGCGACGCGCTTCTCCAGCACGTCGGTGGTCGGGTTCATGATGCGTGTGTAGATGTTGCCCGGTACCGCGAGGTTGAACAGGTCTGCACCGTGCTGCGCGCTGTCGAACTCGTAGGAGACCGTCTGGTAGATCGGGGGTACCACCGCATGCGTGGTCGGATCACCGGCGTAACCGGAATGGATCAGCTTGGTTTCGTCGCGCATCGGTATGGTCCTGCCTCGGCTCGTGCTCATCGGGGGAGCGTCCATCTTAAGGAGTGCGCATCGGCTCTGCCAAGCGCATCGGTAGGCACGCCGGGTGGGCTCGCTTACACTGCGCGGCGCATTGCCGAGCCGGAGAACCCATGCCCCGCAAGACCGCGTGCAAAGCCGGACCGGCTGAATCGAGACGCCGACGTGGACGCCCGCAAGGCAGCGGCGTGGGAGCCGCCACACGCGAACGCATCCTGCGCGCCGCGATCCATCGTTTTGCCGAGTCCGGCTACGCGCAGACGAGCAACCAGGACATAGCACGCGAGGCCGGAATCACCAGCGGTTCGCTGTATCACTACTTCGACTCCAAGGCAGCACTGTTCCACGCGGCGCTGCGCCACTGCACCGTCATGCTGCTCGACGCCTATCGCGGCGCCTGCGCTGACGCCGCCGCGCAGAGCGTCGTCGACCAGCTCTGCCTCGGCCTCGAACGCATCATCACTCTCGCACGCGAATGGCCGGGCATCGTGCGCTTCGGCGGCAACGCGGCGGCCGAGATCCGCCACAACCGCGAGCTCGACTGGCTGGACAGCGATCTGGCAGGAGCATTTCCGGATTTCTTTCGCGACCTGGTTCGCGAGGCGCTTCGGCGGGGCGAGATCGCAGCGAACGTCGACGAGGAAGATGCCGCCGGGTTGCTGCTCGCGCTCACGATGGGATTGTCGATCTCCCACGACAGCGACGGCGACGAAGAACCCTTCGCCGCACGCGTACGCACCTACGAACGGCTGTTGCGCGGGGAATTGTTCCACCGCACACCGGAACGGTTAATCTATTGACGAGTTGATTTTTTGCTGCTCCAATGCCTGGACAATGACGCCGTCACATCGAGGAGCCACCATGGAATTCGACCTGGACATCGGATTGAGCGACGAGATGCGCGCGATCCGGGAAACCTGTCGGCGCTTTGCAACCGAAGTCCTGCGCCCCACCGGAATCCAGCTCGACCGCCTTTGCGCCCAGGCCGTGATCGCACCCGAATCACCGTTGTGGAGCGTGCTGAAACAGTTCCGCACACTCGGTCTCGGTGGCGGCGCGATGATCGACGACGCATCGCTCTCGCCTGCCGAGCGCGCGCTGACGCACAGCATCGTCGTCGAGGAACTGTCTGCCGGCGACGTCGGTCTGTTCATTGCGTGTGCGCTGCAGAACATCGCTCCCTCGATCGCGCAGGCGGCTGGCCGCGAGGATCTGGTCGAGTTCTTCACTGCCCGCGACGAGATCTGCTGTCTGGCACTGACCGAGCCGGGCTGCGGCAGCGACATCGTCGCGTTCACCGAGCCGAGCTATCGCGACCCGCGCGTGAAGCCGGTACTGAAATGTCGCCGTGAAGGTGATGTCTACCTCCTGAACGGTCAGAAATCCTCCTGGGTATCGACCGGCAGCATCGCCGGCTCGGCCAGCGTGTATGCGACTTTCGAGAACTCCCCGGTCGGGCTTGCCGACGGTGCGGTATTCCTGATGCCTCTCGATCTGCCCGGGATCACCAGGGGCAAGCCAACCGAGAAGATCGGCCAGCGCACACTGAACCAGGGCGAGATCTTCTTCGACAACGTCGAGGTGCCGGCACGCTTCCTGATCGGCGAGGGCCCGGAAATCTACCCGCTCGTCTGGGAAATGACCCTGAAGGGAGCCAATATCGCGATGGGCCAGCAGTTCGTCGGCGTTGCGCGAGCCGCCTACGAGCTCGCACTCGACTACGCAAAGCAGTGGGTGCAGGGCGGCGGGCCGATCATCCAGCACCAGAACGTGAAGAACCGTCTGTTCTCGATGTTCCAGAAAGTCGAGACGGCACGCGCGCTGGCGCGCCGCGTGGCGATCGCCGACGCCGTGCATCCTGGAGGCGTGCCGTTCCAGTACGCTGCCACCAGCAAGGTCTACGTGACCCAGGCTGCATTCGACGTTGCGCACGACGCGATCCAGACGCTGGGGGGCAACGGCCTCACCCACGCGTATCTGGCCGAAAAGCTGTTCCGCGATGCCCGCTCCTCGCTGATCGAGGACGGCGAGAACAGCATGCTCGGCCTGATGGCAGCGGCACGGTTCTGATGCCGACGCGCATGCAACCGGAATCGCACACGGCAGGTATTCAACCCGTACAGGAGCACCGCACATGGAATTGAAGGAAATCATCGGCCGGCGCCGCTCGATACGCATCTTTGCCTCATGGCGTCCGGTGGAGCGCGCGAAGATCCAGAAGATGCTCGAGGCGGCACGACGCGCCTCCTGCGCCGGCAACGTGATGAACATTCGCGCGATCGTGATCTGGCGCGACCAGGCGTCGAAGGAGCTGCTCGACAGCATCAAGCTGCCGATCAGCTACCAGCAGATGCAGACCGCACCGGTATTCATCCTCTGGTACAACGAACCGATGGCCTACGAGGGCGAGCACTGGGTGAAGACCGTTTCCGAACTGGTCGAGACGCGTCGCATGGGCGTGCACATCGAGGAGACGATCAGCGAGGTGAAGCAGAAGCTCGCACCGGGCTTCCTGATGAACGATCCGCGCGTGACCGGCAACACACCCGGCGCGCTGATGGATTGCGGGCAGGCGATCGCGCAGGCGACGCTGGTTGCCTACGACGAGGGGCTCGGCAGCTGCCTGATGGGCGGACCGGTGCTCGGTCGCGTCGGACGCCGCCTGAAGATGCCGGAAACCGGCGTTGCGTTGGCCCTGCAGGCGGTCGGCTATCCGGCCGAATCGTGGGAGGCCGGTGGGCAGACCGTCAAACCGGCGCTCGAGGAACTGTTCCACGAGATGGAATACGGCACACCGTTCCGTTCCGACCCGGCAGTGGTCGCCGAGCTCGAACGCGAGGGGCTGCTGCAGGCACCGGCACCGCTGCCGTGGCGCGACGCAGAACTGCGTGCGCTGGCGAAGGCAACCGACCTCGAGACGAAGCTATGGCGCGACGATGCCTTCGAGGTACTCGCCGACGACCCGAAATCGAGCTGGTAAACGAATCACGGAGGACCGATCCATGCGTCTGAATGCAGTGGTCGCCGGTGTCGGCATGACACCGTTCGGCAAGCACCTCGACAAAAGCATCAAGTGGCTCGGCGGCCAGCCGGCCCTGGAAGCGATTCGTGACGCCGGCATCCACCCCGACGAAATCGAAGCCGCCTACGTCGGCAACTGCGCTGCCGGCATCGTGACGGGGCAGGAATCGATTCGCGGCCAGGTCGTGCTGAGTTCGATCGGCCTCGGGAAATTCCCGATCATCAATATCGAGAACGCCTGCGGCAGCGGCTCCACGGCGCTGAACCAGGCCGCGATGATGATTTCCGCCGGCTACTACGACGTGGTGCTGGTGGTCGGCTTCGAGAAGCTGTTCCACGAGAACAGGGCGATCACCTTCAGCGCCTTCGGCGGCGCGATCGACGTCGAGGCCCGCGACGCGTTCATGGCCACCAACACGGCCGGCCAGAGCGAGGGATCGGGCACGAAGCGTTCGATGTTCGCCGACTTCTACGGCGTGCTGGCGCGCGAGTACATGGCTTCGCATGGCACGGAGCTGCGCCATTTCGCGATGGTGTCGGCGAAGAACTCGGTGCACGGCAGCCTGAATCCGCGCGCGCAGTTCCAGAAGGCGGTCACGGTGGAAGAAGTGCTTGCCGAGCCGGTGATCGTCGATCCGCTGACGCGCCCGATGATCTGCCCGGTCGCCGACGGCGGCGCAGCAGTGGTGCTGGTGAGTGAGCGCAAGGCGCGCCGCATGGGTATCGAGCGACCGGTGCGCATCGTTTCCTCGGTGGTGCATTCGTACTTCGAACACCCCGACAACTCGCCGGAGAACGTGATGAGCATCTCGATCGCCGAGGCCTATCACGACGCCGGCGTCGGGCCACGGGATCTCAGCCTGGTCGAACTGCACGACTCGTCGGCAGTGACGGAGCTGCTGACCTACGAGCATCTGGGGCTGTGCGAAGCCGCCGAGGTCGCCGCATTCCTCGAGCGTGGCGAGAGCTCGCTCGGCGGGCGCATCCCGGTCAACACCTCGGGCGGGCTGCTGCGCAAGGGACATCCGGTTGGGGCCACCGGCGTGGCACAGATCGCCGAAGTCACCTGGCAGTTGCAGGGACGTGCCGGTGGGCGCCAGGTGCAGGGAGCCCGGGTCGGCCTGTGCCACAACGGCGGCGGTTCGCTCGGAAACGATACCGCCGTGATGAACATCACGATCGCGATGCGTTGACAACCGGAGGCAAGCCGTGCGCGAACGCAACGAACTGATCCTCGCCGACCTGATCGCGCTGCGCGCAGAACGGCAGCCCGATCTGGACGTGCTCACCTTCGAGCATCTCAGTCTCGACGGCGGAACCACTCCCGACGAGGTCCGCACCTACGCGGACCTGTTCGTCAACGGCAACCGTATCGCGGCGTGGTTGCGGGCACGCGGCATGCAGCCCGGCGACCGTTTCGCGATCGCGTTGCGCAACCACGCCGAGTTCGTCGATGCGATGGTCGCCGCCTCGATCACCGGCACGGTGTTCGTGCCGATCGACCCGCGCACGCGCGCCGACAAGCTGGCGTTCATGGTGAACAATTCGGGGAGCCGCGGCATCCTGTGCTCGCGGTACAACCTCGCTGAAATCTGTCGCGCCGAAGCCGATTGCCCTCGGCTCGAATGGCTGCTGATGCTCGACGAAGGCGAAGCCGGCGACGCGCCACGCTCGCGACTGCTCGTGCAGCGCGTGGCCGACGTGCTGGCCGCGCCGGCCGTGACCGTCGATCCATTCCCTTCCACACTGCAGCACCCGCTGCAGGTGATCTACACCTCGGGCACCACCGGCGACCCGAAGGGAATCGTCGCCAACAACCAGCGCTTCGGCGGTACCGGCATGGTCGGCGCGCTGTTCGGCTACCGCGCGGACGAGCGACCCTACACCGGGCTGTCGTTCACGCACAGCAACGCGCAGACGACGGCACTCTGCCCGGCGCTGTGGTCCGGCCTGCGTGCGGTGTTCAGCCGCAAGTTCACCAAATCCAGGCTGTGGGAAGTCTGTCGCCACTACGGCTGCACCACCTTCTCGCTCCTCGGCGGCATGGCGACCGCGATCTACGCCGAACCCGAACGCCCCGACGACGCGGACAACCCGGTACGCCTGATCATCAGCGGCGGCATGCCGGCGGCGATCTGGGAAGCTTTCGAAACGCGTTTCGGCGTGCAGATCCTGGAAATCTACGGTGCCAACGACGGCGGTGGTCTGGCACTGAAGCCACCCGGCGTCGGACCGATCGGGTCCTTCGGCAAACCGTTGCCCAACTGGGAGATGCGCATCCTCGACGACGATGGCAACGAATGCCCTCCCGGCGTATCGGGCGAGATCTGCTGCCGCCCGGCCCAGGGCAGTCAGGCATCGGTCGAAATCGAATACCTCGGCAATCCGGAAGCATCGAGGAAGAAGGTGCGCGACGGCTGGAACCGCAGCGGCGACGTAGGGCACCGCGACGCCGACGGATGGATGTACTTCGACTACCGCAAGGGCGGTGGCATCCGCCACAACGGTGACTTCATCACCCCGGGTTTCGTCGAGAAGGTGATTGCCGAGCACCCGTCGGTCGATGACGTCTACGTCTACGGCGTTCCGGCACGCTCCGGCTCACCGGGCGAAAAGGACGTGGTCGCCGCGATCGTCGCGCGCGATCGGGCGAGCTTCGACCCGCAGGCGGTGTTCGCGCACTGCCGCGCCGGGCTCGAACCGAACTTCGTGCCGGGCTATCTGCAACTGCTCGACGAGATCCCGAAGACCGCTTCCGAAAAGCCTCAGGAACGCTTCCTGATCGAGCTGTTCGGCTCCGACACGCAGAACGTTTTCACGGCGGATTGATCCTGCCGGCCGTGATCCGGCCTCGGGGAATCGATTCGACGGCATAACGCTCGATACGCACGCTCGCAGACCGGTGATCACACGGGAATCCGGCCTTCTGCTTCAGGCGTCCGAGGAACTTCTGCGACGTGCCGAGCGTCTCCCACACTGACGGCAGGAAGGGCGCACGGCGCATGCCACTGTATCCGGCAAATTCCGGCACCTGAGCCTTTGCTCGCCACGGAGACGATGTCCATGTTGCGTCTGTCCAACCTCGACGCCGGCCTGCTGCACGGCGAGACGCCGGAGATGCCGATGCACACGATGGGCATCCTGCTGCTCGAGAAGCCGGCGCGTGCGTTCCATGAGCGCTTCGAACGCACACTGCAGGCACGCCTGCACCTGATCCCGCCGTTGCGACGACGCCTGGTTGCAAGCCCCCTCGGGATCGGGGACCCGCACTGGATCGAAGATCCCGACTTCCGCCTGTCGAATCACGTGTTGCGCGCAGCACTCCCGGCACCCGGTGGCACGCGCGAGCTGGAAGCCTTCGCCGGCCTGCTCGCAGGCCGCCTGCTCGACCGTTCGCGGCCGCTGTGGGAGATCCACCTGGTCGAGGGACTGCACGACGGATCGATCGCCCTGATCGTCAAGGTGCATCACGCGGTGATGGACGGATCCCGGCTGGTCGCGGCGCTCGAGACGCTGCTCGACCCGTCGCCGCGCGTACGACGCATGCCGCCACCGCAACGAGCATGGACCCCGGAACCGGAGCCGTCGCTCGGGTGGAAGGCGCTCGATGCCTCGCGCGCACTCGTCAAACGGCCATACCGCCTCGTCGGCAGCGCGGCCGAGATTGCCGGCACGCTGTTGCGGCGCAGGCCGGCAGCAACCGCAGCAGAGCGCACGGATGCCGAGGCTCCCGCCCGTGCGCGGGCCTTCGATGCGCCACCCACTCCGTTCAACGGCCGGCTATCGACGCTGCGTGCGATCGGCATGGGCGATGTCGCGCTCGACAGCGTGAAGGCGATCGGCAAGCACTTCGGAACCAGCGTGAACGATGTGGTACTCGCGGCAAGCTGCGCGGCCCTGCGTGCCTGGCTGATTGCACACGACGCACTGCCCGCGACCCCGCTGCTCGCCACGGTGCCGGTGGCGCAGCGTGCTGCCGACGGCGACCCGGAGCGCGGCAACCGTATTTCGATGTTTCTGGTCGCCCTGCCGGTCCAGCAAGCCGATGCGCGCGAGCGTCTGCTGGCGATCCGCGAACAGACTGCCGTTGCCAGGAAACGTCACAGCAGCAACCAGGGCGATGTGTTCCGCCAGGCGGCGGACCAGCTGCTGAACCTGTTCCCGCCCTCGACGCTGTCGCGGATCATGACGATCTACTCGGGCAGTGAACTCGCCGATCGCATCACGCCACCGTGGAACCTGGTGATCTCGAACGTGCCGGGACCGCAGGCCCCACGTTACTGCGTCGGCACGCGCGTGCAGCGCATCCATCCCTTCGGCCCCCTGCAACTCGGTTCAGGTATCAACATCACGGTGATGAGCTCGGCGGGACGGTTGTGCATCGGCGCGCTGGCATGCCGGCGCATGATGCCGGACGTCGCGCTGGTGACGGACGGTTTTGCTGCGGAAATCGCCCACCTCGATCGCATCGCACATGCCGCGCGCCGTCGCCACGGCCAACCGCCCCGCAACACATGAGGAATCCACGCCTGCCCGCAACGAATGGACGAATCGCAATCCCACCAATATTTTGGCTATAAGAAAAATCCCTTATAGTGATCTGCCCGGACAGCCATCACGCCACACCGTCTCAGGAGCAACCTCATGAGTGTATTGCTCGACCTCACGCCCGACGAAGTCCTCTCCACCACCCGGGCAGTGCGCAAGCGTCTCGACCTGCAGCGCCCGGTACCGCGCGCGATCGTCGAGGAATGCATGGCGCTCGCGATGCAGGCGCCGAACGGCTCCAACATGAACACCTGGCGCTTCGTCGCGGTCGACGATCGCGCGACGATCGCACGCATGGCGGCGATCTACAACGCCGCGATGGACGACCAGATCCGCGCGCTCGGTGATGCGGTCGGCGAGAACTACGCCGGCGCCTCGATTCCCGGCTCGGAGAAAATCGGCGACTCGGTGCAATACCTGCGTGAACACCTGGCCGAGGTACCGGTACTCGTGATACCGGTGTTCGCGGGACGCACCGAGAACGCGAGCGTGTTCCTGCAGGCGAGCATGTGGGGTTCGATCGTGCAGTCGGCATGGAGCTTCATGCTCGCACTGCGTCCGCGCGGTCTCGGCAGTTGCTGGACCACGGTCCACCTGCACCGCGAGCGCGAAATGGCGGAGCTGCTCGGCATTCCTCACCACTACACCCACGCCGGGCTCTTTCCGGTCGCGTACACGCAGGGCACGGATTTCCGGCCTGCGTGGCGCAGACCGGTGAACGAGGTGCTGTTCTGGAACAACTTCGGCAACAGCGCCGAGAGCAGCGCCGATTGACCGGTTTCCCGGTGTGCGCGCACACTGCGTGCACACCGTTCACGAGCCACTGCTCGTTGCTTTTCGCTCTGCACCATAACTATCACAGGAGAGATCGGGCATGAACGACACTCATAGGGGAAACCTTGCGCTGCGCCTTGCGTGCGCCATCGCGTGTGCAACAGCAGGCACGCTTTCACAGGCCCAGGATGCTTCCGGCGGCCAGAGCACCCAACTGGAGGAAATCATCGTCACGGCGCAGAAACGCGAGCAGAACCTGCAGAAGGTGCCGGTCGCCGTGACCGCACTCAGCAGCGACACGCTGGAGAAGTTCCGCGTCACGGGCATCAACGACATCTCCGGCCTCGCACCGAACTTCCAGATCATCACGCAGGGCATCCAGTCGATTCCGATCGTCTCGATCCGCGGCATCGCATCCGGGGTTTCCGACAGCGCGGTCGATCCGAAGATCGGACTGTATCTCGACGGTGTCTATATCGGCCGCAGCGTCGGTGCGATCTTCGACATCGCCGACATCGAGCGCGTCGAGGTACTGCGTGGACCGCAGGGCACGCTGTTCGGCCGCAACGCCACCGGCGGCGCGATCAGCCTCGTCACGGCGGCACCGAGCGGCGAATTCCACCTGCGCCAGGACGTCTCGGCCGGCAACTTCGACGCCTGGCGCACCCGAACCACGCTCGATCTGCCGGCGTGGGGCAATCTGGCCCTGAAGTTCACGTACATGCACGACGAACAGGAAGGCACCATGCGCAACCTGATCGGCGGAGGTCACATCGATCTGCGCCAGCGCGACCCGCGTCTCGGCGTGCAGAAGTACGCCGACAAACTCGGTGGTCGTGAAGTGGACGCGTACATGGTGGCAGCACGCTGGCAGGCAAACGACACCTTCACGGTCGACTATCGCTACGATTACACCGACAGTGAAACGGTCGGTTTTCCAAACCAGCAGATCGGCATCATCGACGGCTCGGCGCTTGCAGGGATGATGGGATTGATCCACTCGCTGCAGCCCGCCTACGGCGGCATCACGAACATGTCACCCAAGCGGCTGGGGCGAATCGCCTCCGCCACCAGCGTGCAGCCGATGACGGTCGAGGGGCATAACCTCACGCTGAGCTGGGATCTCGCCGAGGGCATCAACCTGAAAAGCATCAGCGCGTACCGCAAGCTCGACCAGGATCCGAACATTTTCGATCTCGCGTCGACCGGCGGCTGGAAGTTCAGCGACGCACAACTGCAGGCGCTGCTGCTTGGCAACTTCAATGCGATATTCGACCCGGCCAATGCACCCGGGCCGAACGATTCCTTTTTCAGCCTGCTGACCGCACGTTCGATGGAACAGCGCCAGTTCAGTCAGGAACTGCAGTTCACGATGACGCGCGAACGTTACGATCTGGTTGCCGGGCTGTTCTACTTCGACGAGAAATCACCGGAACTCGACACCCTCGGCATCATGGAGCCGGTCACCAACGGCGTCGTGGTGCCGGCCTGGTACGACAGCATCTTCGGCAGCGGAACCACCGAACTCGAGGCACGCAACGAGTCACGCGCCGTCTATGCGCAGGCAACCTGGCACGCAACCGAAAGGCTCGATCTGACTGCAGGCATCCGTTATACGCAGGACGACCGGGAGACCAGGCTCGTACGCATCGCGGCTGCAACCGGCAGCACCCTCCAGCCCGGCACCTACAAGGACGATTTCAGCAAGACGAACTACACGCTGATCGCCGACTACTGGGTGAACCCGGATGTGATGGTCTACGCGAAGCTCGCCACCGGCTATGTCTCGGGCGGTATCATGAGCGGCATTCCGTACCAGCCGGAGGAACTCGAGAGCTGGGAGGCAGGCATCAAGTCACAATTTTTCGACAACCGCCTGCGTGTCAACGCGGCCGCCTTCTTCATGGATTACACCGACCTGCAGGTGCAGACCTTCGTCGATGGTTCGCAGCGCTTCGACAACGCCGGCGAAGCCGAGGTGAAGGGGCTGGAACTCGAAGTCGATGCCGTACCCATGGACGGACTCACGCTCGGCGGCAGCTTCGGCTGGACCGACTATGAATTCAAGAAGTACATACTGCCCCCGCCGGACGGCGACATTGCGCATGAAGCGCACCCTGCGTGGACGCCCAAGCGCAGCCTGCGCCTGTCGGCCCAATACGATTTTCCGGCGTTTGCCTGGGGTGGCAATGCCTTCATGCGCCTCGACGGACGCTATCGTTCACGCAGTGAAGTCGGCGTGAGGTTTACCCACGACCCGGACATCGACCGCGTGACCTACAGCAAGGCGCACTGGATCGTCGATGCACGCGCGGGCGTGGCGGAAATTCCGCTCGGCAAGACAGCGCTCAGCATCTCGGCGTGGGCGAAGAATCTGCTGAACGAGGACGATGTGATCGTCTTTGGCGCGACCGTGATCAACCAGATGGTGAGCTACGCACCCGAACGCACCTACGGCATCGATCTCACGATCCGGATGTGACAACGACACGCTGACGCCACACCACCCTCACCGCGACCCCTGGCCGCACGGGGGTGGTACCACAAACGACCACATGCGCTGGCAGAAAGCGGGCGGACTGTCTGGCGACAGCCCGTCGTCGATCGCGATCAATGCCGCAGCGCAGCACTTCCGCCGTCGGCAGCACGCCTGCCGACCACGCCGTTGTCCGCGTCGTCGGAGTTCGCTTCCATGGCCCGATGGTGGTGGCCACGTCGCGAGGTGCGCAGCCAGTGCGCTTCCTGGAGCTCGAAGGAGTGCAGGATCGTATCGAGCGTGCGCCCGATGCGCGTGGTGTTCGCGATCGCCGGCACCCGCGACCAGGCGGCGCGTTCACCCGCCTTGATCAGGTGTGCCATTTCCTCCTCGCTGAGAAGGCGCAGGATCATGTCCATGTTGGACAACCCATAGCCGGGGAAGATGTTGATATCGCCGATGAACTGCTGCTCGATCATGGCGTTCACCGTGTTCAGCGTGGTTCCGACGCGCGGGCTCACCTTGGTTCGGCGCTGGATCCAGTCGAGACCACCACGTACCACCGTCTTGGTCGCAGCGATCAACGCATCCGACGCGATCTGGCGCATGCCGGGACGCGGATTCGGTTCCTTGCCCAGACCCGGCATCACCTGGCTGACGATGAAATGATTGACGCCGTACATGCGTGCCAGACGCTTCGCCGGCAGGTCCTGCGAAAACGAACCGTCGATCCAGCGCCGCGAAGGCAGATAGGGCTTGATCTCGCCGTCCCTGTTGCGTGCTTCCAGACGCACCGACGGAAACACCCCGGGCAGCGCCGAGCTCGCCAGTACCCCCGAGAGCACCGTCACGTTCGGCGATGCAATGTGATTCAGCAACCGGGACGTCTGGCGCGGACTCGACGGCGATATCGTGATGTTGATGCTGCGTCCGGTCTTGCGGTAGGCCTCCAGGAAGGTCATGTCCGGGATCAGACGCTCCATCTCGCGGCGCACGATCTGGGTATCGATAGTGTTCTGCTTGCCGAAACCGAGCTTGATGTTCGAGCGGTTTTCAGTGAGCGCACGCGCGATCCAGTCGTCCTCGAACAAGGCGAGGAATTCCTCGTCGGTGCGCGTGCCGACGATCGCCGCGACGAAGGAACCCGCGCTGGCACCGGATATCACCGCCGGGCACAGATCCTGTTCGATCAGCGCCTTCAGGATGCCGAGGTGGAAGAATCCTAGCGTGCCCCCGCCGCTCAGCATCAGGGCCGAGCGCCCGTAGCAGTGGCTGGCGCGCTGGAAGAACTCGACGCGCTCTGCCCAGGGGATCGACTCCAGATCACGCGGTGCCAGGTACTCGAGCGCATTGCTGATCTCTGCGATGTAGTCCTCGATCAGCTTCTTGGTCCCGCACTTGGCGCGCTGGTAGAGCTGGGCCTTGCCCATCCCCTCCATGTTGCCGTGGATCCCTTCGTTCAGCACGAACAGCAGGCCTTCGTCGTCACGCTTGCGACGCAGACGACGCAACTGCTGCAGCCGCAGCCGGATGTTCTCGTGATCGTACAGGCGCGACGCGTCTTCGCGGCGCCAGTCGTCGGAACCGGTCAGCTTGTCGTGCCGCTCGGCCAGCTTGTACCACTCGGCGTAGCTGTTGGCGGCTGCCAGTTCCTGTTCCAGGGACTCGATGACGGGAGAATTGCGTGAGAAACGGCCAGCGTTGGACATCAACGACTCCAGCGGGTTACGGGGATGCCGCAAGGCGACATTAGTAAAGATAAAGGATAAACGCCCGGACGAAGCCTTGCCAACCCCAGTGTAAATCCTCCCGGTTGACTAGCCATTCTGCGAGCGGCGCTCGCCCAGCACCTCGTCGGTATGCTCGCCGAGCTGTGGGGCGATCCAGCGCGGCGACCATGGGGTACCGTGGAAATCCGTCGGGGACGCGACCATCGTCGTCGTGCCGTACGCATCCGGCACGTCGACCAGCGCTCCGCAGGCGCGCAACTGCGGGTCGGCCAGCACATCGTCGGCGCTGTGGATCGGGGCCCAGAAAAAGTCGGGATCGGCATCGAAGATCACGGCCCACTCGTCGAGCGTTCGCGTCGCGAACACGGCGTCGAGCAGCGCTATCAGTTCGCCCGCGTTCTGTGCGCGCGCCATCGGGGTTGCGAAGCGCGGATCATCCAGCCACTGCGGATGCCCCACCGCACGCGCCAGCGGGGGCCAGTGCCGTTCCCCTTCGAGCCCGACGATCCAGAAGCGCCGCCCGTCTGCCGCCATGTAGTTGTTGATCGCCGGATTACCCATCGTCTCGCGCATCCCGATCTGCGGATGCAGACCCCAGCCGAGCTTCATGTTCAGGTCGAAACCAACCGTGTAGACGCCCTGACGCAGCAGTGAGGTCGAAACCAGTTGCCCGCGACCGCTGCGTTCGCGCGCAAACAGCGCAGCCGCGATCGCGCCGGCGAAGGAACTGGCCACCGAGTGATCGCCCATGCCGCCACGCTGGAACGGCGGATTGGCTCCCGGAGGCGTCAGCAGGTGCGCGATTCCCGAACGCGCCCAGAACGCCGCGATGTCGTAGGCCGCCCGGTCGGCATCCGGGCCGTCGAGCCCGTAGCCCGTGATGATCCCGTACACCAGCCGCGGATGGCGTGCGAGCAACGTCTGGTGATCGAGCCCGAGGCGCGCCAGCGCACTGGGGCGGATATTGCTGAGAAACACGTCGGCAGAATCGATCAGCGCCAGCACCGCCTCGCGGTCGGCCGGCACACCCAGGTCCAGCACCACACTGCGCTTGCCGCGGTTGTCGAGTTCGAAGACCGGGTTGTTCGGCATGTCGGCGCCCAGCATGCGCTGGAAGCTGCGCGCCGGATCACCTTCGGGCGGCTCCACCTTGATCACGTCGGCACCCCAGTCCGCAAGAATTCCGCCCGCTGCGGGTCCGGCCACCCACACCCCGATCTCGATTACCCGTATCCCCTCCAGCGGTCCAGCCATCGTGCCTTCTCCAGACATTGACCTTCTAACCTTCTCGTATCGAACCGTGCCAGCTCCCGCGGATGGCGCGCGTTTCAGTGCGCCAGCGGATCCGGCCGCAACTGCACGCTGACCGCCTTGCCCGGCAGGCGCGTGTGTCCATCCCCGCCTTCACGGTGCCCGAGCGCGAACGAACCGTAATTCGCCCACAGCGCGCGCCCCTTCCAGCCGGCCTTCTCGTCGTCGATGCGCCCGTCGAGCCCGCGCGCGTAGAAGCCAAGCGGGTACGGCACCCGCAGCGTGACGAAGCGTTTCTCCTGCGGCAGGTAGGCGATCAGCGAATCGGAGTTCGTCCCGGGGACGATCGGCACGTTGTGACCCAGCCCCAGCACGTTGAACTCGTCGACCCAGACCAGGTAGTGCCAGTCGGTCGAGCCACTGCGATCCACGCCCTTGAACTGCGGACCCGGGATCTCGATGATCTCCCAGCCCTCCGGGCAATGCCTGCCGTCACCGGCGGCGTCGTGCACCGTGTGGCAACGGCTGCGATCGAAGCGTCCCAGGTGCCCGCTGCCGAAAGCAACCCAGGCGATGCCGTCGGAGCCAACGTCCACACCGCGCGGATTGAACACTTCGATGCGCTCGCGCTTGCTGTCCACCGGCGGCACGAACAGCTCGACGTGACAGGTCGCCGGCGCGTCGGTCCCGCGCTCCATGCGCACGATGCCTCCCGGAATCGCAAAGAACGGCGAACCGTAGCCGCCGCGGCCGTCCGTGTACCACGCGTACCACACGCTGTCGTCGCGCGGATTCACGCCCATGCCGTAGAGGAAGCCTTCGAAACGCTGGTCCTGCGTGGGCAGGCGCGCCTCGCCACGCGCGACCGACTCACCGATACGTCCATCGCCGCTGGTGTCGATCACCATTGGACACCAGCCGACGGACGCTGCCGAGTCGCCAGTGGCGTCGAACTTGCGCGTATCGACCCAGCCCATCACGCGCGAATCGCCGCTCAGGTACAGCGTCTGTCCGTCGTCGTAGCCGAACTGCAGGTGATGGGTGCCGAAGCAGGTATCGATCTCGCGCGTGGTGTCGGTCGCCGGATCGAATACCGATACCTGCGATGGACGGCCGATCGCGGCATCGAGCGGAAAGAAGCGTGCGAAGGGCTGCTGCGATCCTTCCTTGCACCAGTCCGGCTGGTCCTCGGGGTTGCGGTTGAAGGTCGTGCTCCAGATCCGCCCCTGCGCGTCCATCATCGGGTTGTGCGGCTGTGCCGAACCCGCCAGCGCGCCGAGCGAGAATTTCGTGGGCAGCACGCGCTCGCCGGTGGTGTGCGTGCGCGGATCGAGCCAGACGACCTTGCTGGCGTGCTGCGCCACGCCGTAGACGCGACCACCGGCATTCAGATGCGGATTGCGCTGGTCGGTCGTGATCTCGTCGTGCACGAACTGCGGCGTGCCGTCGGCCGCAACCGCCCAGTCCCATGTGGAAACGACCACGTTGCGCTCGACCCCCGCCGGACGCGGCGGCACCGTCGGCAGTTCACCGGCCGCGATACGGCTGGTCCAGTCTGCGTACATCGACGCGGCACGGCGTGCACCGAACATGCCCATGAACGCCGTCATGCTGTCGTCGCCGACGCTGAACACGCGCTGCAGCCACGCATCCGTCGCCTCGTCGTGACCGGCACGCGGCGGAACCAGCGTGCGCGTCACCGCCGTGCCGAACTGGTGACAGAACAGGCAGTTCTCCTTCATGTGGTAGATCCAGTCGGTGCGGCTCTGCATCAGCGGCTCGATGCCGTTGCCGTCGGAACCAGTGCCCGGAAACTCCGTGAGCGCGGGGGGCTGCACCAGCGCAAACCAGTAGTTCGCCGGATAGACCTGTGCCGCCGCCGCAGCCGAAGCGGCCGCCTGCACCCGCAGATCCAGCGCCTGCCCCGGACGCGCTGCAACGGGCTGCGAATCCGCAAGTCCGTAACCACGAACCCAGACCCTGTAATTTGCAGCCGGCAGATCGGGCAGCAGATAGCGTCCGGCGTCATCGGTGACGACCATCCGGCTGAATGCCACCGGCAGGTCGGTGGTTTCGGCGATCACCCACACCCCTGCCTCTGGCCCGGCACCACCGTGTACCGTCCCGCCGATATCGTCGGCATCGAAAGCCGGCGCAGCTTCCTGCGCGGACCCGGCATCGGAGTACGGCGCACCCACGACCAATGCACCGAGCATCAGGCACAGCGACCACATTCCTTTCATTGTTCTCATCACACTGACCCTCCACCTGTTTCCGCAAGCCGATGCCGCAACACGCCGATCACCCCCGGCATCACCGACACCAGCACGATCGCGATGATGACCAGACTGAAATTTTCCCTGACCACGCCAATGTTGCCGAAAAAATAGCCCGCCGTCACACAGGCTCCCACCCACAGCAGCCCACCGACGACGTTGTAGAGCAGGAACCTCGCATAACTCATCGCACCGATGCCGGCGACGAAGGGCGCGAAGGTGCGCACGATCGGAATGAAGCGCGCGATGATGATGGTCTTGCCGCCGTGCCTTGCATAGAACGCGTGCGTGCGGCGCAGATGCTCGGGGTTGAAGAAACGCGAACGCGGATAGTCGAACACCTTCGGCCCCAGGTAATGACCGATCGCGTAATTCACCGTATCCCCGAGGATCGCCGCCACCGCCAGCAGCCCGAGCAGCAGACGCACATCCAGGCTGCCCTGCGCAGCGAAGGCACCGGCCGCGAACAGCAGCGAATCGCCCGGCAGCACCGGCGTCACCACCAGTCCGGTTTCGCAGAACACGATCAGGAACAGCAGCGTGTACGTGTGCACCCCGTAGCGCGCGATGATCTCGGCCAGGTGGCGATCCAGGTGCAGGAAGAAATCGACGAACCAGTGCAGGAATTCCATGAACACCCCGTGATGAGCGTCGCGTCGGATGCAGGCGGCGACAGCGCATTCTAGCCGGATCGAGCGCACGCGATGCTACACTGCGCCGCCGCTCGAGCGACCCGACGGCAACACCACCGAATACAACAAGACCGTGACGGAACGCAGCAGATGCTGATGGGGATGACGCGCTACCAGTGGACGGTACTGTTCGCCGCGTGGCTGGGCTGGGGTTTCGATATCTTCGACGGCCTGCTGTTCAACTACGTGGCACCGAACTGCGTCCCCACCCTGCTCGGACTCGAGATCGGATCGGCTGCGGCACGCAGCGCCACCCTGTACTGGACCGGTGTGCTGACTTCGCTGCTGCTGCTCGGCTGGGCGGCCGGCGGCGTGCTGTTCGGTCATGTCTGCGACCGCATCGGGCGCAAGAAGACCCTGCTGATCACGATGCTGCTCTACGCGTTCGGTACGGCTGCCTGCGCGGCTGCCCCGAACATCTGGGTACTCGCGCTGTGCCGCGTGATCGCGGCACTCGGTATCGGAGGCGAATGGGCCGCCGGCGCGTCGATGGTCGCCGAGGTGGTGCCGGAGAGGCGTCGCGTCGAGGCCGGTGCACTGCTCTATACCGCAGCGCCGGCCGGCCTGTTCCTCGCCACGTTCATCAACTTCGGTGTCGCCGGCGTGTGGATGGCCGATCACCCCGCAATGTCGTGGCGCATCGTTTTCCTGTCCGGTCTGCTCCCGGCAGCAGCCGCGTTCATGGTGCGCCTGTTTCTCGAAGAGCCAGAACGCTGGCGGCAGGCGATGCGCGACGCTGCGCCAGTACGCCTGGCAGAGATCTTCGCACCGGGGTTGCGCCACATCACGTTCGCCGGTGTCTGCATGTCGGTGGTGGCGCTGATCGCATGGTGGAGTTGCAACGCGTTCATTCCGACCGTGGCCACGGGGTTGGCGCAGTCTGCAGCGGCCAGCGACGGATTCGATGCCAGCGCCACGCTCGCACTGGTCGAGGACTGGAAGTTCCGCGCCACGAGCTGGTTCAACTTCGGCGGGCTGCTCGGCACGCTGCTGACGATCCCGATCGCGAAGCTGCTCGGGCGACGCGCCCTGTACGGCATCTACTTTGCCGCCAGCGCGCTGGCGATCTTCGCCACCTTCGGCTTCGACTGGACACCGGGCGTGCGGCTCTACTGGTACTTCGCGATCGGCGCGTCGGTATTCGGCGTGTTCGGCAGCTTCACGTACTACCTGCCGGAGCTGTTCCCGACACGGCTGCGCGCCACGGGGGCCGGCTTCTGCTACAACATCGGGCGGGTGCTGGCTGCAGCCGGGCCGTTCGCGGTCGGCACGATCGCCGCGCGCGGCGCCGATACCGTGATGCACACACTGCTCTACGTCGGGCTGGTACCCGCGCTCGGTCTGCTGCTGTTGCCGTGGGTGGTCGAAACACGCGATCGCGTGCTCACCGACTAGACCGCAGCCCGGACTGCGCGCAGCTTCACTCGTCGAGCCGCTTCGGTCGATCCATGGTCGGCTCGGCACCGATCACGATCTCGCCGCGCCCGAGCTTCGAGTGCCGCAGACCATAGGCGAAATAGAGCAGCATTCCGCAGCCCAGATACACCAGAAAGAAGTTGCGCGTTTCGGCCTTGCCCATCAGCGACATCAGCAGCAGCACGCACATTGCCGCTCCGATCAGCGGCACGAACGGAAACCACGGACTGCGGAACGGTCGCGCGAGCTCCGGTTGCGCATGGCGCAGGTACAGCACGGTCAGGCATACCATCGCGAATGCGGACAGCGAACCGACGTTGGTCAGTGCGGCCAGCGAATCGAGCGACATGAAGCCCGCGAAGCACGCGGTGACCGAGCCCACGATCAGGGTATCGATCCACGGCGTGCGAAAGCGCGGATGCACGCGCGCAAACACCGCCGGCAACAGACCGTCGCGCGCCATCGTGTAGAAGATCCGCGTCTGGCCGTACAGCAACACCAGCATCACCGAGGAGATACCGGCGATCGCGCCGATCTTCACCACTACCGCAAACCACGGCAACCCGATCCGGTTCACGGCCATCGCGATCGGCGCCGGGTTGTCGAGCTCCGCGTACGGCACGATGCCGACCAGTACCGCCGAGGTCAGTATGTACAGCAGCGTGCAGATCAGCAGCGAACCGATGATTCCGATCGGCATGTCATGCGACGGGTTGCGCGCTTCCGCACCCGCTGTGGATACCGCCTCGAATCCCAGGTAGGCAAAGAAGATCGTGGCTGCCGCGGTGAGCAGCCCGCCCACGCCATAGCGCGAGTTGCTCTGCCCGGTCAGCACGTCGCGCAGCGCCCGCCCCGTATCGGCCAACCAGCCACGCTCGGCTCCCTCGGGCGGGGGTGGAATCTGCTCCGGTATCAAAGGCGACCAGTTCGCCGTATCGACGAAGAACGCGCCGACGCAGATGAACGCGATCACCACACTCAGCTTGATCACCACCACGATGTTGTTGGCGGTGGCAGACTCCTGTATGCCAAGCACCAGCAGCGCCGTGACGGCAACGATCGCGAGAATCGCCGGCACATTGACCACACCGTGCGCCACGATCTGCGAACCCTCGCGTACCGCGACGCCGGGCGCAGCGCTCAGCTCCGGTGGCACATGGATCCCGAAATCATGCAACAGGCTGACCGCGTAACTCGACCATCCGACCGCCACCGTGGCAGCCGCAAGACCGTATTCGAGAACCAGCAGCAGCCCCATGAACCACGCGACGAGCTCGCCCATCGACGCATACGAATACGAATACGCGGACCCCGATACCGGCAGCATCGACGCGAGTTCCGCGTAGCACAGTGCAACGAAGCCGCAGAGAATGCCGGTGATCACGAAGGAAATCATGATTCCGGGTCCGGCGAATTCCGCTGCAGCGCGCCCGGTCAGCACGAAGATGCCGGTACCGATGATGCAGCCGATTCCCAGCGACACCAGGTTCCACGCACCAAGGCTCTTCCTGAGTTCCTCGCGCGAGTGTTCGGCTTGCATCTGGGCGACCGATTTGCGCATGAACAGACGACCGATACCGGTCATGACCATCGGACGGGAACCGCCGGGCATTGCAAGACACTCCTTCTGGGACGCGACAAGTATAGGTTCCGTCGCAGGCATTTCGTGGTCTGCTCGGCGTTTACCTGATGGATTGGAGCCTTTGCGATTGAATACGACTCTGTACCGCAGGCGCTCTTTCCGCTGGATCGACAGCAAGCACCTGCCCGCGCATCGCATCGGGCGGCTATGGAAGTTCGAGGCGACCGCTGCTTGGTGACGGCGCTGTCCACCCTCTATAGTGGCGCAGCCAAGCCACCGTGCAGGAACCGTATCGAACATGCCGCCCCGCCCTTCGAGCCGTGAAAGCGCGCACTGGCATACGTTCCGCGGTGTGCGGGCACTGAAGTCCACCCATCCCGAAGTGCGCCGGCTGAAGCGGCGCGAAGAAAGCCCGAGCCTGCACGGCAACAAGGTCTGGCATTCGAGCTTTGCGCTGATCGACTACCTGCACCGGCATCCGCCAACGGTCGGCGCGCGCGTGATCGACGTGGGCTGCGGCTGGGGCCTGAACGGCATCTGGCTCGCCCGCCGTTACGGCGCCCGGGTACTCGCCGTCGATGCGGATCCGGCGGTCGAACCCTACCTGCGCCTGCAGGCACGGATCAACCGTGTCGAAGTGGCGTTCCTGGCGCGACGTTTCGAGCAGCTCGATGCCCGCCTGCTGGACGGGGTGGAGCTGCTGACGGGAACCGATATCTGCTTCTGGGACGAAATGGTCGAGCCGCTGTACCGCCTGCTGCGCCGGGCGGGCAAGGCCGGGGCAAGGCGCGCGATCATCGGCGACCCCGGACGCACGCCGTTCTGGACCCTCGCCGCACGCGCCGAGAAACGCCTCGGAGCCGAAGTGATACAGCACACCGGCGGTCGGCCCGGTTCCGCACCGAAGCAGTTGCTGGTGGTCGACTACGCGAAGCTGCGCGGCTGATCCACCGCGCGCACCGGGGCTGGCTTCAGTTGCCCGTGTCAGAGATACGCGGCCAGTCGACGACGACCGCACCACGCAGATCGCCGGCGACGAAGCCGGTGGCCTGGTCGGCTGGGTAGCGCTCCGCAAGCGCCTTGCGCACCGGCTCCGCGATCGCCTTGCCGTGACAGGTTTCACACGGCGGCTGGGTCACGATCGCCTTCATGTAGCGCGCCGACCCGTCCGTCCCGCGCTCGAAATGCTCGAGCCTGTCGGCGCTCTCGCCGGCTGCCAGCCGTTTTGCAAAACCCACCAGCACCCCACGTGCATCGTCATCGGGCGCATTGGCCGGATTGCGCACGCGCAACGCGGTGCGCCAGACACGCACGCCCGCTTCATTGCCGACCTGCTCGGCGATCACGGGTGCACGTGTCTGGCAGACCCCGATCGCGGCGACGGGTCCTGCGCTGGAAATCGCCTCCAGCAACTCGCTCTTGAGTGCGCCCTGCATATTGCGTGCGACCTCGCGCGAGACGAGCAGCCGCGAATCGGCGTCGTCGATCGCGTGGGCACCGCACGCGAACGCAAAGCTCGTCAGGATGGTCGTGATCGTGCGCATGGCTGGTCTCCGGCTGGATCGGCTCGACTGGCAACCCGTGTTCAGCGCATTGCCTGCAGATCGAGCCGGACTATATATTAGCCATGTCGAATATATCAAGCAGGCCATCATGACGACCGCCGGCACCGGAACCGCATCAGCGATCACCGCAACCACGACGCGCGAATTCGCCACGCATGCCGACAGCGCGAGCGCTCTGCTGAAGTGCATCGCAAACCCGAACCGGTTGATGATCCTGTGCACGCTCGCCGCGGGCGAACTGTCGGTCAGTGCGCTGAATGATCGCATTCCGCTGTCGCAATCGGCACTCTCGCAGCACCTGGCCATGCTGCGCCACGAAGGTCTGGTGGGTACGCGGCGCGAAGCACAGACGATCTACTACCACGCGCAACCCGGACCGGCACTCGACGTGATCCGGGTACTGCACCGCCACTTCTGCCCGTACACCCCCTGATCCACGATCACGGCAGCGCGTGCACCGCAAATGCCTGCCTGCAGGCTCGCACGCCTCTCTTCACGAAGCCGGTGGCAGCGAAACCTCCATCGTCGGCAGCGCATCGGGCATTCCGCCCAGACTGACCGCACAGCGCGAACTGGCATTGAACGTCGCCAGCGTTATCGCCATGTGACAGATCTGCTCGGGCGTGAAGTGCACACGCAGACGCTGCTGCAGCTCCGGCGCCAGCACGGCCGGATCGCGCAGATACGCGTCCGCAAAACCCAGCACGGTCTTCTCGACCTCGCCCAGCGTGCTCGCCGCAAAGCCATCGTCGATCAGCGCCACGGTATCCTCGCCGAGTCCGTCCGCCCGTGCGACGTCGTAACGCACCGCCTTGCAGAACACGCAGTTCACGGTGCGCGCATTGCGCAGTCGCAGCATTTCGATCAGCGCCGGACGCACCGCGTTGCGCCGCCATACCGAATCGTTCAGCCGGACCAGCGCGTCGATCAATCGTGTCGCCAGACCCAGGCTGCTGTCGCGGATCACGTGTCCCGTGGTGTGTGCCGGCGTTCCGACGCGTGGACCTGTCCCACTCATGGCGATTCCTCCGCAGTGACCTCTGAACCCAGCGCAGAGAACAGCATCGCGAGGCGTATCCGCGCATCGATGAAACCGAGCGACTCGACCAGACAGACCAGACCCGCCTCGCCATGGTGGTGCTTCACGGCATCGGCCAGCTCGTCGTCGATCGCCGCGGCGTCCTGTGCGTAAACTTCAGCGAATGCGAGCACGGCACGCTCGGATGCGTCGAACAGGGGGCTGTGCGCGTAGCTGCCGTCACGCACTGCTGCACAGCGTCGCGGATCGGTCTCGAAGCCCCGCATGCGGCTCGCCTCTGCCACGGCTCCGTGCAGGGTTGCGAGCCGCATGCGACACAGGTCGAGCGAACGCGGCGGCACGTGGTCCTGCTGCCAGATGCGCTCCCACAGCGCGTCGAAATCACGCGCGAGCCCACCGGCCCGGGTGAGCGCCACGGACAGGCTGTCACAGTCGTATTGCATTCGCGCCTCCCATGCCGGATTCCATCGCCGACGGCTGGCCACAAGCGATCGTCGCTACCTTCACACGCGCATGGAACAGCGTCAATATCCGCACCTGTCCGGAACGCAACGAACGTGCAGAGGTAGCGCATGCGCTGGCAACAGGGACGTCGATCGAGCAACGTCGAAGATCGCCGCGACGAGGCACAGCCGATGCAGATGGGTGCCGGCGCGGCACCCCTGCTGCTGCGTGTGCTGCCACTGCTGCTGCGCACGCGCGGCGGACGCCTGCTGCTCGGCATCGCCGCGCTCACGCTGGTCGGCGCACATCTGCTCGGTATCGATGTGTTGTCGCTGCTGCAGGGTGGCGCTCAATCCAGCGCGACATCCGCCCAGCGACGCGCCGTCTCGACCGAGGAGCAGGAGCGCACCGACTTCGTCGCGGCGGTGCTGGGCGATATCGAAGACACCTGGACCGCGCAGTTTTCCGCACTCGGACGCAGCTACCAGGAGCCGCATCTGGTGCTGTTTCGTGCCGGCGTGCGCTCGGCGTGCGGTTTTGCGCAATCCGCGATGGGACCGTTCTACTGCCCGGCAGACCACAAGATCTACCTCGACCTCGCGTTCTTCGACGAACTCGCACAACGCTTCGGCGCCCCCGGCGACTTTGCGCAGGCCTACGTGATCGCGCACGAAGCCGGGCACCACGTGCAAACGCTGCTCGGCGTCTCCGAAAAAGTGCAACGGGCGGGACAAGGCAAGCCAAAGGCAACCGTGAACGCGCTGTCGGTGCGCCAGGAGCTGCAGGCCGACTGCCTGGCAGGAGTCTGGGGATACCACGCGGACCGTGTACGCGGAATCCTCGACCCGGGTGACCTCGAGCAGGCGCTCACCGCTGCCAGCGCCATCGGTGACGACCGCCTGCAGCGCCAGGCCCAGGGACACGTCGTCCCCGACAGCTTCACGCACGGCAGCTCGGAGCAGCGCATGCACTGGTTCCGTCGCGGCTTCGAATCCGGTGATATTGCGAACTGCGACACCTTCGGCGAACGCGCTCCCTGAGTCGCCGGGCCCAACCGGCGCGATCCGCCTTGTGCTACCGGCACGCTCGGCTAGACTTGAGGCGTTTCGCGCACAAGAAGACGCGAAGGGAGTCGCATGAACTGGATCCTGCTGGGCGTACTGGGCACTGTCGCAATACTGTTGGCGGGACTTGTTCTCGTGCGCCGACGCACACCGAAACCCGTGCCAGCCCCGGTGCCAGTCCGCCAGCGCCGCGCCGTCGCCGTCGACACTGGCGCCGATATTGTGCCTGTGCCAGCCGAGGCACCAGCCACCGAAGTTGCCGAACAAGCGCCATTGCCGCCCGCCCTCGGCGTGTTCTGGCTGGCCGAGGAACACGAGATCCTGCCGGATCGTGCCGCACAGATCGGTGAACGCCTGCGCCAGATCGTGATGCCGCCGCGCGGGGTGCAGCGCTTCATGAGCGCAGACATCATGGCGAACGACGCCTCGCGCGAACTGGCAGAGCTCGTGATGAGCGAACCCCGGCTCGCTGCCAAGGTGCTGGGACGCGCCAACTCGCCGCTCTACGGCCTGCAGATGCCCATCACCAGCGTGCCGCACGCGATCACGTACCTTGGCATGAACGCGGTGCGCAGCATGGCTCTCAGCTTCCTGCTCGAGGAGTCGTTCACTGCAGACGATCCGCAACTGCGCCAGTACTACGACAGCATCTGGGATTCGGGGCTGTTTGCCTCGGAACTCTGTTCGCTGCTGGCAGGGAAGCTTGGCCTTGGCGATACCGGCGCGCTGTGCACGCAGACCGTACTTTCGTTCCTCGGTGATCTCGCTGCACCGGCGCTGCTCGGCGAGCGCGCCAGGGAAGTACGCAACCTCACGCTGCTGCAACGCCTGCATTTCGAGCAGGAAACAATCGGCGCCAGTGCGGTCCTGCTCGGCACGATCATGATGCGCGCATGGGGCCTCCCTGGCGCGATCATCGATGCGGTCGCGGCAACCGGACGCGTGCTCGTCTCGCCTGTCACGCAACTTGCTCCGGAACACGCGGTTCGTGCCGGCCTCTCGTACGCCTGCGCACGCATCGGCGAGGCGATCGCACAGCAGCGCATCGAGCACGCCGAGCAGATCGACCTGCTCGGCGACGAATCGCCCGAACTGCACCACCTGCAGGGCTACCTGCGCCTGCCGGCACTCGCACGGCTGCCGCAGCAGTTGCAGACGCCCGAGTTGCGTCTCGCGCTGATGCGCATGATCGGCGCGGCACGCAACGAAGCGACGACGGCAGCCTCGTCGTAGGACACCTCGCGCCGCTCAGCACGCCGCGGGGCGGCTCAGATCGTCGCGAAACGCTGCAACCAGTGCCGCGAGCCCCGAGCCAGATTCAAGGCGCGCAAGCGCCCGCTCGCACCACGGCAACAGATAACGCACGAGGAGCTCGCGCTGCAGCACCGGCTCCTGCGCCTCGACGGCACACGCGAATACCTCGCAAGCCACGCCGAGCTGATCTGGCGGCAGTTGCGCGGCTTCCCATTCGAGCTCCAGATGGTCCATCACGCGCAGCCAGTCCTCGCGCACCGCTGCGCCATCACGCCCGAGTGCCGCGTGCAGCAGCAGTGACACCGTCGGTGCCGGCCCATGAAATGCGCTCCAGTACTCGACGGCGATCTCGTCGAAACCACCGGGCAGACCGAGCGCACTCCACACTGTCGCGCGGGTCGCGGTGTCGGCCAATGGACTCCACAGCCGCGCCCAGGCGAGCATCGCGAGCGCCTGCGGATCCTCGGCGAAAGTCTGCATCATCATGTGGCTCCCGAGCGCATCAGGCCGGCCGTCCGAGCAGCGCGCGCTGCGCCGGACCCAGCGCACGGATCGTGACCCGGGTGTCCTGCACGAAGGTGCCAAGCTGCAGGTGATTGATCGAGAAGCGGAGCTGGCCGTCACCACCCGCCATGTGCAGCGGATTCTGGATTCCGGGAATGATCCACTTGAAGCTGCGGTGATCCGGGAACTGCTGCGGCTCCCACGCATGGAAGTAATACGCGACGCGCGGGCGCACCATCGTGCTCTGCTTGATGCGCATGTGGATGCGACCGCAATCGTTGTACAGCTCGGCAAATTCGCCGTCGGCGATACCAAGCTCGGCGCAGTCGCGCGGGTTCAGCAGCATGCACGGCTCGCCGCGCTGCAGGCGCAGCAGCATCGGGTTGTCGCGCCACTGCGAGTGGATCGACCAGCGCGCATGGCACGACACCATCTGGAACGGATGGTCGCCTCCCGCCTTCGGGCTCGGCTTGTGCACCGGCAGCGCCTCGCCCGCCGCGACGAACCACGGGTGGTCGATGTAGAACTGCAGCCGACCGGTATACGTCGGCCAGCGCGACTTGTGCTCGGTGAACAGCGTCAGCGTGCTCAATACGCCCTCTCCCTTCCAGTCGGGGTTGAAGGTCGCAGCCGGCAGCACGTTGTCACCGGTATTCGCAAACTTGCGAATGCCGTCGCGCTCGAGTTCCGCGAGTTGCACCCCACCGGCGCTCGGACTGCCGTCGAGCACGGCCTGGGTGACTTTCGGCGCATCCTTGGCACCGAACGCACCATGACTCGTGTAGCGCTGGTGCAGCGTCTTCCAGTCGACCCGACGCGAACCACAGGTGGTGAAGGCCGGCAGATCACGCTCGCGGCAGATCTCCTCGATTCGCCTGCTGAGCAGCCAGAAGATCTCCCACTCGTCCTTGCTCTCGCCCAGCGGGGGCACCGCCGCATCGCAGTAGTGCAGATACGGTGCGTAGGTGACGGTGTACTTGATCCCGACCTTCTCGTACCAGCCGGCTGCCGGCAGCACGTAATCGGAATGCATCGCGGTGAAGCACCACTTGACGTCGATACACACCGCAAGGTCGAGATTCGGCCAGAACTGCTCCAGCATGCGATCGCCACGATTGCTGCGCCGCAACAGGTTCGCGCCGCCGGTGAACATCACCTTCGGCCCGGCCTGGCGCGCACTCAGCGTCTCCCAGCCGCTGGCGCGTGCCTCGCGATGGTAGTCGGCAAGCGAACGCCCGTCGTAGCGCCGTGCCTCGGTCTCGAGTTCGTCGGCAACGCCCTGGTAGTCGTACATCAGCGAGGCGGTGGTGGTGCTGCAGACGAACTTCGACTCGTTCGCACGCGCCATCTCGAACGGGATCAGGTGTGGCGACTTGCGCTGCATCACCACATCGACTGCGATCCGGTACAGATCGCCCGGCTCGAGCACGCCGGCCATCATCGCCAGCTTGCCGCGCAGGCCGGAGTGCTCCATCTGCAGTTGCGAACCGAAACCCGCCAGATCGAAGAAGCCAGTTGCGTGGATGCCGGCGCCACGCTTGCCGATCGCGCCCTTCAGCGCGAGGCAGAGCAGCTTCGCGCGGTTCATCAGATCCGAATGCACGAAGCGGTTCGATCCCCAGCTCGACAGCACCAGCGGGCGCTCGGCGCGCGCAAAGCCGTCCGCGAAGCGCAGGATCATCTCCGGGTGCAATGTCGTCACTGCGGCGGTGCGCTCGAGCGTCCACGTCTCGAGCTGCTCGCGCAGCAGCGCCATCACCGGCGCCACGTGCACCTCGCTGCCGTCGTGCAGACGCACCGCGATGCTGCCTTCCAGCGCCGGATCGATACCGTCCAGACGCAGCCATCCGTTGTCGTGACCCTCGACTCCGGGCGCCAGCACGATCCGGCGCGTGCGCGTGTCGAGGAAGTACATCAGCCGCCGGTCACCGCCCACGACCACGTCCGCCTCGCGCAGGAACTCGCCGGTATCCATGCGTACCAGCAACGGCAGATCGGTCTGCTCCTTCACATAGCCCCAGTCGACCCTGCCGCTGTCGACGATGTGGCGCGCGGTGAACAGTGCAAGCGCGGCGTCGCTGCCGGTCTCGAGCGGCAACCACTGATCGGCATGCACCGCGGTGGCCGTGTAGTGCGGGTCGATCACCACCAGCTCGGCGCCCTTGTAACGCGCCTCGTAGAGGAAATGCGCATCCGGCATCTGCGTCACTGCCGGGTTCTGCATCCACACGACCAGATAATCGGACAGAAACCATTCGTCGGAGGACCCGCCGGCGTGCGCGAAGCCTGCCGTGAGCGCCAGTCCGAGGTTGAGGTCGCCGATCTCCGCCCACATGTCGGCAAAGGTGCCGCCCGCCTGCATCAGGAACTTGAAGCGCCCGAGCGTGCTCGCGCCCTGGTCGAAGTTGGGGCCGAGGTCCTGGATCATGCAGTCGGCGCCATGACGGCTCGCCGCATCGACGCAGCGTGTGGCGATCTCGTCGATCGCCTGCTCCCACGAGATCTTCTCCCACTGTCCCGAACCGCGCGCACCGACACGCTTCAGCGGCACGGTGAGCCGGCTCGGGCCATACATCAGCTCGCTGTAGCAGGCACCCTTCTGGCAGCCACGCGGATTGAAATCGGGAACACCGGGTTCGGACTGTGCATAGACCGCGCTCTGCTCCTCACGTACCACGACGCCGTTCTTGACGTAGATGTCCCAGGCACAGGCGCTGCGGCAATTGGCCCAGCCGTGCGAACCCTTGACGATACGGTCCCAGCTCCAGCGCTCGCGGTAGAGGTCTTCCCAGTTGCCGAGCGCACGCGCCGTGCGTCCGCCCTCGCGGCGGGCGGCATTCGCGCGCAGATGGAACAGCGGCAGCGAACCCGTCACCGCCACGCCAGCGGCAAGTGCCGACAACTGCAGGAAACGGCGACGACCGAAACCCGGTGCGGCAACGGGAGTGGACATCGATGGCCCTCCGGCAGGAAACGCGATGAAGTGGCAGCGATGGCAACTTAGCACGCGCACCAGCCGTACGGGCACCCGCAAGGCCGCCCGTCCGGTTACCATCCGGCAAGGATTGCATCGCGACCGATCTCAGAAACGCAGCCGGACTCCCACCTCGACGCTGCGCCCCGCTTCCGGCGCAATATCGCGCAGCAGCGAGGCTGCGTTGCGCGCCTCGCGATCGAGCAGGTTCTCGGCACGCAGGAACACGGCCCACCCGTCGTCGCCGGCGCCGAGCCGGCATTCCGCGTACGCCGCGAGCAGCAGATGACCGTCGACCGCAGGCCCGCCATCACCGGTATGCGGCTGGCGCAATACCCATGTCAGACGCACACCGGCGTCCAGACGCGAGTCTGCCCAGTCGAGTGTCGCCGCAATGCGCGCGGCAGGAATGCGCGGCACGTCTGCGCCACCGTCCAGCCTGCCACGCACGCGATCACCGGCGACACCGACGCGCAGCGCCTCGGAGAGCCGATAGCTCAACTCGACCTCGACACCGTGGAAACGCGCGGCGCCAGCGCTCCACTGTCGTACCGGCAGGCATGCGTCGACCTCATCCGCCGCACACCCGGGCTGCGTCAGTCCGCTGGCGCGATCGAATACGAGCCCGGTGTCACGCTGGTAGATGAAATCCGCGTAGCGGTTGCGGAACAGCTCGATCCCCACATCCAGGCGCTCACCGTGAAAGTGCCAGCCGAGATCCAGGTTCACCGAGCGCTCCTCGCCGAGTGCAGCGTCGCCGACCTCATGGCTTGCGGTCGCGACGTGCGCGCCATCGGAGAACAGCTCCTCGAAGGTGGGTGCACGCCCGGCGCTGCTCAGTCCCAACTTCAGCGTGTGGCGCAACTCCGGCGCCCACAGCGCCGACAGCGAAGCACTGCGGGTCGTGAACGATCGTCCCGCCATGTGGCGCGGCTCGTGTTGGTCGCGGCCCAGGCGCAGGCCGAACTCCCACACCACGTCGCCCAGGTGCAGATCCTCGACGACGAACACCCCCCAGGAACGTGAATCGACGTCGGGCACGAAGGCCTCTTCCCCCACGGCCACGAAGTCACTGTGACCGAACTGCACACCGGCTGAGCCGTGCAGGCGCTCGTTCAGGCGATGCACCGCTTCGAAGCGCCCATCGCGTGCACGCTTGCCGAAGCGTGTACCGACCACACCGCTCTCGATCTCGTCGTGAGCGTAATCGGACCACGCGAGATGGGCACGCACCAGTTCCACACCGGGCAGCGGATCCTCGAGTTCACCGTGCAGCTCGTAGCGCGTCTGTTCGAGGTCGATCCGTACGGCTTCCGTGCCCTGTTGGGATTGCGGCTCGTGCGCCGCGTCGTCGTGGTCGTCGTGCTCGTGGGCGTGCGCACCGAGCGGAATCCCGTAGTCTGACTCCAGGCGGTTCACCGCCAGGCCGAGGAAGCCGCGCCCGGACACCCACGACAGCCCGGCGGTGGCACCGCCTGCGTCGGCATCACTGTTGCCGATGCGCCCCCTGGCTCCACCGTCGCCGTCCGCGCCGTGTGGCACCCGCAGTTCTCCGCTGTCACGCCGGAACCCGTCGAAGTGCAGCGCCGCGCTGCCGGCACCGGCATCGAGCCGCCCGACGAGCACACGCGCCCCCACATTGGATGCACGACGGTACTCGAGCAGGCCCTCGGCAACGGCTGGTACGCGCGAGGGAACGCGCCGGTCGATCACGTTGACCACACCACCGATCGCGCCGCTGCCGTAGAGCAATGTCGCCGGGCCCCGCAGCACCTCGATGCGCTCGGCAAGCACCGCCTCGGTCGCATCGGCGTGATCTGCGCTGGTATTGGCCGCGTCACCCACCGGCAGACTGTTCTGCAGCACCAGCACGCGCGGTGCGCCCTGGCCCCTGATCACCGGGTGGCCAACGCCGGGACCGAACGAGGCATACGACACACCGAGCTGCTGTTTCAGCGTCTCACCGAGCGTGGCCGCGACGCTGCGCCGCAGCGCCTCGCCGGCAAGGACGTTGACCGGATGCGCGGTCTCCGCCTCGCCCCTGTGCATCGGTGCAGTGACGACGATCTCCTCCAGCCCGCCCGCCGTGGCGGCGGTACCAGCCACGGCAAACACGGTGCAGAGCGCGGCGACGGCGAGTGCCGCAGCGCGGGTGCACGACTCCAGCATGATCGAAACTCCATCGATGACGCCGGCATGGATCCTGCGGACGGATCCGTGATCAGCCGGCAAGCAGCAGTCGACACCGCTTCTCAGGCGGTGGATCGTGACGGCGGCAACCTGGGACGATTCGTGGGGGCGGCAGTATACGCAGGCACTGCAGCCACACCAAATGCCGTGCCTTTTTCGTGGACCACGGCACCGGTACGTGCCGACAATGGGCGCATGGAATGAGGCCTGCAGGAGGAACCTTGCAATGCGTGTGGTGGCCGGGCTGATCGTTGCGTTGCTGCTCGACTGCTGGCTGGCAGCCGCGACCGCCCTTGCCGGGCCGGTTGCCGACGATCGAGCGCAGCCACCACGCCCGCGCGTGGGCCTGGTGCTTGCCGGCGGCGGCGCGCGCGGCCTGGCGCACATCGGCGTGATCCGCTTTCTCGAGGAGCACGGCATCCAGGTGGACGCGATCGCCGGCACCAGCATGGGCGCGATCGTCGGCGCGATGTACGCCTCGGGACTCGACGCCACCGGGATGGAGGAAGTCGCGACCACGCTGGACTGGAAATACGCCTTCGACGACACCACTCCGCGCGACCAGTTGTCGCTGCGACGCAAGCAGGAGGATCTCGACTTCCTGGTACGCGGGAAGCTGCGCTACAAGGACGGGCGCCTGCGCCTGCCGATGGGCGCGATCGAGGGTCAGCACCTGAACATGGTGTTGCACGACATCATCGGGCACGTCGCCCGCGTGCGCGACTTCGACGCTCTGCCGATCCCGTTTCGTGCGGTCGCCACCGATATAGAAACCGGTGAAGCCGTGGTGATCGGGCGCGGCGATCTCGCCACGGCGATGCGTGCCAGCATGTCGATTCCCGGCATGTTCTCGCCGGTCGAGCTCGACGGACGACTGCTGGTCGACGGCGGCATCGCCAACAGCATCCCGGTCGATGTGGCACAGGCGATGGGTGTCGATCGGCTGATCGTGATCGATGTGGGCACCCCGCTCTACGAGCGCGCGCGTCTCGACAACGTGCTGACACTGATGGACCAGCTCACGACGATCATGACGCGCGGCAATTCGCAGCGCCAGCTCGCACGCCTCGGCAGCGACGACGTGCTGATCACTCCGCTGCTCGACCCTGCCGGCGTGACGACGATGAGCTTCGAGAAGGCCGCCGAGGCCATCGCTCTCGGCTACGAGGCCGCGGCGCGCATGCAGCCCGAGCTCGCGGCGCTGGCTGGCCCGCCGCGTGCGCCTGCCGTTGCCAAACGCCCGCGGCTGCAGCGCCCGCACATCGACGCGATTCGCATCGAATCGGACGCGTCGGTATCGCACGAGCTGTTGCGCAACATGGTCACGCAGCCGCTCGGAGCGAAGCTGAACCGCATACGCATCGAACGTGATATCGCCGAGATCTACGGTCTGGACGAATTCTCGCGCGTCGACTACGACGTCAGCTCCGAAGACGGGCAGCAGGTGCTGACCCTGCACGCCACGGCGCACCCCGCCGGCATCAGCTACCTGCGGCTCGGTCTGGGCTGGGACCAGGACAGCCGCGGCAGCAGCGACTTCGCACTGCGTGCAGGCTGGCGCCAGAAGGGAATAAACCGCCTTGGTGCCGAGTGGTTCACGCTGGCCCAGCTCGGCGGGCGGTCACGCTTCATGAGCGAATTCCACCAGCCTCTCGATACCCGTCGGCGACTGTTCGTCGATACACGCTACGAGTACCAGCAGCGCCAGATCAACGTCGTGGAGCACGGATCGGTACTGGCGCGCGTGGAAATCGACCAGCATCGCGTGGAGATCGCTCCCGGCCTCAACCTCGGCAACCTGGCAGCGTTACGCGTGGGCGCCTACGCGGGCACCGCCAACGCCACGACCGAGATCGGCCGCCGCATCGCGGGGACGCACGACGACGATGACGGAGGCTGGTTCGCGGAGCTGCACTACGATTCGCTGGACCGCACCTACTTCCCCACACACGGCCTGCGTTTCCTCAGCCGTTTCGACGACGGTCGCGAATCATGGGGAGCAAGCACCGGTTACGAAGCATGGAGCACACGCGCACAACTGGTGCGCTCCTTCGGGTCGCATGTGCTCGCCGTCAACCTGCGCTGGTCGGAGCTGGATTTCGATCTCGATCCGGCCTTCCCGGACCGCATCACGCTGCCGTCACAGGTGTTCACGCTGGGCGGCTTCCAGGCGCTGTCCGGCTATACGCGTGACTCGCTGGCCGGCAACTATGCGGGCCTCGGCAGCCTGGTCTATTACCGTCGCCTGAACCAGCAATCACTGCTGCCGACCGACCTGCCGGTATACGCAGGTGCCAGCATCGAGGCGGGCAACGTGTGGTTGCGACGCCGCGACGCCACGCTCGATGACCTGATCGTCGCCGGCAGCCTGTTCCTCGGCGTCGACTCCCCGCTCGGCCCGGTGTTCCTCGGTGCCGGTGTCGGCGAACGCGGCCAGCGCGCGCTGTACCTGCGGATCGGTCAGCAGTTCGAATGAGCCCGGCGGTTCAGCGCGCAGCAAGCAGCGCATTGATCTCCTGCACGTCGGCCTCGCCGAGCCGCCCCGCTGCCGCCTTCAGGCGCAACAAGGACAGCAGCGTCTCGTAGCGCGCCCGCGCCAGATCGCGCTGTGTCTCCGCGAGCTGCTGGCGTGCGTTCAACACGTCGATGTTCGCGCGCACGCCGAGCTCGAGCCCGCGCTGGTTCGCCGCCAGCGCCGTCTCGGCCGACTTCAGCGCCTCCTCCAGCGCCAGCACCTGCGCGAGCCCCGCACTTCCATTCAGGAACGCCTGGCGCGCGTGCAGCGCACTCGTGCGCCGCGCCCCGTCGAGTTCCGCCATCGCCTTGTCGAGCAGCTTCGCCGTCTCGCGCTGGCGCGCCACCGTGGCTCCTCCCGAATACAGCGGCAGCGAGAACTGCACGCCAACGCTGTGCTCGTCCAGATCGGTATTCAGCGTCGTGATCGTGCCCGAGTTCGTCTCGCCGTAGCTCGCGGTCAGGTCGATCTTCGGCAGATGGCCCGCACGCGCCTTCTTCGTCTCCATGCGCGCGATTCCGACCGCAGCCTGCCCCGCAACCACCGCCAGCCCGTCGGTGACCGCCGAATTCACCCACGCCTCGATATCGTTCGGCGCGGGCTCCTGCAGGTGCACCCCATCCGCCAGCGCTGCCAGCGTCCCCGGATAGCGGTTCGTGATCGCGCGCAGCGCCTCCCCCTTCGCCGCCAGGTCGTTGCGCGCCGCGATCTGCTGCGCCGACACGATGTCGAAGCGCGCCTTCGCATCACGCACGTCGGTGATCGACGCCGTACCGAGCTCGAAGCGCCGGTTCGCCGCAGCAAGCTGCTCGGAGATCGCCGCACGCTCGCTCTCGATCGAGACCAGTGCGTCCTGCGCGTACAGCACGTCGAAATACGCCTGCGCAAGCCGCACCACCAGATCCTGGCGCGCAATCTCGAGTTCGGCCCGCGCCTGCTCGACCAGCATCTTCGTCTGGTCGTACTCGATCTTGCTGTCCCAGCGCAGCAACGGTTGCGTAAGCCGCACCGCCCACGCGTTGCTGTTGTAACTCTGGCGGCCGTACGTTCTGCTGTCGGAGTTGTTCGACGCCGAGTTCGCGGTCAGCGCGATCGACGGCAGCAGCGCCGCAAAGCTCTGCGGCACCCGCTGCTCGACCGCCGCGAACTGGGCGCGCGCTGCGCCATATTCGGTGTCGTTCTCGAGCGCCTCCTGGTACGCCGACAGGATGTCGTCGGCCGCGCACGCCTGGGCGACGATGGCGGCAATCAGTGCAATCCGGATCCTGTTCTTCATGGTTCGATCCCTCTGGTGTCTGTCTCTTCCTGCCGACGGCGGTTGCACCCAACCGTATCCGTTCAGCTCCCTTTTCCATCTCCCGCCGCGATCGCAGGCGCCTTCGCCGCCGCCTCGCCGTCGACGAACGATACGCGGCACTTGACCCCCGCCGGTATGCCGTCGCGTGGATTCGGCAGCGTCAGGCGTACGCCGAATGTTCCACTCGCGGTATCGATCACCGCATCGACGACACTGACCTCTGCCTCGTAACGCCCCCCGATCGGATCTTCCGGCACCACCGTCGCGCGCTGCCCCACCCGCACCCGCCGGAACGCTTCCAGCGGCAGCAGCGCCTCCACGTGCAGCACGTCGACGTTCGCGATCTCGAGGATCGGCCGCTCCATGTCGCGATTGTCGGCAAGCTCACCCGGATTCAGCGTACGCCGCACCACGACGCCGTCGATCGGGGACAGCACGGTGCGCAGCCGCAACTCCTCCCCGGCCCGCCGGTACTCGAGTTCGGCAACGCGCTGGTTATCGCGCGTCTCGAGCAGTTCGGCCTCGGCGAGACGCTGCTCGGTGGCGGCCTCGTCGCGCTCCTGCGCCGACACGAATCGCTCCTCGTGCAACTGCTGGTTGCGTTGCGCCTTCACCTTGGCGTACTCGAGGCGACTCGCTGCGGAGCGGATCGTGCCCTGCATGGTGGCGCGAAAGCGAGCCAGCTCGGCACTCGATTTCTCGCGGCCGGCATCGAGCTCGACCAGCACCTGGCCGCTGCGCACGCGATCACCGCGATCGGCGTGGATCGCGGTGATCAACCCTTCGACTGCCGCACGCACCTCGACCGTGCGGCTCGGTTCCGTCACGCAATCGAACTCCTCCGACCCGGCGGCCAGCGCTCCTGCAGATGCCAATGCCAGCATGAGGACGCATCCGCTCAACCACTTCATTCGCCTGCTCCCGAGAATGCCAGCGAGCGGTCCTTGTGCTTCTCGCCCTGCAGCGTACGCTTGCGCACCCGCGCATTGCGTCGCTCGGCGCTGTCCTGTGCCACCCGGCGCAGCAGTCTTCCCGCCGCGCGCGGGAGTTCTCCGCTGCTCCCCGCCCAGCGCGCCAGTGCGCCGGCGAGTGCCGGCGCGTGCGCGCTGAAGATCTCGTCATCGAGCGCCACCAGCCCTTCGCAACTGCCGGGATCGCCCTGGCGACCGGCACGCCCGAACAACTGCCGGTCGATGCGCCGCGACTCGTGGAACTCGGTCAGTATCACGTGCAGCCCCCCGGCGGCCCGCACCTGCGGGTGCAGCTTGATGTCGGTGCCGCGGCCGGCCATGTTGGTCGCAACCGTCACACGACCGGGTTGGCCGGCAGCGGTGACGATCGCAGCTTCCTCTGCGTCGTGACGTGCGTTCAGCAGCGCACAGTCGATGCCTTCGACCGCGAGCAGCGCCGCCAGATGCTCCGATGCCTCGACCGAGCGCGTGCCGACCAGCACCGCACGTCCTTCGGCACGCCGTGCGCGCACGCTTTCGACCACGGCATGCCAGCGCACTGACGCCTGCAGGAACACACGATCCCCGCCATGGCGACGCTGCAGGCGCCGATTGGTCGGGATGCGAATCGTGCCGACCCCGTAGACCGCTCGCACTTCGGGCGCAATCTCGGCACCGGTACCGGTCATTCCGGCAAGCCAGAGGTAACGGCAAAAGAAACGCTGATAGGTCACGCGCGCGATCGTCTCGCGGCGGCGACTCGGCGCCAGGCCCTCCTTCGCCTCGATCAACTGATGCAGCCCGTGTTCCCAGGTGCGGTCCGGCATCGTGCGCCCGGTCGATTCGTCGACGATCTGCACGGCGTCTTCCGTCACGATGTACTGCACGTCACGCTGATACAGGTGCAGCGCGACCAGCGCCTGTTCGACCACCTGTTCGCGTGCACGGCGGAAACGCCAGCTCCCGCCGCGCCCGGCCACGGCGCGATCGACGGCCGCGCGTCCTGCACCGGTCAGGCGTGCGCTGCGCTCGGCAGCGTGGATGCGATAGGCATCGTCCGGCAGTTCGCGCGCCACCGCAAGCGCGAACGGGTAGTCCACAGCGTCCGCTTCCCCCTGCTGCTCGGCCGAGATGATCAGCGGCGTGCGCGCTTCGTCGACGAAGATGCTGTCGGCCTCGTCGACGATCGCATAACAGAGGCCGCGCAGCAGCAAGCGGTCGGCCGCAGCACGGCCGTCGAGGAAACGGCGCAACGCGAGCTGGCGCACGTTGTCGGCACTGCCTGCGGCGAGTCCGTCCTTCAGGTAGTCGAACACCAGGTCCTTGTTGACACAGTAGCTCACGTCGCGTGCGTACATCTCGCGTCGTACCGACGGGTCCTGATCCGGCTCGATCCAGCCCACCGACAGGCCGAAGAATGCAAACACCGGCGTCATTTCCTGCGCATCGCGACGCGCCAGGTACTCGTTGACCGTGATCACGTGCACCGGGACTCCGGCCAGCGCGACCGTGACCGCCGGCAGCACGCCGGTCAGGCTCTTGCCCTCCCCGGTTGCCATCTCGGCAACGTGGCCGCGCAGCAGCGCGTAACCGCCCATCAACTGCACCGGGAAATGGTGCATGCCGAGCAGCCGCCCGCTGACCTCGCGCACCAGCGCGAATGCCTCGACCACGGCGGCTTCGGCCATGCCCTCGCGCACCAGGCGTGCCGAGAGCTGCCGCGCGCGCGTACGCAGCGCCTCCTCGTCGAGTGCCCCGAGTTCCGTTGCGCACGCCAGCACTCGCGCTGCGAAACGGCGCAGTCGCCAGCGCAACAGCGCCGAGGCCCACAACGCCAGCCAGCCGGCCCAGTACGCCAGCACGCGATCGAGCACGTGGGGATGCCGGTCGGCACGCTCCGGGTAGAGACCGACCGCGTACTCCGCCACCGACCACTCACGCAGCAACTGGCGCATGCTCAGACCCCCAGCCTGCTCAGCAGCACCTGGCGCACACGGCGGTAGAGCTGCGTGGCGAGCGTCGCCGGTCGGTGTTCGAAGCGCACGTGGGCACGCGTACCGAAGCGCAGATCCTCGTGCGCGCTCGCAAGCTTCAGATCGAACTGAAATGTACGGGCCAGCGTCTTGAGCCCGGAAGGATCACGCGGATCGGTCGCGAACAGTCCACCGCCGTCGATCGTCATCGACTTCGCCGGCAGTTCCTGTGCGCCACCGGGAACCTCGCGCGTCACGCTTGCCTCGAAGCGCTCGTGCGGGCGATCGACCAGTCGTACGCGCACGCGCTGCGTATCCTGGCGCACCTGGTCGGCGTCTTCCTGGCGCACCACGACGCGCACCGAATCGAGTGCGCCTGCAACCACATAACCGAGCAGCGCGCCCTGGGCGAAATACCGACCCGGCACATCGCGCGCATCAGGCAGCACCCAGAACCCATCACGCCCGGCGCGGGCGACCAGATCGGCCACGCGCCGTTCGCTATGCGCGAGCGCCGCGCGTTCGGCCTCGAGCTCCTGGCGCGTGAGTTCGGACTGCAGCCGGTCATCGAAGCGCTGCTGTGCGTAACGCACGCCCAGTTGTTCCACCCGGGCTCGCCGCACTGCCAGTTCGGCTGCCAGATCCGCATCCTCGAGCGCGAGCAGCGTATCCCCGGTTGCGACCGCATCGCCGGGACCAGCCCGCAGGCGTGCAACGAAACCACCGCTGCCGGCACGCACTTCCGCATTCGGCGGCACCCACACCACACCCTCGGCGCTGGTCCAGTACGGCAGCGGCACGAACAGCGTGAACAGCACCACAACGGCGCATGAAGCCAGGGTCACGGCCAGGGCACGACGGCGATGACGATCGAGTTCGGCGTCGCGCAACACGAACGCGACTCCCTTCGCCGCCGGCCACAGCAGCATCATGCCTACCGTCCACAGCGCAAGGATCACGCCCACGAAGAAATACTTGCCGGCGACGAACAGCGCGATCCCGAACATCACGAACAGGCGATAGCACCATGCGACCGGCGCGTAGAGCAGCATCCATACGCGCTCGCCGCGCTGATATCCCGGTGACTGCGCCTGCTCGGCACCGAACACATGGCGCTTGACCAGGTACCCGAGATACCGGTTCGAACGCTGCGCGAGATTCGGAATCTCCAGAAAGTCCGCAAGCATGTAGTAGCCATCGAAGCGCAGCAGCGGGTTCGCGTTGAACACGATCGTCGACACGCCGCCGATCAGCATCACGTTGAAGGCAATGGCACGTATCGCACCGGGTTCGACCACGATCCACACGAACAGCGCCAGTGCGGCCAGGAACAGCTCGACCAGGATGCCTGCGGCCGCGACCCCGATGCGCGCCCACTTGTCGCGAAACGCGTTCGACGCACTCGCATCCACGTACGGCACCGGCGCGAACACCAGGAACATCAGGCCCATCTCGTGCACCTCGCCGTCGCCACGGCGAATCGCCCACGCATGCCCCATCTCGTGACAGAACTTCACGACCGGATAGCTCAGCCACAACCACACCAGGTTCTCCAGCGCGAGCACGCGATCGGCCACGTTGCTGCTCAGCTCACCCCAGTGCTGCGGCAGCTGCAGCAGCGCACTGCCGACCACCGCCAGCCACAGCAGCAGTCCGACCGGACCGAAGGCCCAGCGTACGTACCGCCAACTGCGGTCGATGAACCGTTGCGGGTCCCACAGCGGAAAGCGCAGCGCCATCGGGTTGCCGATGGCCTGCAGCCACTTCGCTCGCAGCTGGCGCCGGCGTCGCTCGATCGCCTCGCCGAGCTCGGGCAGCGCGTCGATCTGCAGCACGTCCGCCGCGTGCAACTGGTACAGGAGCTGGATCACCTCGTCCTGCGTCGGCGCGTGGTCACCGAGCGTGTCGGCCAGCGTGTTCCACAGTTCATCGACCGTGCGCGTGCCGTCCATGCCGTCGATCAGCGCGTAGGTTGCCGGCGTGAAGCGATGCGAACGCCCCGACGCCTGGTCGAGCAGCACGTACCAGGCCTTGCCGCGAAAGCGCTGGCGCGTGATGCTCACCTGCGCCAACAGCCGGGGCCGCAGTCCTGCGACCCGGTACCAGTCGTCGCTGAGGAAGCGCGTGCTCATGGCTCAGGGCAACCACTGCCAGAGCTTCAGGTCCAGCCAATCGAAGAAGCGGTGCGTCCAGATCCACAGCAGACGCCGCTTGCCGACCTCGATCTTGCCCACCCCCTCCATGCCGGGACGCAGCCCGGGGTGCGAATCGACCGTATCCGCTTCGACGCGGAACACGTTCTTGCCGTCCTCGGCGGTGGCGATGCCGATGTTGCGCACCGTGAACGGTATCTTCTGCTGCGACAGGCCGGCGAGCACCATCAGCCCGCTCTGACCGCCCTGCACCGCGCGGATATCGCTCTCCGGCACCTTCAGGACCACACGGAAGGCGTCCAGAGGCGCGACCTCGAACAGCACCTTGCCCTTCTCGATCGGGGTGCCGAGCATCTGGCTGAGGTCACCGCTGACCACCACACCGTCGAACGGAGCGACGATGTGTGCACGCGCGAGCTTGTCCTCGACGAGTTCGACCTGCGCGCGTGCCTCGGCCAGCTCGGCCGCGAGGATGCGTGCATTCGCCCGCTCGTGGCGCGCCAGTGCATCGCGGTACTTGCGGTTCGCCTGCTCGTATTGCGCCTGCCACTTGTCATGATCCAGACGCAGATCGCGCTCGTCGAGGCTGGCCAGCACGTCGCCAGTGGCAACGCGCTCGCCGGCGCGCACCTGCGCACCGGCAATGAAACCGTCGAACGGTGCAACGATCGCACGCTGCTGTTCACCCTCGATCAGCGCCTCTCCGGCAACCCGGTACTCCCCGGTCGCGAACCCCAGCCACAGCAACAGCACCAGCACCGCGCCAGTACCGACGCGAAAGCTCAGGCGACGCGGATCACGGCAGCCGCGCCAGAACGCACGCAGCGCCTCGCGAGCGCGCCCGGCAAGCCATCGATGCAGTTCGTGGCGCAGCAGCAGGTTCGGCACCACCAGCGCCGCAACCGCTTCGGCTGTCGCGACGAAGGCCGCGTCGAACGGGCGTGGCGCCAGGCAGCACAGCGCGCCCAGCACGCGTCCCCGCAGCGTCAGCACCACCGTGCAGGCTGCCCCGTCGCCAGCAAGGTCGCGGTGCGCCACCGCGACCACGCCCACCGTCCCCGGCAACGGCGGATGCACCACGGTGCGCATCTGGTCGCAGGCTTCCTCCATCGCGTTCTCGAGCGCCACCGCGAACGCAGACTTGCGATCGAACCACGCCGCGTGCGACAACGCGCGCAGACGAATTCGCCCCCAGCGCTCGATTCCCACGGCGACACGCTCGCAGCCGAGCCGCGCCACGACCTCGTTCGCGAGCTGCATCAGCGCGCGTTCGAACTGCGGCTCCTCTGCCACGTTGACCGCCATTTCCAGCGCGAGCCGTTGCCGGCTCTCCGTGGCGTGACGCGTTTCCAGTGCACGGCGCAACAGCAGCGATTCGATCCGGCCTGCGCCCCAGTGCAGGCGACGCCAGATCGGACGCAACTCGGCGTCGCTGCGTGCGCCGAGATCGAGCACCACCGCACCGAGCAACTCGCCCGCCTCCTCGAGCGGATACGCCGCATGCAGCCGACGCGCCGATTCTCCTGCGGCTTCGCTGACTGCCTGGCGAGCGGCGAGCGCCCGCTGCGCCACCGGACCCAGGTACGACACATCGGCCTGTGCATCGGGCCATACCGCTGCCGGAACGAAGGATCCGTTGTCGTCGCGCAGCAACAGCAGCGCCGTATCCGCACCCTCGATCTCGGCGCACAGCAGGCCGAGCCAGGCACGGCAGTACGTCGCCGCGTCCCCCGCTTCGGCCAGGCGCTGCCACAGCAGATCCACGCCGCCACGCGTGCCGCGTGCGGTCGTGAACTCCTGCGGCATCACCGTTCCCATCGTCCTGCCACCGCCTCAGCGCCCCGGTTTCACTCGAGCTTGCCGTAGTGGGTCTCGTACTCGCTGACCAGCTTGTTCAGCATCTGCGCCAGGCGCTTGGCCGCAAACGGGCTGAGGATGATGCGATGCTCGAGCGAGACCTCGAGTCCGCCCTGCCCACGATCCCAGTTCTGGTTGACCCCGAAGTTCAGCACCACTTCCTCGCGCGTGGTGTTCGCGTTGCACATGTTGCAGTAACTGCTCTTCAGGTTCGTGGTGTTCAGCTTGATCTGCTGTTGTTCACCCGCCGTGCTCGCGTGCGTCGTGATCGCGGGACTGCCGTTGTTGCTCATCTGACCGTTGCTCCTTGTCGTCGTTTCCCATCGTGTCGATCAATACATGTCGGCATGAATGCCGACCTACGCCCAATGCCAGGCCGTCCGCCCCGGACCGTGGGTCGGGTTTCAACCCGACATCCCCGTCGGCATGAATGCCGACCTGCGCCTCATGAGTCCAGCCGGATCGTCAGCGTGCGGTTCGGCTGCTGGCGCTCGGCTTCGCTGTCGAGCAGCAGCTCGCGCTGCCAGCGACGCATCGTCCGCTCGCCCGGGTCGCGCCGCGTCGCTGCACCAAAGGCCAGCGTACCCGCCAGCACGAAGCCTGCATACGACTCGCCGAACTCGATCCGCGGCACTTCCGTCGCCTGCGCCTCGGCCGGCTCCGATCCTGCGGACACCTGCCGCTCCGCTACCGCCGCCTGCCCGATTCCCGCGTGCGCCTGCGGCACCGACCCGGCTGGCAGCACCATCGGCGGCGTGACCGCGGAGGCGGACTGCGCACCACGCGCGGGCGCGTCGAAGCGCGTCCGGTAGTCGTCGCCACCCTGGCCGTCGCGGTTGCCGTCGAGCGCGCCGAAGAAGCCGTGGAAGGCGTCGGCACCGCTGCGCAGCAGCACCTCGTACGCGCCACCCGCGAGCTGCCCGCTCGCCACCACGAAACGGAAACCCCGGCCGTCGGCGTCGAGCGTGATCGTGCCTGCCACCGGCCGCCCGTCGGGACCGTTGATCACGATGTCCGGCGCCCCCGTGCTGCCACGGCCGGCGTCGTCGAGCACCATGTCCAGGCCCTCGGTGTCGATGCGCTGGTTGAAGCGCACCGCAAAACCGTCGAGCAGCGGCACGAAACGCTCGACCCACAGCAGCGCACGGGCTCCAGCCGGCGGTTGCGGCGGCTGCCCCGTCACCGGGCGCATCGAACCCGGTTCGCGACCGACCGTATCGACCCGCATCGGCTGTGCCAGCCCGCCCAGCGGCTCGAGCACGACGAAGCCTCCGCGCACCGTGAGCTCGCGCCGCGGCTCGCCCGCCTCACTCAGCGTGAACGCGTAGCGGTTCGGCTCTGCGGGCACCGGCACCACCAGAATCGCCTCCTCGACCACCGGCGGGCGCACCCGCAGCGTGAATCGCTGTGCCGTTTCCGCCCCGGTTGCATCACGCACCGCCACCGTGAACTGCGCCAGCGTGTTCGCCCGCGTCGGACGCCACGTCAGCTCGCCCGTCACGGCATCGAGCCCCGCCCCCGCAGGCCCTGCCAGCAGGTGGTAGCTCAGCGCATCGCCGTCCACGTCGCTGCCCTGCAACTGCAGCCGGAATACCTGCCCGACACTGATGTACGCGTCCTCGACCAGCGCCAGCCGCGGCGCGTCGTTCACCGCCTCCACCGTCACCGTCACCGTCGCCTCGGCGCTGGCACCGTCCGGGTCCACCACGCGGTACGTGAAACGGTCCGTGCCGTTGAAGTCCACCGCCGGCGTGTAACGGATCCGCCCATTCTCGATCACCGCGCTGCCGTGCTCCGCTGCCGTGCCCAGCGCCAGCGTCAGCTCATCGCCGTCGATGTCGTGATCGTTCGCGAGCACGTCGATCAGCACCGTACCGTCCTCGGCCACGCTGGCACGATCGTCCACCGCCACCGGCGCGTCGTTCACCGACCTCACCGTGATCACCACCCGCGCCGTCGCCTCGCCACCGCGCCCGTCACCGATCCGGTACACCAGCTCGTCACTGCCGTGGAAGTTCGCCGACGGCGTGTAGCGGATCCGACCGTCCTCGATCACCGCCGTACCGTGCTGCACCGGCGTGAACTCCAGGATCGTCAGCACATCGCCATCGATGTCGCTGTCGTTCGCCAGCACGTCGATCAGTACCGACGCGTCCTCGTCCACGCTCACTGCATCGTCGCCTGCCACCGGCGCCGTGTTCGGCACCACCTGCACCTCGACCGTCACGGTCGTGGTCGCCGTTGCTGCCAGCGGATCCACCACCACATACGTGAAGCTGTCCGTTCCGATGAAGCCGTCCGCAGGCGTGTAGCGCACGCGGCCGTCCTCGATCACCGCGACCCCGTTCGCCGGCTGCACCAGCGCATCGATCGCCAACGCCTCGCCTTCGGGGTCGACGTCGTTCGCCAGCACGTCGACCAGCACCGAAGAACCGGTGAAGACCGTCGCAGCGTCGGCATTCGCCACCGGCGGCAGGTTCACCACCACCGGCGGCAACACCATGACCCGGAAGTCCAGCGTGGTTTCACGTTCGCCGTCGCTCACCACCACGCGGAAGCCGTGGCTCGTGTCTGCACCGGCCGCGGTCCAGCGGATCAGGCCGCTCACAGCGTCGATCAGCGCACCATCCGGTGCCCCCTCCAGCCGGTAGCTCAGCGTGCTTCCTTCCGGATCGTTCGCCTGCACCTGCAGCCTCAGCTCCGTGCCCTCGACCAGCTCGAGATCGGCGATCGCCTGTACCACCGGCGCCCGGTTGCCTGCCACCACCGTCACCGTGACCGTGCCCTGCGCGCCTGCCCCCTCCGGATCGACCACCGTGTACCCGAAGCTGTCGCTGCCCGTGAAACCGTCGGCTGGCGTGTAGCGCACACGACCGTTCTCGATCACCACGACGCCGTTCGCCGGCTGCACCAGCGCATCGATCGCCAACGCCTCACCTTCGGGGTCGACGTCGTTCGCCAGCACGTCGACCAGCACCGACGTGCCCTGCTGCACGCTCGCGATATCCGCCACCGCCAGCGGCGCACGGTTCGCACCACCCGCAGGCAGCACGCTCACCGTGAAGCTGTCACTGCTCTGCGCCACACCATCGCTCACGGTCACCGTGAACAGCACGTCGGTACCCGGACCGCTCGCCGTCCAGGTGATGCGCCCGGTCTGCGCGTCGATCAGCGCACCCGCAGGTGCGGCGTCCAGCCGGTACTCGAGCGCGTCACCGTCGACATCGCTCGCGCTCACCGCGAGCTCCAGCACCACGCCCTCGACCACCTGGTAGTCGTCGATCGGCGCCAGCACCGGCGCGTCGTTGACCGGCTCCACCGTGACCGCCACGCTCGCCTCGGCCACGTTGCCGAAGGTGTCGATGATGCGGTAGCTGAAACCGTCGCTGCCGTGATAGCCCGCCTCCGGCGTGTAGCGCACACGCCCGTCTTCGATCCCGACCGTGCCGTGCACCGCCTCGCCCACATCGAGCACGGCGATGAAGTCCCCGTCGGCGTCGCTGTCGTTCGCCAGCACATCGATCAGCACCGAGGCGTCTTCCGCCACCGTTACCACATCCGCTTGCGCCACCGGCGCCACGTTCACCGTCTGCGGCCCGAGGAAACGCACGTCGTCGATGCGTATCGTCGTATCCAGCGCGCCGAAGCCGAGCAGGTCGAAGTACAGCGCCGCGTCGTGACCGGCGATAGCGTTGCCCAGATCCACCGTCACCAGCACCGGCTGCGACAGATCGATCATCGACAGCGCGTTGCCCTGCAGGTCGGTCACCCGCACCGTGCCGGCGCGATACACCGTACCGTCGGACTGCAGGTTGAAGAACGCATCCGAGTCAGCCAGCCCGATCGTGCCGACCAGCGGCTGCAGCGTCGAGGGATCGAGCAACGCCGCCTCGAAGGCATCCGGCGGAATACCCGTCGCCGACGACAGACTGCCGCCCGTGATCGTGAACTGCATCCGCGTGGCGTCTACCGGCAGCTTGAACGTCTGCGTGAGCCGCGCGTTGTGGTGCGCGTCCTCGCCGATCACGGCCTCGCCATCGCTCACCGTCACCGCCCCGTTGGTCTGCCAGCCGTACTCGTACAGTGCCGTATCGTCGATGCCGAAGCTGCCGTTGATCAGCAGACCGCCCAGCGCCCGTGTCAGGTCGACCGTGAGCGGCAGGCGCCGCACGCCGAGCTCCAGCTCGCCGATCATCACGCTGTTGGCCGCGACGTTGGTGTCCACATGCGAGAGGCCCAGCACGTGGCCGAACTCGTGCGTCAGCACCGTCAGCAGATCCACACGAGCGGCCGCGTCGCCCGTGGCCGCGCGCCGTGCCTCTGCTGAAACGTACTGCGTGAATTCCTCGCTGTAGACCGGCGTGGGATCGACGAACCAGCCGTTGCCGGCCGCATCGCGATCCAGCGTGAGGCGCGGCCCGTCAGCCTCGAGCGACACCAGCGCGAGCAGGGTGCCCGGCAGATCATCGATCGCAAAGCTCAACGCATCCAGCGCACCGATCTCGGCACCGGCCTCGACCCACAGCGACCTCACCTGCGTGACCAGCGACTGCACCTCGGCCAGCGTGAGCGCGCTCGCCCCGGTTCCCTGGCCCGCTGCGGCCAGCGGCACCGGGATGAACACCGTGCTTTCACCGATGCCGCCATCGCTGTCGGTCACACGCAACGTCACCGTGGTCGGCGTCGTGAACACGTGATTGACCAGTAACGAGCCGGATACGAGCTGGCCGCCGATGTCCCAGACATAGGTATGCGTATCGCTGCTGCCGGCGTCGGTGAACGAACCCTGCAAGGTGTGTGCACCGTCTGCGTTTGCCGGTGGCGTCACGATGATCGAAACCACCGGCGTCGCGTTGGCAACCGAGACTTTCTCCACCCCGGCGACGTCGACCATACCCGAGTAGGGGTCCAGAGGCTGACGAAACTGGCTGTAATAGGGCGTGACCCGGATTTTGTAATCAGTGCCCTGCGCCAACGGAGGGTTATTGGCGTAGTGATGCGTGAACGTGACCGTGCTGTCACCGTTGCTATCTGAAGCCGGAACCGGTTGTTTCGTCAGCGTGTAGCCATCACCGAAGTCGATATCGAGGTCGTACAAACCATTGGCCGGCACACCCTTGACCGTCACGGTCACGGTGACCGTGTCACCTTCCAGTCCCGCAGCCGGTGAAACGGCGCTCTCCCAGACGAAGAAAGACTGCGGCTTCTCATCGTCATCGTCATCCTCATTTTTCTTGTCTGGATCTACCGGGTTCTTCCGCTCCTCCACGGGCGGGATCTCTATCTTATCCGGCGGCGGCGGTGGTGGCGGCGGTGGTGGCGGCGGTGGTGGCGGCGGCGGGATATCGAGCACGCCAATCGTGTGCCACGCAGGAGCCGATGCGCCGGTATCGTCATCCGTGACGATCAGCCGGGCAACGTATTCGCCAGGATCCGTGGGGGTGAAGGTCATCTCCTTGGATGCTGCAGACGCAACGACAGTACCGTCGCTGGCTCTTGCCACCAGCCATTCATAAGTGAATGTATCCGCTTCCCCCGGATCTTCCTGATCTCCACTCATCTCCACCGGGAAGCCGACGACGGTCACACCCAGACCGACGATTCCGGCAACCGGAACAACGTTCTTCACGTTCAGCGAAACCGTCTCCGTCGCCTCGCCGGTATCGTCGTCGACGACACGCACCTTGACCTTGTATGTATCGGCCGGCGTCGCCGTCGGATCATCGTCCACATATCTGTGTTCGAATACGTGAGTGCCACGCTCGATTCTCGTTGGCGTTTCCTTCACCTCACCCTGTCCGTCACCCCAGTCGATATACACATCGAACGTGTCGCGATCTTCTGCAGACGCATCGTCGATCTCGATCTGCAACTGCGCGCTGTCGCCTTCCTCGATCTCCGGTGTCAGGAAACTCGCGCTGATCGTCGGATCGACATTGACGACGGTCAGCTCGACTTCGTCGCTGACATCATCCCGATCGTCGTCGATGATGCGGATCTTCACCTTGCCGATATCTTCCGGCGTGCCGGTCGGATTGTCGTCCTCGAGCTTGTGCGGCACGGTGATCACGCCCTTGCCTTGGGGATCGAGCGCCAGCGTGTGCGTTTCCCTGATCCCGTCGGGCCACTCGAGCTCCATGCGCAGCGTGTCCTTCACACCCACGTCGGAGTAGCGGACGGTGAGCTTCGCCTCTTCTCCCTCCTTGACGCGCGTGACGTCGAGGCTCGCCTCGTCGATCACCGGTGCCACGTTGTTCACCCGCAGAGACACGTCGCGTGTCACCCGACCACCGTCGTCATCCTCGAGTGTCAGGTGAACGATGTAGGTGTCGAACGGTGTGGCCGTAGGGTTGTCATCCGCGTATTGATGGCGCTTCACGAGTCTGCCACCGCCATTCTCGATGCTCGGCAGGGTGTCGTAGACATCGACGCTGCCGCCGTCGTTCCAGTCGATCGTGATCCGGAACGTGTCCCGCACGCCAACGTCACTGAAGTCGATCGTCAGTTCCGCTTCTTCGCCCTCATCGATCGTCTGGCGATCGAACTGCGCCGCCGTGATGCGCGGAGGAACGTTGTGGACCGTGGTCGACGCGCTGGCCGTATCGGCGCCCACCACGTTGTCTGCCTGCACCCGGATCGACTTCACATCGAAGGAAGTGCCAGTCGGATTATCGTCCGGGTATTGATGTGTGAGGATCAACGAACTGACGCCTGCCGCAGCCACGTACGACACCGCTCCCTGACCATCGCCCCACACCACCTTGAAATTGGTGTCTTTCTTTGGGTCGTCGGGAGTCCACTCGGCACGAAGCTGCACTGCGCCGTTCTCGTTGACATCGCTCGGCGTGACCGTGACCTCGAGACCCTTCGAGAAGCGTATATCGTCGAGGAAGTAGACCTGGCTGATCTCCTGCACCATGCTCGGATCGAAGAACTCGCTGTCCTGTGTGGCAGTCGGATTGTTCGGGTCGTACTGCGTCACGACGTTGGTCGAACCTTCCATCCCCACGTGCTGGAACTCGAGTATCGCCGTCTTGCCCTTGAATGCCTCGGGTACCCGAACGGCGTAGGTATTGCGACTGAAGAATGCGGGTTGCAGGTCGACCGTCATCCAGTCGCTGTCCTGCAGGCTGGGATCCAGCTCCGGCACGGCAACGAAGCGCACCTTGATCTTTGCCGGCGTGAACATCACCGGCGCCACGACGGAGAACGCCAGGTACGGCTGGTCGGTGGGCACGGCCACCCGGTTGTGCCGAACGGTATCGAGGTGAACGACCTGGGAGATGAGCCAGTCTGCGAATCCACCCACCGTATTTCCCAGCATCAGGCGCAGCAACCCGTCGAGCGCCGAACTCCCCCCCATCAACAGCGCGTAGTTCGAACTTGGACTGAACAGGTACTGGAACAATTTCTCCAGACCCTTGTCGATATACTCCTTGAAGTTGTTGGCGCCATCCGGATTCAGCTTCTTGGTCACCGCGTCGATCTTGAGTACATCCTTGATCGGCCCGAGAACCGCCTCATTCATTTCTGAATTTTTCTGGTCCAACCACTCCAGGGTGCCTTTGATCAGATCGTAGAGCGCCGAACTCCCGTCGAAAGCGATGCGATTCGGCGTACCCTCGCCCCAGTTCGTGTTGTACCAGGTCGTATAGCCTTCCGAACTGCTCGACGTTGGTTTTTCCGGTTCGCTCCCGGTGAAATCGGTCTTCAGCTTGCCCATCACCGCGCCAACGACCTTGTCGGAAATCGTCTTCCAGATCCACTTCGCGAGTCCCGCAGCCAGTTGTCCCGGGTTGGTCTCGAATACGAACAGGCCGGTGACGTCGATGTCGGTAGGCAGGCCGTCAGGCAGACCACCGTCGAAGAAGCTGGGGTCGAGCCCCAGGCTGAAACCTTTGCCGCCATGGAACGACCAGCCCGGAACCTCGTACGACAGCGGGAAACGGAACTTGTCTTCACTCGCGAACAGCGGGATCCGGTTGATCAGCGACTGGCGTATGCCGTTCTCGAAGTCACCGTTGAACACATTGGGCACCGCGTCACGGCCCTTGTTGACCTCGGTGTTGTCCTCGGTCAGCGCGACGCCATTCCTCCCTGAATTTGCCGGGCGCCCACTGCCACCACCCAGCGTGTAGTACCAGCCGGTTCCGATACCTTCCCAGATCGCCTTCGGGTTCGTCCACTGCTCCTGCGATACGAGGGGGTTGGTCCGAACCCCTGGCACCACCCAGTACCACGGCTTGGCGTTGAAATCGAACAGCGGCACACCCAGCGCGCGTGTGCTGATGCCTTCATCGACGATACGCCGGAATATCGGGTTGTTTTCGAAGGAAAGAAGGTTCGTCGCAACGGTGCCGGCGTACCACTGCCAGACCCGACTGTGCGCCCCGCCGACACCACCCAGTGATCCAAAGTCATCCTGGGTGAAACCGGCCAGCCCATCGAACCAGTATTCCAGATCCACGCTCTGCACATCACGACCGTTCGGCGTTGCCGTCGGCGTTCCTGCCACCAGCCTGACAAACGCGTTCTCGTCCACCACCGTTTGATAGTAGTTGTCCAGATAGCCGATATTGGTCCACCGCTTTACATCCGGGTCCTTGAAATCGTCGTAAGGAATGTCCAGCGTCACCCCGAGGATATCGACCACGGTCAACATCCTGCCGAGCCACAGCTTCGTTGCGGTCATCGGACCGATCGCTGCCGCCACCGGTGGTGCAAACACGGATGCGAGGGTTGTCAGCGGGATCGCAAGCGTCAATGCACTGTCGATCTTGTCGAGCAGGCTGCGCAGCGGGATCTTCAACGAATTCTGCTTGAAGTCGTGCGGATCCAGCGTGGTCATGTGGATATCCTTGACTTCCGGATTCCACACGCCAAGACGTTGCACAATCTCGCTGTTCACCACGGTGCCGCGACTGTGACCGAGCAGGTGCAACGGCGACGCGAACAGCTTGCCGCCGGTGTCACGGTTCAGCGCCACCAGTGACGCATACATGGCGTCTGCGGCGGCCTCCGAGAAACCGCTGTCGCTGATATCGGATTCCTTGCGCCAGTCCGCGACCAGCACCACGGCCTTGCCGTCCTGCAGGGCACTGGCGCCCGTCTTGCGCGGGTCGGCAGCATCGTGCCACTGCCCGGTGTTCTTGTTGTACAGCAACACCACGCCGCCACCCGACGCCTCGGCAATCAGGCGTCCCAGCGCAACGAATTGTTCCGGATTCTGGAACGCCGGATCACCGATCGACGCGTTCAGATCGAAGCCGTGCGTGATCAGCGTCACGCCGTTGTAGGGAGTCCCGAGATCGACGGCCTGAGCGACGAAGCTGGCGGACTCGGCATAATGCTGGGCACCCACCATCAGCTCCACGCCCCAGTAGTAGCGCTGCCCGGCCGTGAGCTGCTTCGGCGAGAACGGCAGATCGACGCTGGAGGCACCGGACATCCAGTCCGAGGTCCAGATCCGGTTCGGGTTGTGATCGTCCGGGATATAGGAGGGCTGCGAATCCACCGCCGGTGACAGCCAGCGCTCGACGAGCGGATCGTTGGGCCATAGCCCCTCGCCGGGAGGGAGTGCGCTCACGAACACCCGCGCCTTGAAGATATTGGTACCGAGCATCGCGGTATCGACATCCCAGCGGAACTTCAGCGCACCCGGCGCACTGGTGCCGTGCAGGTCGGTATCTCCCAGCGGCGCGCGCAGCGTCAACGGATCCAATGGCTGTGCCGACAGGCCGTTCACGATCCGCCCGACCGGGATCGCGTCCAGGTTGATCGGCTTCGACGGATCCACATCGAACTTGTCGTCGATCGGCACGCGCGTGAAGTCCCGACCATCCGGGTGGATCGCCCTGTCGGTCAGGTTCTTCGTGTCGAACACCAGCACGTCGCCCGCGGATCGATAGATCGCGTACAGCTTCGCGCCGTCGGAGGACAGCTCGAGATCGGTCGCGAACGACAGTGGAATCGGCGTCGTCGCAGCAACGATCCGGGCAGCATCCTGGAACGGATCCTTGACGATTCCGATCTTGGATCCGGTCTCGTGGGTGTCCATGTACTCGATCCAGAAGCTCGGATCGTTGGACCCCACGCTGAGCGGTATGCCCCAGTCGCTCACGTAGGCATACGAGAAATCCGGAGCAATCACCACGTCGTAGGGGTTGCGGACGTACAACTGATAATGCTGATTGACATTTTTCGAGAGCTGCAGGTCGATCTGGCGCACGTTCGCAGCAAACGAAGTCGGGTCGTCGTTGCTGATCTCGACCACGCTGAGGCCCTTGTAGCGTCCGGCTGCAGTACCCAGGCGCGAAACGAAAGCCATGCGCTTCGGATCGGACGTACCGGTGACTCCTACCGGATCGATACCACCGTCGAGTCGCAGGATCTCCTTGTGCCACAGGCGCGGATTGGTCATGGCATTACGCGCCGGGCGATCGTCTTCGTCGACGTTGACGACCAGCACCACACCCGGTTCGCGTCCGCCCTGCACCCAAGCCTTGGTGCCACCGAACATCTCGGTCGCCGGTGCCGTGATCCACAGGGTCTTCCCGTCCGCGTTCGTCGTGATCGCGTTGATCTTGTTGTTCGGCGTGGTGAGCGCGATCGTATCGACGATGCGATACAGGTCATTACCGGGGCGGATATCGATCACGTAGATCGCAGACCCCGCGGCCACATACAGATAGCGCCCGTTCGGGTCGAGCGTCATCGCGGTAGGCTCGGCGCCGTTCGGCAGCGCGATCAGATCAAGCGTATCGGTTTCCAGCGTTGCATCCGCCAGCCGCAGCCCCACGCCGTCCACGACCCAGACTCCGCCCGGCTGGTCATTGCCCGCCCGTACCGCGACGAAGGCGCGTGATCGATCGGGAGTGGCCGCGGTATCGACGACGTATTGCTTGAGGTCGATCTCCTTGATCACCTCATCGGGACCGCCCTCCTGTTTGGTCTTCAGGTCGAGGATCTTCAGCTTGTCATACTGGCCGACGAAACCGTAACCACCCTGGTTGTCGATCGCTATCCGTTGACTGCTCGACCAGTTCTGCACCGTCGTGGGATTGCCATCCGGGCCCGGGACCACCTGTGCCTGCGCACGTTCGACGTAAATCCCGGCAAGGCCGAGCACGACCTGCTTCGGCACCTCGAGCGTGATGGTGTCATCAGCGACTGATGTGAGTTGGGCACCACGGGCGTGGACGATATTGTCGCCCTGCTTGAACGTCACCCGCACATCGTCCGGATTCGCACCGAAATTGCGCCCACGCAGCGTCAATATGCCCGTTTTTGCGTCGAACTCGGTCGTTGGAAGAAGCACGGGTATTCCCGGCGGCGTGCTCGGGGAATCCGGGGGAGCGCTTACGCGAATCGTGCTCAGACCGGCGTCGACATCCAGGGGCACCTCGACCAATCTGCCGTTTGCATAGCGCGCATACAACTGGATTTTCTGGGCAGTCATCATGAACGGCATCATGACAATGGCGGTCGCGAGTCCACCGTAGACCATCAGACCGACCAGGCTCCCACTGGCCGTTGCCAGCACCAGCAACTGTGCTGCGGTATACCACGCCGTCAGGTCGAGCTTGACGATACGCAGCGGCTGGTTCGCCCGCGCCATCAGGATGTTGCCGTTGTTGCTCAACCCCGGCCAGGGCGGCGATGTCGTACGCACGTAGCCGTCGTCGCCGACGACGCCGGTGTCGATCGCTGCCCAGTACGACTTCATCTCGCCGGTGATGTCGGACTGGATCTCCTGGAAGAAGTACACGGTCTCGCCGACCTCGAACTCGGCACCCGCGGGCACCGCGATCTGCATCGTGCCTTCCAGGTTCGGGTCGTTGACCTCGACGTTGAACGCCGCCGCAAAGTCGACGATATCGGGTATCGGGGTCGTCAGATCCTCTTCCTGCAAGGTCGTGATCGTGACCGTGGTGCCGTCGGCAACCTGACCCGCACCGAGTGCGATCATCTGCCCGTCCGGCCCCAGCACCACGCCGCCGCTGGAGCCGACCTCACCACCCGACGATGCGACCACGACCACCGGCACCACCTGCTCGCCCGAGCGGTTGATCACCGTCACCGTGGTCTTGCCGAGGTTCTTCGCCACCAGACGCCCGTCGGCGTCCACCGTCGCCACGTGCTCGTCGCCGATCACGTAGTAGGTGCCGTCGGCGGCAGAATTCAGGTACATGCCGTCGCCCCACTGCACGACCATCTGCCGCTCGACGCCGGGCAGCAGCGCGATCGTGTCCGGGTAGGCGTCGATGCCGAAGTAGTAGGTGAACATCTCGAGCGCGGTCTGCGGACTGCCGACCGACACCGCGGTGGCCGCGCTGATTTCGCCCCGCGTTGCGCGCAGCACCGTGGTTCCGGTCTTCAGGCCCACCAGTTCGCCGCGCGTGTTCATTGCCGCCACTGCGGGATCGTAGGTGCTGAGGCTCACGTAGCCGAGCGGCAGGCTGACGTCCTGCTCGTCCTCGAAGTCGCCGGTGAGCTGTACCAGCCACTGGTCACCGGCACGGATCTTCGGTGCACGCAGGTCGAAGTCGACGCTCATCAGCCGTGCGTCGCTGATCGTCACCGTCAGCGTGACCGGCTCCGACTTGGTGAAACCGTCGTCGGCGTAGAGCGTCACCGTCGCATCGCCGACAAAGCCGGTGTCGGGCTTGAAGTAGAGCGTGCGCCCATCGCCCGCCATGCGTACCGTGCCGTGGCTTGCACCGACGATGCCCACGTAGAGCGAATCGCCTTCCGGATCGGAGATCAGGCTGCCCAGATTCCAGTCGATATCGAGGTCGACGTGGGTCTTGCGCGTCGCCGCCTCGATCCTGGGCGCAGCGTTCGCGCTGTAGCCGAGCGATGCGAACAGCAGTTGCGTGTCGCTCACCGTGAGCACGCCGTCGCCGTCGAAGTCCGCTCCGGGATCGTAACCACCGGTGCGCCGCAGGTCGGCCAGCAGGGCCGCATCCGCTGCATCGACCTTCGCGTCGCGGTTCACGTCGCCGGCGACGAAGAATTCCAGCGTGTAACTGCCGCTGCCGCTGCCGCCGATGCGCAGCAGATCGAGCGCAGCGCGGTCGACGCGATAGAGCGCAAACGCCCGGCCGTCCTCGACCCGGCTGGCGATTGCCTGATGCCCGAGCAGCTCGGGCAGCGCGGGATCGAGCGCCGTCGCGTCGGCAGCAGTCACGATCACGCCGAGCAGCACGGCGCTGCTGGCCGGCAGCACGACCTCGCTGTCACGCGTCGCCAGGCTGTACAGATGCTCCTCGCCAGCGGCGAGCGTTGCGCTGCGCGGCGCTGCCAGGTAGCCGAGTGCGGCCCCCAGGTCTGCCTTCACCGGATCGACGCTGACCGTATCGCCGTAGCCGATCGCAGCACCGCCACTCGGGCCCGTCGCGAGCGTCAAGCGGTGCGACGCGGGTTCCGCGTAGCCGTAGCGTTGCGAACTCGCGGCCTCGAGGTTGCGTACCGACGCGAGGTTGCCGTCGATGTCGTAGCCGTAGAGGAAGCTGCGCCCGTCCGGCGTCGTGACCTGGCGCAACGCGCCACTGCCATCGCGCATCCAGCGCAACGATTCGTTGTCCGGTCCGGTGATGCCCGAGTCGCTGACCGCAAGGCGCACCCCGTCGCTGAACACGATGCCGGTGATGCCACTCGCCGCCGCAATCTCGTAAACCGTGCCGTCGGGAGCGATCAGTTCGTACTGCGCGCTTTCGGCGCCAAAGGCCGCCGGGTTGTACGGCATGCCGGTCGCAAGATCGTAGAAACGGTCGGCACCGCGCTGCAGCTTCAGGGCTAGCGAGCGCAGTTGCCAGCCGTTGTCCGCATCGGCAACCCAGGCAGGCGTCCAGTACGCGAAGCCCGGTCCCTCGCTCTTCTGCGGCGCGAACGTGAATCCGAGCCGCTCGCCATCGGGCGCGGTCAGGAACACCCTGGAACCCGTACGCAGCGGGTTGAACACGCCGCCTGCTTCCGCATCCGTCGCCGATACGTCGGTCTCGAGCTGCACGTCGCGCAGCGCGAGCGACCAGCCGTAGCCGAAGCTGCCGGCCGTGGCGGTATCCAGCGAGTCGTAGCGACGCGCAAACTCGAGCGTGTGCCCGCCGATCGTGAACATGAAATCGGTGTCGCTACGCAGGTAGCGACCGCTCTTCGTCGCACTCGCGATCTCCACCAGCGCGCTCGTCTCGGCAAGCCGACCGGCCACATCGCTTGCGCTCAGGCGCAGCACGTAGAAGCCGGTCTGCAGGCGCTCGGGATCGAGGGATGCGAGCGCCCCGTCGACCGTGGCACGCCCTTCGGCGAGCAGCGTCCAGTCCTCGCTGCCCGCACGCGCGAGCTCGAGCCGCCAGGCATCGAGGTTGCGGTCGGCAACACGTCCCGTGATCGACATCGATGCGGCGATGCGGCTGCCGTTCAGCGCTGCATTCAGCGCCACCTCGGGCGCAGCGCGGTCGTCCACGTCACGCACGCGCAGCATGCGCTCCACCGTCGTCGTGAGCCCGTCGCGGTCGGTCACCACGGCCTTCAGCACGTAGGTACCGATCGCCGGGGCGCTGATCTGCGCGCGGTTCTGCGCATCGAGTGCGACCTCGACGCCGTCCATGTACAGGCTGCGCGCGACCACACCCGAGAACGCCTCGGCGAGCACGCTCACCGTGACGGCCTGCCCCGGCACCACCGGGAAGCCCGGCGTCAGGTTGATCAGCGCAGTCGGCAGCTCCGGCGTCAGCGTGGCACGCAGCGACAGCGGACGCACCGTCGTGGTCTTGCCGTCCGTCAGCGACACCATCACCAGGTAGTCACCCGCCTGGCCGGCGCCGGGCGTCCACACGAACTCACCGCTCACGGCATCGAGCGTCGCCCCTTCGGGCAGGCCGACGGCCGAGAAGCGCAGCGTTTCAGCCAGATCCGGGTCACTGCCCGTCAACGTGAAGCGCAGTTCCTTGCCGAGTGCGACCTGGCGGTTGTAGACCGTTTCGATCAGCGGCGCACGGTTCACGTCGGCGACGCGCACCACCACCTCGAGCTCGTCGCTCGCCCCCTCGATGTCGGTGGCGCGCAAGCGGAACACGTACTCGCCCGACTGCTCCTGGTCCGGCGTCCACTCGAAGCGGCCCTCGACCTCGTCGAAGAACACGCCGCGCGGGCGCGTACCCGGCTGCGCCACGCCGTTCTTCGTGTAGCCGAGCAGCGAGTAGACGATGGCGTCGGCATCGGGGTCGCGTGCACGCAGCCCGAACTGCAGCACCCGCAGTTCCTGGCCGCCGAGCGGTGCGATGCCGGCCAGCAGCGGTGCACGGTTGGTGTTCGTGACCTCGATCGCGATGTTCTCGCTCGCCACGCCCTGGCCGTCGCTCACCGTGATCACGATGCCGCCGTAGCTGCCCGCCTGGAAATAGTGCGGCGTGAACGTCAGCAGTCCGGTCGCGGCGTCGAGCGTCGCACCGGGCGGCAGCTTGCTCGCACTGTAGCTGAGCGCATCGCCGTCGCTGTCGAGTGCGTCGAGCTGCACCGACAGCGTCTCGCCCTCGGCCACCGTGCGGTTGCCCACCGGCAGCAGCAGCGGTGCGCTGTTTGCCGCCCGCGCGACGATGCGGATCGTCTGCGTAGCGCTGCCGACGGGGCCCTCGGCGTCGTTGCCGTCGTCCGTTACCGTGAACGTGACGTCGTACGTGCCGGCCTGCGCCGCGCTCGGTGTCCACTCGAACACCGCCTCGCCGTACTTCGCACCCGCCGTGAGCGTTGCGCCCGGCGGCAGTGCGTCGGCGCTGAACGCGAGCGTGTCCTCATCGAGATCGGTAGCCCGGATCGTGAAGCGCAGGAGTTCACCGAACAGCGCCACCTTGTCGCCGATCGGCGTCAGCACCGGCGCCTCGGACGGTGACTCGGCCGTGATCACGAAGGTGTGGCTCGCGCTCTGGCGCATGCGCACGCCACCGCCGTCGCCGTCGTCGGTCGCGGTCAGGGTGACCACGTAGTCGCCGCGGTCCTGCGCACCGGGCGCAATCCGCAGCACGCGTGAGCCGTCATCGAGCGTGCGGATCTCCGCGAAGCGCGGCAGCCCCTCGGTCGTGATCTCGAGCGGGTTGCCATCGGGATCCGCGATGTCGAGCGGGATCTCGAGCACGTCGCCGCGTGCCACGCTCTGATTGCCCCACGGCACGATCACCGGCGCGCGGTTGGCGTTGTAGACCGTGAGCGGCACGTCGATCGAGACCGTGTTCGGCACACTGGTACCGTTGCCGTCGTCGGTCGCGGTGAAGCGCACCGTGTACGTGCCGGTCTGCGTATAGCCCGGCGTCCACTCGAACATCCAGGTCACCGGGTCGAACGTCGCCCCCGGGGGCAGTCCCTCGACGCTGATCGTCACGCTGGGCTCTGCCACCGACAGTTCGGAGATATCGATCAGTTCGCCCGACGCCAGGCGATCACGCGGCACGTAGGCCGGGTTGTCCGGATCGAAGGCAAACGCACGGAAGCTGATGCCCTGGCCTTCGACGACGGTCCAGTCGTCGAAACTGTCGAACACCGGCACGCCGTTCACGTTTGTGACTTCGACGTGGAAGATCGTCTCGCTGCGCAGCATCCCGTCGGTTGCCCACAGCGCGATGTCGTAACTGCCGGCCTGTGTATACGCCGGCGTCCACTGCAGCAGGCCGGTGAGCGGGTTCAGCTGCGCACCTTGCGGCAGGTTCGGGCTCTCGAAGCGCACCTCGTCGCCGTTCGGATCGAAGGCCGAAAGACGCACCGAAATCGGGTCGCCCTCGCGCACGCTGCGCGCCGGCACACCGCTGATCAGCGGTGCCGCATTGGCCGGGCGCACCAGCAGGGACAGGGTCTTCACGGTGCTGGTGATGCCATCGCTCGCGACGATGCGAAGATCCGGGTACAGGCCCGCCTGGTCGTAGCCCGGCAGCCACGACAGCATCCGCGTGCGGCTGTCGAAGACTGCACCCGGCGGCAGATTGTCGACGTACAGCGTCACCACCTGTCCGTCGGCGTCGGTGGCGTCGAGCCCGATCTGGAACAGGGTTCCGGCCTGCAGTTCGAAACCGGGCGGAAGATCCAGGATCGTCGGGGCGGCATTGCCCCCGTCGACGGTGATCGTGAAGCGCTGCTCGGCAAAGCTGCCGCGGCTGTCGTAGACGCGCAGCACCACCGGCGCGAGCGCATCGCTCAGCGCGGTCGGATCCCAGCGCAGCACGCCGTCCTCGCCGAGCACCATCCCGTCGGGGCCGTCGAGCAGCACGTAGCTCAGCACCACCCCATCGGTATCCATGGCCTCGATCGCGTAGCTGTAGCTCTCGCCTGCCTTCGCCGTGGTCAGCGCTTCGGAGTCGATCTGCGGTGGCCGGTTCGCGTACGGTATCGCATACAGCCCGTAGCCCAGATCCGCGCGCTGTCCGGCCGTATCCGCCAGCGTGACGGTACGCACCACGGTCGATTCACCCGGGGCCAGCACGCCGTCGACCAGCCCCTGGCCGATGTCGAGCATCCACAGTCCGTCGTTCGATACGTCCGCACCGAGCGCCATCCCCTGGAAGTAGCGTCCCGGGTCGAGCACCAGCATCAGCGGCGTCTGCAGGTTGTAGTCGGTGATGTTGGTCACACGCACGTCGAACGACAGCGTGCCGGTGGCCCGATCCGAGCGGGTGGCGACGAAGTCGATGCGCACCAGGCTCGAGAAGTCCTGCACACCGATGAACTCGACCGTGTACGGCGCCCGCAAGGGCAGACCGCCTTCCGACTGCACCCGCGACGCGACCGTCAGCGCATAGAAGTCGGGCTGCAGCGTGTCGAAGCCGAGCGTGACGCTGCGTGTCGCAGCGTCCCACGCGATGCTGGTGATCGCGATCCGACCACCGTTGGTCCCGAGCAGCGTGTAGTTCTCCGGGTTCAGCACCGAACTCGCACGCGCAGAGCCGCCGGCATCCATGTCCTGGTCGAACACGACCTGGATGCTCGTGAGCGGCAGCGGCACGATCACGCCATCAGCGGGCAGGGTACGCACCACGGCCGGCGGCGTCAGCGGCATCAGCACGTCGACCTGCTGCGAGTTCGCGATCAGCACGCGGCCACGGCTGTCGATCGCCAGCGACTCGGCCAGCGGGCCACCGCTCGCCACCTCGACGCGGCGCAACGTCGCCAGATCCACCATCACCAGCGAGGAGCCGGCCGGATCACCGATCGGTGCGTGGCTGCTGACGAACATCAAGCCGGCGAGCGCCGTGCCCGCCTTGCCGAAGACGATCGAGTCGACCGCCGAATCCAGGTGGATCTGCGCCTTCGCGCGCCCCTTGGCGTCGAAGGTCACGATATCGCCGCGCCGTGGCCAGGTGGTCGCCCACAGCTCGCCGTCGGGGGCGAACGCCAGATCGTCCACCCGCGTGTTGCTGAAGTGGCTGAACGTGAGCTTCAGCGGGTCGAAGATCTCGATCCCGTCGCCCGAGGACACGTAGATTTTCCCACTGGACGGATCCACCGCCAGCGCCTGCGTCAGGCCCTCGCCGTAGCTCCCCAGCACCGCGAAGGTCTCGGGGTCGAGCTGCAGCAGTTGCCCGCCGCCGGTGGCAGCCCACAGCCTGCCGTCGAGGTCGTAGGCCAGGTCGTACACCGGCTGGTCGAAGACGACGAAGGGATTCAGCGCACGACCGCCGAACTCGGTGTAACGGTACAGCGCCCCGCGGTTCGCCCCACCGCTCACGATCACGCTGGTATCGGGCTGCACCAGGATCGCGAGTGGTCCGATGTCGGCGTGGCTCTGCGCGATGCCGGTGCCGAACACCTCGGCCGTGAACGGTGCCAGCACCTGCCCGAACTGCGAGGGGCGCGACGGCACTGCCGCCGGAATGCCCTGCTCGGCCTGCACGAACAGCGGGTTCGTCGACGGTGTCGCGCTCGGTGCAGGCGGCACACCGATGTCCTGCGTGGTGCCGCCCACGTCGACGAGCGCACCGAGGTTGAGCTGCGTACCGTCATCGGGCAGCTTCGCCACGCTGGCCGGACGTTCCTGGTTGCCGGCGTTGTCGGTGGATACCGCGACGAACTCGTAGCTGTGCCCTGCCTCGCCCTCGAACACGGCCTGCGAGTCCGTGCTCTGGCGCAGCCAGATCTCCCAGTCGCCGCCGTCCTTCGCGACGTAGATCGTGGTGTGCCTGACGCCCGAGCCGTCCGCCCCGTCGTCCGCACTCCAGCGCACACCGTAGTCCGCGCTGCCGATGCGCTCGAGCGCGAGCGTGGTCTGCGGTGCGTTCACGTCGAGGTACTGCACCAGTTCCGGCGTGTCGATCGGTGCCGCCGTGTTGAACAGCACGCGCGCGGACGCCCGGATCTCGCGGTTCGTCTCCAGCCCGAACGCCGAAGTCACGGTGTAGCCGACGCTCCCCAGCCCCTGCCCGTTGGCAACGTTCGGCGCCAGCAGTCCGACCGCGGGATTGCGCACCAGCTCGCCGGTCTGCGGGTCGATCGCCTGCAGCAGCCAGGTCGCGGTGCCGGTGGTGGCATCGATGCCGGCCGAGACGCGCAGCACGTAGCCGCGCGAGTTGCGCAGATCGAAGTCCCCCTGGAAGTTCGAGCGCCCGCCCGGCACCTTGATCGTGATGTCGCCGAGCTGCAGGTCACCGAGACGGAACGAACGCGGACTCAGACCCGGGTCGATCTGCGAGACGATGCGGATCTCGGACGGGTTCGTGGTCGCGTCGGCCGGGTTCTCGAAGCGGATCGTGTACGGCAGCGCACGCTCCGCCGGCAGAAACTGCCGTTCGCCATAGCCCTGCGGCCCGCTGATGCTCGCCTGGGTCGCATTCTGCGCCGCCAGGCTGAACAGCTTCTGCAACTGCAGCGGCGTCAGTTCGTCCGAGGCCGCGACCGAAGCGTACGCACTCTCCGGCACGTTCCCCCACGGGGTGAACACGTTGAATGCCGCAAAGTAGGTCTGCTGCGACAGCCCGAGGTCGTAGTCCTCGAACTCGGGCAACGCCGGGATCGGGATGCTGTACTCGCCGCATTCGTCGGAAGAACGATCGTCCCAGGCAGCAATCTCTGCCATCTTTCCGGGCGTATTGCCGTACCACTGGCGGACCTGCGAGAAGAAGGCCACCAGATCCGCCTGGGTTTCGATCTGCTGCCCGGCCGGGCCGATCAGTACCCCGCTGGCGAGCACCGCCAGCACGCTCACCACTTTCGGCTGGGTGCGGATCGGCGGCGCCTCGTCCTCGGGGCGCAGCAGCCCGCCGTCCTCGAGTGCCGCCAGGTACGCGCTGACCCAGGTGTCTTCATCGGCTGCCAGGTTCAGCAGCGCGGTCGAGGCACTGGCGTCCGCCAGCACCGCTTCACGCAGCGCACGCGCATCGGCCTCCTGACGCGCGACGAACTCCGCACGCGTCATCGGCGTCGCCGCCGCGTACACGTTGAACCGGAACGGTGCGAACAGCGGCACACACTTGTCCGGTATCTCCTCGTCGGGTTCCGCCTGCAGGTTCTGCAGCACGTCGATCACAGAGGAAATCCCGGCGGCCTCCTCCGCGCTCGCGCCCTCGAGCGCATCGAGCAGGCTCGCGATCGCGAGGCTGATCTGCGCTCGCAGCGCGGCCGGATCGCCCCGCGTGCCGGCCAGCGCCTGCAGGCCGGCGATGAAGGCCTCGCGACGCGCCGGTGACCAGAAATTGCGCGCATCCTCGAGCGCCAGCCGGATCGCGGCCAGGTCGCGGTCGATCAACGGCTGCAGACCGGGGTACGTCGTCACCGTGAAGCTCATGCCGACGTAGCCACCGGCGATCACGTCGAGTGCGTAGCCGGGCGCGAGCATGTAGCCGTCGCGGTTGATCTCGGAGTCGAGGCTGATCCACGGCACGTCCTCGCGCACGCCGTCCGGCGCACCGCCCACGTTGCTCGCGTACGTGAGGTACGGCAGGCCGTAGACCTTCGCGTTCTCGCCGATCTCGGGTGCGCCGAACTCGAAGTAGACGTACGGCGTGTCGACGTTGGTCAGGCTCTGCAGCGAGATTCCGTAGAGACCGGTCTGGCCAGCCGGAACCACGCGCGGGCCACCGAGGCCGATGGTGACGTCGATCGGCAGCGCCCGCTCGACCAGGAAGCGGTACGGCAGCGTCGCCTCGGCACCGTCGGGGTTGATCACGCTGACGTCGTAGAGACCCTTCTCGCGTCCACGCAGGTCGAAGGTCGCGATGATCCGCGTCGCGTCGATCACCTCGTAGCGCACCGGCTCGATTTCCTCGATCCCCGGGCGCACCAGCTTCAGCAGCGCCTCGTCGCTGAAGCGCGCACCGCGCACCTCCACCGTCACCCAGCGGCTGTCGCCGCCCTGGTCGACCTTGATGTCGGTGACCTGGAACGGCATCAGCTCGGCCTTCACCTCGACGTGCCCCTGCGCCGGTCCCGAGAACTCGCGTACCAGCACGTAGTAGGTGCCGGCCTCGGTGCGCGGAATCAGCGCCTGCTGGTTCGCCTGCAGCGGCGTCTCGAAGGCAGCATCGTAGTTCGAGCCGTCCGGCAACGCCCCGTAGCGCACGAACACCTCGTTCGCTGCGGATGTCTCGTCCGAGCCGACGCTGAAACGCAGTGTCTCGCCGGCGCCGACGTCCACCTTGTAGAGCCTCGCCTGCCCCGCGCTCAGCGTGGTATCGGTCGCGACCCCGAGGGTCAGCTCCGGCACCGCGATCTCGATCGGATCGGCCGAGGTCCGTGCGTTGTTGTCCTCGTCGGCCGCCTCGTAGACCTCGTCGAAGATGTCCGAGCGCACGATGATGCGGTACTGCCCGTCGAGCAGCGGCGGGATGAACACGTCCTTCAGCTCGGCGGTATAGCTCGCGCCGACCGCGAGTCCGTCGCCGTGCGTGACGCGTCCCAGCAGGCGGTCCGACAGGTCCCAGTTGCCGTCGGCGGACAGGTAGACCGAATCGCTCCAGCTCCCCTGCGCCGGGTTCTCGCCCTGGTTCAGCACCGTCCAGCCGAGCGTGATCGCACCATTCACGTCGCCACGAGCAGGCATCGAGATGCTCTCGACCACCAGGTCCGCCGGCGGCGGCAGCTCGATCAGCAGCGGCTGCGCCGAGGGACGGGCGTTGTTGTTCTCGCGTCCGGCCTCGAACACCCTGCCATTCGCAGACCCTGAATCGCCCGGGTCGGTGAGCACGAACACGTAATACGAGCCGTGGAACCCCGGCGGCAGGCGGATCGGGTCGACCTGCTGGTCGTAGCCCTCGCCTGCGGCAAGCCCGCCGATGTGCTGGATCTGCCCCAGGTAGCGGTCGGCGTTGACGTCGAGGAACTCGTCGGCCGAGAGGTAGATGCGGTCGGTCCAGCGACCCTGCAGCGTCGGCGTGTCGCCCTCGCCCCGGTTCTCGACCCGGTACGAGAACTCGAGCCACTGCCCGGCGAGCACCCGCTCGGGGATCGTCACACCCGTCACACGCAGGTCCGGTGCCGGGCGCAGGTCGACGTGCAGCGGCGCCGGCGTGATGTTGTTGCCCTCGCCGCGATACTCCTTCACCGAATCGCCGCCGACGCGTAACGGCGGCACCCTGGACAGATCGGAAACGCCGCCGCCGACCACCTGTCCGCTCACGTCGGAGTCGGTGTAGACCAGTACGAAGTAGTCACCATCGACGCCTTCGGGCAGCATGAAGTCCAGCGAACGGTCGTAGCTCGCGTCGGGATCGAGGTAGCCGTAGCGTCCAAACTCGCCGAGCAGCAGATCGCCGGAGTCGAGCGCCGCGTCCCTTGACAGGTACACGCGGTCGTTCCACGACCACTCGCGCGTCTGGCGCGTGCCCTGGTTGGTCACGGTGAAGCTCGCCGTCACGGAGGATCCGGAGTCGGCGGTCGCCGGCGTCAGCACCAGGTCCGAGATGACCAGGTCTGCTTCGCGATAGACGATCGTGGTGTCGGTCTGGCCTGCGTTGTTCGCCAGCCCCGGCGGCTCCCACACGTTGCCAGCGTAGTGCTCGCTCCGTGATCTTTCGTTGTCGCCGCGCTCATCTTCCGTATCGGGCAGACCCCTGTAGGGCTCCACATCGGTGAACACGTAGACGTAGAACGGCCCCTCGACGCCGGCCGGCAGCGTGACTTCGGCGCTCGCCGTGTAGCTTTCGCCGCTGCCGAGCGGTGTGGCGTTGTCGTGCACCACGGTAGCGAGGCGCTGCGACTTCGTGCGATCGAAGGTCGGGTACGCCGAGATCCACACGCTGTCGCGCCAGTAGCGCGTGCCGCTCCAGACCGTGCCTCCCTGGTTCTCGACCGTCCAGCTGATCTCGGCCTTCTCGCCCGAGAAGTTCGTCTGCGGCGCGATCACCTCGACCACGCGCAGATCCGCTGGCGCGGTCGCGATATCGGTGCTCGTGGTGCGGGCGTTGTTGTTCTCGTTGGTCTCGACCACGCTCGAGGGATGCGCCGCATCGGTCACCACGGTCACGTACTTGCCGGCCAGCGCAGGCGACAGATCGAAGGTCTGGCGCATCGTGTAGCGTTCGAGCGAGGCCAGCGTCTGCGGGCGCTCGAAGCTGCCGAGCGTCCACACTTTCGCACCCGGTGCGTTCATGTCCGGCAGGTCCGACACGTAGACGGTATCGATCCAGGAGCCGCCCGCCTCGCCCTCGGCGCGGTTCTCCACCGTCCACGACACCGTATACGGCGCGTGCGCCGAGCCGCTCGCGTCGGCCTGCACGTCGATCACCTGCAGGTCCGGCTTCAGCACCACCGGCCCGATGATGTCGATGCGCCGCGCCTTGTAGTTGTTGTTGTCGAGCTCGTTCGGGTCGTCCGGGTTGATCCAGTTCGCGAAGGTGTCCTCGAGCACCGCATCGTAGGCATCCGACCACGGCGTGATGTAGTAGACGCCCGACTCGATCTGGTACGGCACGCGCACCTTCACGATCCGCTCGTAGGACTCGCCGACCTCCAGGTAGCCCTCGTGGCTGAACGTGCCGAGCAGGATGGCGCCGTTGCCGCCCGGGTGCGGACGCGTCTTGTCGCGCGTCAACCAGACCGTGTCGCTCCACTTGTCGGTGCTGGTGGTGTTCGAGCCACGGTTCGTGACCGTGTAGCGCACCTCGATCTCGGAGCCGTAGACGGCCTGCGCCGGCGCCACCACGTCGCTGGTCACCAGATCCGACGGCGGGAACGGGTCGATGTAGATCGCCTGCGCCAGTGTGTTGTTGTCGTCCTGCGGGAACTCGTCGACGGCGTTGGCCCCGTCGGCGCGCACGATGATGAAACCGTTGCCGCGGAAACGGAGCGGGATCTGCATGGCCGTGGCGAGCGTGCGGTAACTCTCGTCGGTATCGAGCGCCGAACCGCTGGTGATGCTGCCGATCAGCAGGTCGCCCGAATCCAGCTTCGCGTCGAGCGACAGGTAGACGTTGTCTTTCCACTGCCCGCTCGCGGCAACCGCTCCGCGGTTCACGACGTCGAAGCTCACCTCGATCGTGGCGCCTGCGGCCGCCGTCGGCGGCACCGTGATCGATTCGATCTGCAGGTCGGGGCGCGGGTTGGCCGACAGCACCATCGTGCGGTCGTCGGCAAGGAAGTTGTTCGACGCCGCGTCCCCGTATTCGTACAGCCCGCGGTTGCTGTTGGTCGTGACCTCGACCTGCCACACGTCCGAGAGCATCGGCACCGTGAAGCGTTCGGTGCGGGTGTAGGACAGTCCGGCACCGAGGCCAGCGGTGTAGGTGAACGAGCCGAGCGTGATCGAGCGCATGCTCGGATCACCGACCTTGCGCAGCACCACGGTGTCGGTCCACGCGCCCTCGGTCGCGGCATCACCCTCGTTCGCGACCGTCCAGGTGATCTCGATCGGGCGCCCCTCGAAGCCCTCCTCCGGCGCCACGATGCCGGTGACCACCAGGTCCGCGCTCGGCGCGAGCTCGATGTGGGTCTGCCCTGCGAACGTCGTGTTGTCGTTGGTGTGGATGAACTCGAACGGCCCGCCGGTGGACACGAAGACGTAGTAATCCCCGGTGAACCCGTCCGGCAGGTCGAGCTGCACGCTGCGGTCGTAGCCGCTGCCTGCCGAGAGCGCGCCCAGGTGATCGAAGGACCAGGTGCGGACCACGCCGCTGCCGTCCGCATTCGTTGCCAGACTCACCCGGTCGGACCACGACAGGCTGTCGGTGCGTGCGATGCCGACGTTGTCCACTCGCCAGCTCACCGCGAGCTGGTCACCCGAGCGCGCGCTCGCGGCCGCCGACGCCGACGTGACCTGCAGGTTCGCGTAGCCGTAGGGCATCACGTCGAAGACGTTGGGTGCCTGGGCAGCGTTGTTCGCCTCGAGCCCGTTCTCGAACACGACGCCGTCGGCGTCGCTGCGCACGAACAGCGTGTAGCGACCGGTGAAACCGGCCGGCAGGATCAGACGTTCGCTGCGCGTGTAGCTCGCGCCGAGCGCAAGGAAGCCGTCGTGCTCGAAGCGCGCGAGCACGATGTCGTCGCCGTCGCCGGGAATGCCGTTGCGCGAGGCGACGATGGTATCGGTCCACGACCCGGTCAGACCCGGTCCGGTGCCCTCGTTGGTCACCGTCCAGCCGATCGTGACGTAGGCGGGATCGGCGATCGTCTGCGTCGGTGCGCTGACGTCGGAGACCACCAGATCCGCGTACGGCGTCAGTGCGACGGTGATTGCGGTCAGGTCCTCGTTGTTGTTCTCCGCACCGGTTTCGCGCACCGTGCTGGTGGCGTCGGTACGCACGATGATCTTCCAGTCGCCGCTCAGCTCGATCGGCAGCGTCACCTCGAGCGCGCCGTCGTAGCCTTCGCCCGCCGCGAGCGGTCCGGCGTGCGCCACCTCACCCAGCAGCCGGTCACCGCCGCCGATCACGCCGTCCTGCGACAGATAGACCCGATCGACCCAGGTACCGGGGGCCGGACGCGAACCGACGTTCTCGACCCGCCAACCGACGGTGATCGTGTCGGCCGAGCTCGCGGACTCCGGCACCGTCACCGCGGTGACGTCGAGGTCCGGGTGGCCGAGGAAGAACGCATCCGAGGCACCCGTGTTGTTCGCCTCGCTGCCGTGCTCGTAGACCTGCGTGGCCGCGTCGGTGACGACGACGACACGATAGTCGCCATCGGCCCAGTCGGGCAGCGCGACCAGCGCGCTCGCCTCGTAGCTCGCACCGGCGAGCACCTGGCGGCCCTGGGCGACGGTGGCGAGCAGGTACGCACCCTGGGTGGTGCCGTCGGTCGACAGATAGACCCGGTCGACCCAGTTGCCGCTCACCGCTGCTTCGCCCAGGTTCGCCACCGTCCACGTGAGCTCGATCTGCTCGCCGGTCGACGCCGCGTCAACGGGTACCTCGATCGACTGCACCGCCAGATCCGGCGACGGTGCGCCCGCAATCACGGTCGGCGTCAACGTGGCCGTGGTGTTGTTGTTCTCGAACGCCCCCTCGTAGACCTGCAAGCCCGCGTCGGCACGCACCAGCAAGTACATGCTGCCCGTGATCCCGTACGGCAGCGCAAGGTTCGCCGACGCCGTGTACGTCTCGTTCGGCAGGATCACCCCACTGTGCACGACCTGCCCGAGCAGCACGTCGCTCGCATCGAACACGGTGTCGCTCGACAGGTAGACGCTGTCGGTCCACTGCCCGACGTCGGTCACCGAGTCGCCGAGGTTGCGCACGCGCCACACCAGCGCCGCATTGGCGCCTTCCGACGCTGTCGCCGGACCCACCGCCACCTCGACCTGCAGGTCCGCGTACGGGGCATCGAGCGCGATCGTGCGCGCCGGCAACCAGGTGTTGTCGGCGCGCGTGTCGGGCTCGAGCACCTCGCCGAGCGCGTCGCTGATCACGCTGAGGTAGAACGTGCCCTGCAGCTTCAACGGTACCGTGACCGTGTGTGCGGCGTCGTAGCTCGCACCGGCCGCAAGCGCGCCACTGCGCGCCACCGTCGCGAGCACGATGTCGTCGGCGTTGCCGATCACGTTGTCGCGGCTCAGTACGATGCGATCCGACCACGCCGACTGCGCGGTAGCGACCGTGCCGTTGTTCTTCACCGTCCACGCGAGCTCGATGACATCACCACCGCGCGCCGCCGTCGGCGCCGTCAGCGCACTGACCGTCAAGTCCGGATAATCGACCGCCTCCGCCTGGCGCGTGATCAGCGCCTGGTTGTTGCCCTCGGCGTTGAAGCCATCGGCCACTTCGCGCACGTCGTTGCGCGTGTCGGTGCTGACCGTGATCTCGAGCTCACCCGCCCCGCGCAGTCCTGCCGGCAGCGTGAACACGAACTGGCGCGCACGCGCTTCACCCGCCGCCGGCACGCCCGCCCCGCCCACCGCAGGGTCGAACTGCAACTGGTTGTCGAGCAGCATCTCGCCGGTGCTCGCGTTGCGCACCTGGATGCGGTCGTACCAGCCGCCGATCGGCGCGGCGTTGCCGGCGTTGAGGTCATCCCAGCTCACGGTGACCGTGGCGCCCGCCTTCAGGTTCTGCGGCTGCACCTCGAGGTTCGCGACCCGCAGGTCGGGGGCGGATATCACGGTGAGCTGCGCCGTGTTGTTGCTCTCCCCGGTGCCCTCGGCGTTGCCTTCGGCGATCTTCTCGCCCGTGTCCGCGCTCAGCGTGAACTGGAAGCGGCCGATCGCGTTGGCACCGCTCGGCCACGCGAAGCTCACGCTGCGTTCGATATGGGCTCCTGCCGCCAGCTCCTCGTCCGCCGGAATCGCGGCGTCCGCGCTGGCGTTGTAGACCAGCGCACCGCTCACCAGGTTGCGCACCTGGATGCCGTCGCTCCACGGAACCCGGACCGGTGCGTTGCCCGCGTTGCTCACGCGCCAGCGCAGCGTGACACTGCTGCCGGGCGCCCAGCCCGCCGCCGGCTCGACGACCACGTTCGAGATCAGCAGATCGGGGTAGCGCGCCAGCTCCGAACCGAACTCGATGCGTGCGCTGTTGTTGTTCTCGGCCTGGCCGAAGGCACCCTGCTCGGCGACCGCGTTGGCCACGTCGGTGAGCACGTCGACCTGCATGCGCCCGGCGCCCGCGCTGCCCTCGGGCAGGCGGATCACGAGGCTGCGCGCCGCACTCGCGCCCGCCGCGAGCGCATCACCCGCGAAGGCAACCAGCACGTTCGCCACCAGTTCGCCGCCACGGTCGAGGTTGCGCACGATCACGCGCTCGTCCCACGGACCCGCCGCCGCCTCGTCGCCGCTGTTGGTGACCGACCAGCTGAGCGTGATCTCGCGGCCGGACTCGATCGTACCGTCCCCGGCCGCCGTCACCGCCAGATCCTGCACCACCAGGTCCGGTCCCGGGCGCGTGCCGAGCACCAGTTCGATCGGCGCCGACAGCGACACATCGCTCACGTTGAACGCGTAGCTCGCCTCGCCCGTCGTGTAATAGCGGCCTTCGACCAGCAGGGTATAGGTGCCGGTAAACGGCAGCTCGAGCACGTCGACATCATCGCCGGTCGAGTTCATCACGCCCGGACCGAACACCGGCCGGCCCCACGGGTCGAGCAGGCGCCAGTACACGTCGCCGCCGCTGCGCGCCGTCACGTCGAAGTAGAAGCGCTCGCCGGCCACGACGTCGAAACGGTACGCGTCGGTCTCGGTCGACGGCGTCAGCGTGGCGTTCACCGTGGTACCCGGCGTCAGCACGCCCGCACTGGCGAGATCGAGCAGGCGGAAGCTGTAGCTGCCGGTGATGTCGGCGGCGTACGTCGTGTCGACGGGTGCCTGCACCGTCAGCGTGTACTCGCCCGGTCCCAGGTCGAAGATCGACGTACCGTCGCTCGAATCGCTGGCACGGAACGGCCGGTTCGACGCCACGGCGCCTTGCGGTCCGCTCAGCGTCCAGCGCAGGTAGTAGTTGTCGTAGTTCGTGTTCGCGGCGAGGAAGTCGAAGTACACCCGCTTCGCGTCATCGAGCGTGAAGTGGTAGACATCGCGCTGCCCCGCTACCGTGATCGCCTCGCTCTGCGTCGCGCCGAGCGCGAGCGCGAGCGAGCGGTCGTTCACCGTGTTCACGCGCAGGCTGTACGTCTGCGCCGCCGTCTGGTAGTAGCGCGACTCGACGAGCAGCGTGTACTCGCCAGCGTAGGCGAGCGTCAGCGGACCCACGTCGTAAGACGTCGGGTTGTTGAAGTTCGAGGGACCGAACACCGGGCGCCCGAACGGATCGAGCAACCGCCAGTAGGCGTCGCCACCGCTGCGCGCCGTGATGTCGAAGAAGTACGCCTGGCCGGCTTCCGCCGTGAAACGGTACGCGTCGGTCTCGGCGGCCGGGTCGAAGCTGCTGCTCACCGTGGTATCGAGCGCGAGCGGTGTTGCCGCGGCCAGATCGAGCAGGCGGAAGCCGTAGCTGCCGGTGATGTCGGCGGCGTAGCTGGTGTCGGTCGGTGCGTGCACCGTCAGCGTGTATTCGCCCGGACCCAGATCGAGGATCGAGGTGCCGTCGCTCGAATCGCTGGCACGGAACGGTCGGTTCGACACCACCTCACCCAGCGGTCCGCTCAGCGTCCAGCGCAGGTAGTAATTGTCGTAGCTCGTGGTTGCCGAGAGGAAATCGAAATACATCCGCTTCGCTTCATCCAGCGTGAAGCGGTAGACGTCGTGCTGCCCGGGCACCGCGATCGCCTGGCTCTGCGTCTCGCCAGGCACGAGCGTGAACTCGTCGTCGCTGACCGTGTTCACGCGCAGACTGTACGTCTGTACCGCCGTCTGGTAGTAGCGCGACTCGACCAGCAGCGTGTACTCGCCGGCGTAGGCCAGCGTCAGCGGACCCACATCCTCGTAATACGCCGTGCTGTTGAACCCCGACGGGCCGAACACCACCTGCCCGAACGGGTCGATGAGCCGCCAGCGCGCATCGCCGCCGCTGCGCGCCGTGATGTCGAAGAAGACCTTCTGGCCTGCGTCTGCGGTGAAGCGGTACGCGTCGGTCTCGTTCGCCGGATCGAAGCTGCCGCTCACCGTGGTATCGAGCGCGAGCTCGGTGGTCTGTGCCAGATCGAGCAGGCGGAACGCGTAGCTGCCGGTAGCGCCCTGGACGCTGAGCACGTAGTCGCCCGCGGCGAGATCCAGCACACTCAGCCCTTCGGCCGAATCGCTGGCCGTGAAGGACTTGCCCCCCACCAATGTCCCGCGCGGGCCGCTCAGCGTCCAGCGCAATGCGGCGTTGTTCGTCAATGCATCGAAGTACGCCCGCGTCGACGCATCGAGCGTGAACGCGAAGCGGTCGACCTCGCTCGCCGTACCCAGCGTGCCGTTCGTGGTCTCCCCGAGGGTCAGCTCCGGGAACACCGGCGCGGTACCGGCGGTGAGCGCGAGCGTTACGTCGTCGAGATCGTTGTGCGCGCGCCAGCCGCCGTTGCGCGCACCGAAGGCCATCCGCCCCTCGTAGGGCAGCATGCCGGCGACGAAATAATCCTCGACGACCGCGACCTCGCTGCCCCCTTCCGGCGTCAGGTACACCGACACCGTGCTGCCGTCGGCGGTGGCCTCGATCACGATGCGCGCGTGGTTGAACTTGCCGTCGTCGAGCCGGAACCCGGGCATCAGCGTGTTCAGGTTGAACTCGGCCAGCTTGCTGCCGTTGAAGTGCAGCGAGACGTGGTTGTCGCTGACTTCGCCGTTGTTGACCGGGTCGAAGCCGACACCGAAGCTGCCGGCGAGGTTCGGCTCCTCGCCGAACTGCGGTGCGTTGCCACCCCGCCCCCACAGTGAAGTATCGAGCCACGCAAAGCTGATGCCGTCACCCTGGTTCGACACGCGCGTGATGCGCAGATCGAACCCCGCCTCGACCGTGGCCGGCACCACACCCGGATGCGTCGCCGTGAAGCCGATCGTGTTGATGCCGGTGACGCTGCCGGGCAACAGGCGCAGAAACGGATCCGGTGCGGGGTCGCCATCGGGCTGCCGGTAGTTCACCAGGCCGATCGCATCGAGATCGAAACCGTGATCACCACCCGGCGCACCACCCGAGAGCCCGGTGAGGCGCACGTAGCGCACCGCGGCGAGCCCCGACCCGGCCAGATCGTAGGAGCGAGCAAAACCCGCGTTGTTGTGTGCCTCGTCGCCGCCGCCCATCGGGGCGCGCGCGGCCGCCGTCGCCGTGACGTCGACGTAGTTGACGCCATCGAGGCTCACCTCGACGCGCAGGGCGTCGAACTCGGGCGCACCGCTGTCGGCTTCGTAGACGTTGAGGTCAGCGCCGCTGCCGTCGATCAGGCGATAGCCGCCGAGGTCGTAGACGAGCATGCCGTCCTTGCCAAGCCCGGCGGAAGCGTCGTCCGGCGCACCGGTGAACACCGTGTCCGCCACGCCGACGTCGTTGTACGACAGCGTGAGCGGAAAGTGGCCAGCCTGCAGCACCATCGGCGCCACGCCACTGCCGTAGCTCGCGCCCACGTAGGGAATGCCCGGTTCCCCGAAGTCCTGGCTGGTATGGTTGTCGGGGTTCGGCAGCACCGTGTCCGTGACACGAAAACTGAACTCGACCGGATTGCTCTCGTTGACCCTTCCCTCGACGAGCAGGATGTACGTGCCCGCATCGCGCAGCGTGGCGTGAACGTCATTCGTGTTCGACGGCCCGAACACCACGCCGCCCCACGGATCGAGCAGGCGCCAGTACGCGCTGTCGCGGTTCTCGGTGAGCAGGTCGAACAGCAGGCGGCTGCGCGCCGGGGCGTCGATGCGATAGGCGAGCGTCTCGCGCCCGCTCGCGAGTGTGGCGGAAACGGTATCGCCGAGGACGAGTTCCGCTGCCTGCCCCAGATCGAAGAGGCGAAAGCCGTAGTCGCCGACTGCGTCGTTGTCGGGATCGACGATCAGCGTGTAGTCACCGGCCGCCAGATCGAGTACCGGCGATGCGCCGAAATCGGCGGAGTCGCTGTCGCTGAACGCGCGTGAGGACACCACGGTGCCGCGCGGTCCGCTCAAGGACCACTTGAACGCACTGCTGTTCGTCAGCGAATCGAAACAGAGCCGGCTCGCGGCGTCGAGCGTGAAGGTATACAGATGCCGATCACCGGCGTGCGCGATCGCATCCGCGACGGTGGCACCCAGCGTCAGCGCCGTCTGCGTGTCGCTGACCGGCTGCACGTTGAACGTGTAGAGCGCGTCGCCATCGGGCTGCACGCGACCCTCGAGCAGCAGCGTGTACTCGCCGTCCCATGCCAGCGTGACCAGGCCGGCGTCGGCGTTGAACGCGGTCGGACCGAACACGTTGCGCCCGAACGGATCGACCAGCCGCCAGTAGGTATCGCCACCGCTGTCGTCGATGCGATCCAGGTAGACCCGCTGCCCGGCGCTCGCGCTGAAGCGGTAGGCCATCGTCTGCTTCACCGGACTGAGCCGTCCCGACACCGGCGTGCCGGGCGTGATCGTACCGGCTGCAGCCAGATCGAGCAGCCGGAACGCGAACGCGGGCGTACCATCGCCCGTATCACGCACGCTCAGCGTGTAATCACCCGCCGGCAGATCGAAGACACTCGTGCTGTTCCTGCCGTCCCACGAGTCGCTCTGGTCGAAGCGCTGCTCGGAGACGATCACGCCGCGCGGCCCCTCGAGCGTCCAGCGCAGCGAGCTGCTGTTGGTCAGCGCATCGAAGTAGAGCCGCCCCGGCTCGTCGAGCGTGAACGTGTGCTGCACCCGCTGCCCCGGCGTGGCGATGGCGCCGTACACCACGCCCTCGGTGCGCGCGCGCACCAGCGCCGGGTTGCCGTGGCCGCTGGCGTCGGCGAGCGTGTCGCCCACCGTCTCGTCGGCCTTCAGGTACGCGACCAGCCCGCTCTCGTCGCCCGCAAGCGCTGCGTCCTTCGCCGCCGCGATCGCTTCGTTGCTGCGCGCACCCTGCCATACCCGCAGATCGTCGATGCGCCCGATGAATCCGCTGTAATTCGTGGAAGGCTCCGGAGCATAACCGACCAGCAGCGGTACTTCCTGATCGAGAGCGGCCTGCGTGCGCAACGCACCGCTCAAGCGCTCCACGCCGTCGACCAGCAGCCGCATGCCACCGCCGGCACGGTCGAACACCACCGCGACGTGGTGCCACTCGCCGGCATTCAGCACGCCGGCCACACTCTGCACACTCTGCTGACCACTCGCGTCGGTACTGCCGATCCAGACCGAACCGTTGTTCTGCAGCCACACCGAGTAGCTGCGCGCAGCAGAGTTCCCGTTGCCCTTGTAGAACAGTGGCGTCCAGGTGTTCCCGAATCGCTCGATGTAGACGTTCGCCTCGAGCGTGAGCGCAGCACTGCCGATCTCGAGGTCCGCCTCATCGGCGATCTCGAGGTACTGCAGACCGTTCAGCCCGATCGCGCCACCGAGCTGCCCTTCGACCCAGCGCGGCTCCATGCCGCTCGCCACACCGGGCGCGATCGCCACCGTGCTGTCAGCAACCGGCAGCACGCGCAGACCGTAGTCGGTCACCGCGCCGAGCTGGTCGCGACGCCCTTCGACCAGCAGCGTGTAGGTGCCGGACCACGGCAGTGTGCGCAGCCCCACGTCGTCGCTGGGCAGGTAGTTCGGCCCCCACAGCGTGCGTCCCCACGGATCGAGCAGCCGCCAGTACGGCGCGCCGCCCGTGGCTGTAGTCACGTCGAAGAACAGACGATCGCCCGCGCTCGCGTCGAACCGGTAGGCGTCGGTCTCGTTGCCCGGGCGCAGTTGCCCGCTGAAGGTCTCGCCGAGTGTGAGCAAGGCGGCATCACCCAGATCGAGCAGACGGAATGCGTAGCTGCCACCGTTGCCCGGTGCTGCCGTCACACGCAGCTCGTAGTCACCCGGCGCCAGCGTCAGGATGCTCGTGCCGTCGCTCGCGTCGCTCTGCTGGAACGGCCTGTCACTGACCACACTGCCGCGCGGACCGCTGAGGTACCAGCGCATGTAATGGTTGTCGAGCAACGAATCGAAAGAGAACGTGCGTTCCTCGTCCAGCGTGAAGCGGTAGTAGTCGCTCTCGCCGGTGGCAACGCGCCCGGCAACCACGCCACTGGTGGCATCCCACAGCGTGCGCACCGTCGCATCGTGCGCGTGGCCACTCGCATCGCCCAGCGTGTGGCCCGAAGCCTCGTTTGCCGGCAGGTACAGCACCAGCCCGGTCTCGTCACCCTGCAGCGCAGCCGCGTAGTCGGCCGCGATCTGCCCGGCGCTGCGTGCCAGGTTCCATACGCGGACTTCGTCGATTGCGCCAACGAAACTCCCCCAGCCTTCACGCACACCGCCGAGGTACAGCGGATTGGTGTTCGCGGTCGATGGCGTGGTGCTCAGGGCGCCGCTCGCCGCTGCCACACCGTCCAGATAGAGCGTCATCACGCCCGTGTCACGATCCATCACCGCCGCGACGTGGTGCCACTGCCCGAGCTTGACCGAACCGTTCGCGGTGTTGATGCTCTGGTTCTGGTTGTTGCCCGAGGACAGGTGCAGATAGCCGGAGGAGTTCAGCCACAGCGTGAACGAGCGCTGATTCCCGTTGCCATTGCCCTTGTAGGCGAGCGCCTGCCAGGTGCCCGTGTACGCATCGACCCGGAACCAGGTCTCGAAGGTCAGCGTGCCGGTCATCGCAAGCGCGTCGTCGTGCGCGACCTCGGCCCAGCGGTACTGATCGAGCTGCAGCGCGCCGTCGATCCTGCCGGGAACGAAATGATCGTCGACGCCGTAGTTCTCGCCGGGCACGATGTCGGCCACGTCGTCGACGACGGGCTGTACGCGGAACGAATACGCCGCGCTGCCGCTGGTGTAGTAGCGACCCTCGACGAACAGCGTGTAGGTGCCGTCGCGCGTGAGCGTCACCGGCCCGACGTCGTAGCCGGCGGAGTTCATGTTCGCTGGACCGAACACCGTGCGCCCGCTCGGATCGACGAGCCGCCAGTACACGTCGCCGCCACTGCGCGCGAGGATGTCGAACAGCAGCCGATCGCCGCTCGTACCCTCGAAGCGGTACACATCGGTCTCATTCGCCGGATCCAGAACCTCGTTCAGCGTCTGCCCGAGCGTGATCGCCGTGGCGCTCGCCAGATCACGCAGCACGAAGGCATAGTCACCGGTGGCATCGCCGTTGCCGTCGACGGTGAGCGTGTAGTCTCCCGCCGGCAATGTGAACAGGCTGGTGCCGTCGTAGGAATCGCTGCCGGTAAAGGAACGTCCTGCCACTTCGGTGCCCGTCGGGCCGGTGAGCGACCAGTTCAGCGCGGAGTTGTTGGTCAGCGAATCGACGTAGAGCCGTGTTGGCGCGGTGAGTGTGAAGTGGTACAGATCGCGCTGGCCGGCGTGTGCGATGCCCCCATCCACACGCGTATCGAGCGCCAGCGTCGCCTCGTCGTCGCTCACCGGCTGCACATTGAACGTATAGCTCGCGGTGCCGGTGGTGTAGTAACGCCCCTCGATCAGCAGCGTGTAGCTGCCGCTCTTCGCCAGCGTCAGCACGTCCTGGTCCGAGCTGCCGTCAGTCCAGTTCATGTAGCGCGGCCCGAACACCGTGCGCCCGTCGGGGTCGACCAGGCGCCAGTACACATCGCCGCCGCTGCGCGCCTGTACGTCGAAGAAGAAGCGCTCGCCGGCCGTGGCGTCGAAACGCCAGGCCTGCGTCGCGTTGGCCGGGTCCAGCGTTCCCGACACCGCGGTACCCGGCGTCAGCTCGGTAGCGCTCGCGGTGCTGGTCAGCCGGAAACTGAAATCACCGGTCGCGTCCCCGCTGCCGTCGACGACGAGCGTGTAATCGCCGGCCGCAAGCCGCAACACGCTGTTGCCATCGACGGAATCGCCGGAGCGCAACGCACGCGCGGACACCACCGTGCCGCGCGGCCCGTTCAGCGTCCAGTTCAGCGTGCTGCTGTTGGTGCGCGAATCGAAATGGAGCGTCGTGAGCGCATCGAGCGTAAAGGTGTACGTAGTGCGCGCGCCAGCCACGGCGATCGTACCGCTGGTGACCTCACCGAGTTCGAGTGCGACCGGCGCCGCATCGACCAGCTCGTGTACGTCGAAGGTATACGCAAAGCTCCCGGTGTACTGCGTGACCCAGATGCGCCCTTCGACCAGCAGCGTGTAACGCCCGGCGAGCGGCACCACGAAACCGTCATCACCGCCGCTGGCATTGTTGCTGTTGAAACCGGCGGGACCGAGCACCTGGCGTCCGTAGGGGTCGAGCAGCCGCCACGAGACCCAGTTGCCGTAATCGGGGCTGAGGGCCGCCACGTCGAGGTAGAGCCGTTGTCCCGCACTCGCCTCGAAGGCGTACAGGTCGGTCTCGTTGGCCGGGTTCAGCGTCGCGCTGCTCGCCTCGCCGAGCGTGAGTTCGGTCGCGGCCGCGGTATCGAGCACGCGGAACGAATAGGCACCGGTCGTCGAGCCGTCGGCGCGCACGCGCAGCTGGTACGTTCCGGGCAGCACCAGCTGCACGGCGGGATTCGCCGAACCGTACTCCCACGATTCGCTGTAGTAGAAACTGCGGTCGGAGACTTCCACGCCACGCGGGCCGGTCAGGGTCCAGCGGAAACTCCCGTTGTTGTTCGGCGCGAGGCTGTCGACAAGAACCAGCGTCGGCTCGTCGACCGTGAACACGTAGTCGTCGGTCTCGCCAGCTGCGGCGATAGTCCCGCTGACGGTAGCCCCGAGCGTGAGCGCCGTTCCCTCCAGCGCCGGTGGCGGTGTATTGCCCTGCAAGCGCAGGTTGAAACCGTAGCTGATGGTGCCGGAGTCCCAGATCCTGCCCTCGAGCGCCAGGTAATAGGTACCGCTCAGCAGCAGCGTCAGCGGCGCACGGTCGTCGAAATACTCGGGGCCGAACAACTGCCGACCGGTGGCGTCGAACAGGCGCCAGCCGGGGCTACCGGCCGACAGCGACAGGCGGTCGAACACGACGGCATCGCCCGCGGTGGCGTCGAAGCGGTAGACCCGGGTCGCGTTGGCCGGATCGAGCGTTCCCGTGACGTCCGCGTCGAGCGTGATCGACTCGGCCTGCGCCAGTGCCATCAGCACGAACGCAAACGCCGGCGTGGCGTCACCGTTCGCACCGACCGTCAGCGTGTAGGTGCCCGGCGCCAGATCGAGCAGGGAATTGGCGCCGTATTCGGCAGAATCGGATACCGTGAAGGATCGCGACGACACCTCGGCGCCCCGTGGCCCGCTGAGCGACCAGGCGAGGCGGTTGTCGTAGGTGCGCGAATCGAACAGCAGCCTGCTCGCTTCGGTCAGCGTGAACGTGTAGTTGCGCTGCTGCCCCGCGTGCTCGATCGCACCACTGACCAGGGAGCCCACGCTCATCGACGCCGTCGCGTCCTCGATCTTCTGCACCTTGAAGCGAAACGCTGCCGGCGCCATCGATTCGCCTGGGAAACCCTCGATCGCGATCACGTACTCACCGTCGTACGCCGCCGTGAAGGGCGCATCGACGAAGCTGCGTGAGCCTGCCGACAACACGCTGTTGCCGAACGGATCGAAGAGCCGCACGGTAAAACCCGGGGAAGTGCCGTCGATCGCATCGAGGAAGAAACGCTCGCCGGCGCTGGCCGTGAAGCGGTAGAGCTGCGTTTCCACCGGCGCCAGCACCAGCGTGCCCTGGTTGCCGGCTGACGAGCGATCGGCCACCACCACACCATTGGCCTCGTCCAGGCGCCAGTAGCCGACCAGACCCGACTCGCCGCCGCCCAACAGGGTGGTGCGCTTGCCCGCGACCTCTTCTTCGCTGCGGACAACGTTCCACACCCGCACCTCGTCGATCAGCCCGACGAAGCCCTGCTCGATTCCTTCGCGGCTACCGATCCGCAACTCGTTGCGCCCACCGTCGACATCGCCGATGACACCCGCACCGTCGTAGCTGTGCACCAGCGCGCCGTTGGCGTAGGTACGCACGGCACCGTTGTCGTACACCACTGCGATATGCGTCCAGGCATCGAGCGGCGCGACAAAACCGGTATTGACGTAGGTCCAGCCGGGATCGGTATTGGCAAACGCCCAGCGGATCGTGCCGTCGGCAAAGCGTGCCAGCAGGTACTCGCCTTCCTTGCCGACGATGACGCCGCCGCCCCCGGTACCCGCTCCCGTCGGCCGGATCCACGCCTCGATGGTCAGCGCCGAACTCATGCGCAGCGACGCACTGTCGCTCACCCGTACCGCTGCACCGTTGCCCACGAAGCGCAACGCCCGGTTGGTCTCGGCTTCGGGATAATCGAGCGGTGCGCCCGTGCTTGCGTGCGCAAATGCCGTACCCGCATCGTCCAGTCTGCCGGCAACCTCGGTGCCTGGCGTGAATGCCGTCGCGCCCGCCAGGTCGAGCAGACGGAAAGCGAAGTCGCCCTGCGCATCGCCAACGCCGTCGACGGTCAGCGTGTAATGCCCTGCCACCAGGTGCAGCAGCGGATTGCCGTCGATGCCCCGGCCGTCCGACTGGCTGAAATCACGCGCCGCAACCTCGGTTCCCTGCGGTCCGCTCAGCGACCACGTGAACGAACCGCTGCGGTTCAATGCATCGAACAGCAGCGAGCCATCCCCAGCGAGCTCGAAATCGAACGACTGCCGCTGCCCCGGCATCGCAAGGCGCCCACGCACGGTCAGCCCGATCGTGATCGTCTCGGGTGTGGTCGGGTCTGCGATCCGGTGCAGCGTGAAACCGTAGTTCGTGGCATCGCTTCTGTACGCGCGCCCCTCGACCAGCAGCGTGTAGGTGCCGTCCATCGGCAACGGCGCCAGTTCCTGGTCCTGGCTGACCGAGTTCATCTGGGTCGACGAGAACACCAGACGGTCCAGCGGATCGAGCAGCCGCCAGTACACATCGCCACCGGAGCGACTCGTCACATCGAGGAAGAAACGGTCCCCGGCGCTGCCGACGAATCGATAGACCCGCGTCTGGTTCGCAGGATCCAGCGTCTGCGACTGCGCCACCCCATCGGCCAGCTCGCCGCCCTTGGACAGATCCAGCAGCCGGAAGCCGTACGCACCGGTTGCATCCTTGTCACCGTCGACGCTGAGCAGGTACTCGCCTGCCTCGAGGTTCAGCACCGGGTTCGTGTTGAAGTCGATCGAATCGGACTGGTTCAGCGCGCGGGACGAGACCACCGACCCACCCGGCCCGCTCAGCGACCAGTTGATGCGGCTGTCGTTGCTCAGCGAGTCGAATACCACCCGCGTGGGGTCTTCGAGCGTGAAGGCATAGCGGTCGGTCTCGCCGGGGACGTCGAGCGAGCCGTTGACGCTCGCGACCACGAACGCAGGCAACGGGTCACCGGAGAGCAGCACGCGCTGCTCCATCGCCTCGAACAGCAGGCGGTGGCGTACCGGCGGACGCTCGGGAGCCGTACTGGCGGATGGCTTGCGTCGAAAACGATCACTCAAAAAACGCGCCAGTAAGGCGCTGCGGTGGATGTTTCCCTTGCCTCCGGGAGTATTGAACCTGCCCATGGCACCATCCTCGTTCGAGTTGTGACTTCTACTGCTTATCGCACGGCGTACTCGCGGACAATTTGCCACATATTCACATGGAAAAACCAGTCGCCGTCACCCGATACCTGCAGCCATCTGGCGCTCAGACTCGCATGAGCCATGTTTTTAGCAAAGAGAATGCCAATGCAACCGGTGGCGGCGCCACGAACGTTGCATCCGCAGCCGCTGCCAGCGCGGCCTCGACGCCGCCGCGGTCGACCCAGATCGCGCCATCCAGTTCACCGATATCCAGCACGACGACGTCGCTCGTGACCTCGGCGATGCAACCGATCATCAGCGACGAGGGGAACGGCCACGGCTGGCTCAGCACGTAGCGCACGGCGTCGGCTTGCAGACCAACCTCCTCGAACAATTCGCGACGCACCGCCTCCTCCAGCGATTCGCCCGGTTCGACGAAACCGGCCAGCGCCGAGTAGAAGCGTGGCGGGAAAACCGGCTGACGCCCGAGCAGCACGCGGTCTCCGTACTCGGCGAGCATGATCACGACCGGATCCACACGCGGGAAATGCTCGGAGTGGCAATGCTTGCAGCGCCTGCCCCAGCCCGCCCGGAACAGCACGGTCGGCGCACCGCAATTGGCGCAGAACCGGTGCCGGTAGTGCCAGTCGACGACGCTGCGTGCGCCTGCGTACAGCGCGGCGTCGGCTGCAGGCAGTTGCGCCAGGCGCTGCATCACGCCCATCGAACGATCGACCGCCGCCGCCCTGTCGAGTTGCAGCTCGGCAAAGCACGGTACCCCGTCATCGAGACCAAGCAGCACGAGGTCGTTTTCCGATCCTGCGGCGGCAAGCGATGTCCAGCCAAGGCGCCCGTTCGGCTCGATCAGCGGTTCGAGCCCATCCAGTGCAAGCAGCCGCGCACGGGGATCCGCGCGGGCAGCGGCAAGGCCGCATTCGTCGTTGCGCAGGCGATCGGCGCGATCCAGCGTCGCGCCAGTGAAACCGGGAGTGATGGTCATACGCGATCCCCGTCAACGTCACTCAGGCAACCGGTTCGAAGACCACAACCGGAATATGCCGTACACCGTCACAGCGCGCCCGGTATTCGGCGAAGCCCGGATACATCGCCTCCAGGCGTGGCCAATACGCACGCTCCTCAAGCTCGTCGGCGATGCGCGCGCGCATCTCACGCACGCGGTTGCCTACCTGGATACGCACCCGCGGGTTGGCCTCGATGTTGCGAAACCACAGCGGGACAGTGCTCATGCCCCCCTTGGATGCAGCCATCACCACGCGCTCGCCGTCCTCGATGTACAGCAACGGCACCTTGCGCTCCCTGCCGGACGTGTTCCCGGTGGTCGTCAGCACCGCGACCTGCCCGCCAAGAAACGTGTTCCACAGCCGTCCGCCGCTGAGTTCGTAGACCCGCACCTGCAATGAACCGACCTGACGGATGAACCACGAGCCGAACCGTTCCTGACCGGCGCTGTACGGCTTGATCTCCTTCGACTGCCCCATGGGACTCTGCTCCAGGCACTGGTGATGGGCGACAATCTAGCTGCCCCCGGCTGCAAAAGCGATCAGCGCGCACCAGACCTGCCGAAGCCTCGCGGGGCTGCGTGCTACCATCCGGAACAATTTCATCGAACCGGCACACCCATGGCAGATTCCGCCGCTCCGGCCACCTCGAGCACCCGAATCTACCTGCGCCTGCTGCAGAACGTGCGGCCCTATGTCGGCACCTTCGCCGTCAGCATCCTGGGCTTCGTGATCTTCGCCTCATCGCAACCGATGCTGGCCTCCGTGATGAAGTATTTCGTCGACGGTCTTGGCGACCCTTCGGCGGCGCTCGACGTCGGCTGGAGCGTGCTCGACGGACTATCGCTGATGAAGGCGGTACCACTCGCGATCGTCCTCATCGCGTTGTGGCAGGGACTCGGCTCCTATCTGGGCAACTATTTCCTTGCCCGCGTTTCGCTGGGGTTGATCCATGACCTGCGCGTGAAACTGTTCGACAGCCTGCTGGCACTGCCCAACCGCTATTTCGACCAGCACAACTCCGGGCACCTGATTTCGCGCATCACGTACAACGTCACAATGGTCACCGGTGCCGCCACCGATGCGATCAAGGTCATCGTGCGCGAGGGGCTGACGGTGAGCTTCCTGCTGGTCTACCTGCTGTGGATGAACTGGAAGCTGACGCTGGTGATGGTCGCGGTACTGCCGATCATCGGCGTGCTGGTGACCCAGGCGAGCCGCAAGTTCCGCAAGCAGGCCACGCGCATCCAGGCGGCGATGGGCGATCTGACCCACGTCGCTTCGGAAACCATCCAGGCCTACCGGGTGGTGCGCAGCTTCGGCGGAGAAGACTACGAATCGCAGCGTTTCCTGCGCGCCAGTGCGGACAACACCGCAAAGCAGTTGCGCATGATCAAGACCAACGCCACGTTCACCCCCACGCTGCAGGTGGTGACCTACAGCGCCATGGCGGGCGTGCTGTTTCTGGTGCTCGCGCTGCGCGGCGACGCCAGTGCCGGCGATCTGGTGGCGTACATCACCGCCGCCGCCATGCTGCCGAAGCCGATCCGCCAGCTCTCGGAAGTGAGCTCCACCATCCAGCGCGGCGTTGCCGGCGCCGAAAGCATCTTCGAGCAGCTCGATGAAACACCGGAACCCGACCACGGCCGGGTGGAGCGCGCCCGGCTCGAGGGCCGCATCGAGATCGGTGGACTGGACTTCAACTACCCCGGCACCACGCAAACGGTGCTGCACGACATCAAGCTCGACATCGCACCCGGCCAGATGGTCGCACTGGTCGGACGATCGGGGAGCGGCAAATCCACGCTGGCAAGCCTGATCCCGCGTTTCTACGATTTCGAGCAGGGCCGGATCCTCCTTGATGGCGTGGATGTACGCGACTTCCGGCTGCGCAACCTTCGCCGGCACATCGCGCTCGTCACCCAGCAGGTGACGCTGTTCAACGACACGGTGGCGAACAACATCGCCTACGGTACGCTGGCCGGCGCATCGCGTGCCACCATCGAGGCGGCCGCCGAAGCCGCCTATGCGCGCGAATTCATCGACCGTCTGCCGCAGGGCTTCGACACCCCGATCGGTGAAGACGGCGTCACCCTGTCCGGCGGTCAGCGCCAGCGACTGGCCATCGCCCGTGCCCTGCTGAAGGACGCCCCGATCCTGATCCTCGACGAAGCCACTTCCGCCCTCGACACCGAGTCCGAACGCCACATCCAGGCCGCGCTCGACCACGCCACCTCCGGCCGCACCACGCTGGTGATCGCCCATCGCCTGTCGACCATCGAAAAGTCTGACCTGATCCTGGTGATGGACAAGGGCTGCATCGTCGAACGCGGCACCCACACCCAACTGCTCGCTGCCGGCGGACACTACGCGGCCCTGCACGCACGCCAGTTTCGCGATACCGACTGAAAGCGATGGCACCCGAACCGGCCAGACAATCGCGATCGATCAACGATAAGATTCTTTTCTATCGGCGGCGTCAGACGTTGACACTGATCGTCGTCACCCACGAGGAGGCCGGCAATGCTGACCGACATCCGTGTCGGCATGAATGCCGACCTACGTCCAACCGCAAACCGCAGGTCGGGTTTCAACCCGACATCCGTGTCGGTATGAATGCCGGCCTACGTTCAACCCGTCGGCATGAATGCCGACCTACGTCCGACCTGTCGGCATGAATGCCGGCCTACGTCCAACCCCAAACCGTCCAACCCCTCGGCATAGAGGACGACCATTTCACTGAATCACCGCGAAGCATTTTCCACACGAGGAGCATGCGACATGAAACGTCCCACCCTAGGGTTCGCAGCGCTTGCAGCATTGTTGATCAACCCGGCCTTCGCTGTCGGCACCGATCACGACCATCATCACGTCGGACAGAGCGTCACGCTGCAGCTGAATGCCGGAACGAAATGGCAAACCGACGCACCGCTGCGCAGATCGATGGCTGAAATACGCCCATCCGTTGCCGCAAACCTGCACGCCATTCATGAAGACCGGCTGCCTGCAGAAAGTTACCGCATGCTGGCGAGGACGATCGAGGAAGCCGTGGCCACGATCATTGCACAGTGCAAGCTGCCGCCCGCAGCCGATGCACAACTCCATCTCATCGTGGCGGAACTCATGGCGGGCGCCCAACTGATGTCCAGCACGGCAGATTCCGGCGAGGCACGCAGCGGCGCGATCCGGGTAGTCGAAGCCTTGAACAACTACGCGGCGTATTTCGACGATCCCGACTTCAGGTCTCTCGAGCATTGACGGGGAAGAGCATACTCACGCCACTCCACGCCCGTCGATGCAGGTGCCAACATCAACGCCGCTGCCGTGCGTGCTCTTGCTTCCACCTGCAAGGGCGAATGCACCAACCAGCCACAATCGAACACGCGGTACGCGCGCTTTTCCAGCTTCGTACCAACACCGCAAAATGCGATCGGTTACCTCAAGGACCTGGTGGCGTGTCGTGAGGCGCGCCACCTGGGTCACAATCCGGCCGGCGCCATGATGATCGTGACACTGCTACTGATGCTGATCTGTACGGGAGCTACCGGCTGGCTGCTCACCACCGATACGTTCTGGGGCAGTGAAGCGATGGACGTGCACGAAACCTTTGCCGACGGCACGCTCCTGCTGGTCGGCCTTCACGTTGCCGGCGTCGCATTCAGCAGCCTGCGGCATCGTGAAAACCTGGTACGTGCGATGTTCACCGGTCGCAAGCGCACAGGGGACTGAGAGCGCTTGCGACATCGATGCGATGCATTGATTGGTCGGAGCGGCGGGATTCGAACCCACGACCACCACCCCCCCAGAGTGGTGCGCTACCAGGCTGCGCTACGCTCCGATATCTGTTTGCCGGCTCCGGTCTGACCGGCTCGCGACAGGCCGCGCATGATACCCGAACCGGCCTGCGCTGTGCACGCCATCAGTACCACCCATCAGTACCATCATCACCAGCGGCAAGCCATACGCGACCGGATCAGTGGCGCAGCGCGCCCAGCACGTCCTCGAGTTCGGCGATCATCTGCCGGATCAACTGGCGGTAGTGCGAGTCCTCCTTGCCGGACTCGCCTTCCATGCGCTGGCGTGCACCGCCGATCGTGAAGCCTTGATCGTAGAGCAGACTGCGGATCTGGCGGATCAGGATCACGTCCTGGCGCTGGTAGTAACGGCGGTTGCCGCGCCGCTTGGCGGGTTTGAGCTGCGGGAACTCCTGCTCCCAATAGCGCAGCACGTGCGGCTTCACGGCACAGAGCTCGCTCACCTCGCCGATCGTGAAATACCGCTTGCCGGGAATCGGCGGCAGTTCGTTGTTGTTACTCGCTTCCAGCATACGCTTCCACCCTGACTTTCAATTTCTGTCCCGGCCGGAACGTCACCACACGACGCGCCGAAATCGGGATCTCCTCGCCGGTCTTCGGGTTGCGCCCCGGACGCTGGCGCTTGTCGCGCAGGTCGAAGTTCCCGAAGCCCGAGAGCTTCACCTGCTCGTTGGCTTCCAGCGCCTGGCGAATTTCCTCGAAGAACGCCTCGACGATCTCCTTGGCCTCGCGCTTGTTCAGCCCGAGATCCTCGAACAGCTTTTCAGCCAGGTCCGCCTTGGTCAGCGCTCTGCGCATCGCTTCACTACCTCAGAATGGCACCGCAGCGGGCGGCGAGCGCCGTGCGCATGCGGTCCATCGTGGTGTTGACTTCCTCATCGGTCAGCGTCCGTTCGCGGTGCTGAAGCACCACCCCAACCGCCACACTTTTCTTACCATTTTCAATATGTTGCCCGCGATACACGTCAAACAACCTGAGGTTGACGAGCAACTCTCCGGCGACTTCGCGCACCGTCTCCAGTATACGTGCAGCCGTCACCTCGTCGTCCAACACCAGCGCCATATCACGCCGAACCTCAGGAAATTTAGATAGTGCTTTGAAATTTGGCAAATTTTTCTTGCATGTTCGGGCATGATCGAACTCGAACACGAACACCGGCCCCTGCAGATCGAACGCTTTCAGCAACTCCGGATGCAGGGCGCCCAGCCAGCCCAGTTCCTTGCCGTCACGCTCGAGCCGTACCGACTGCCCCGGATGCAGCGCCGGATGCGTTGCTGCCTCGAACACGAACCGGTCCGCAGTCGAATCGATCCCGAGCAGCGCTTCGATGTCGCCCTTGATGTCGAAAAAATCGAGCGCCACGCCCGCGTCGGTCCAGTTCTCCGGTGCACGCTCGCCACAGGCAATGCCGGCGATTCCGAGCCTCTGCTCGAGACCTTCGGCACCGGGCAGGAAACGCAAGCCCGACTCGAACAGGCGCACACTGCGCTGCTGGCGATTCTGGTTGAACTGCACCGCCTTGATCAGCCCCGCCCACAGCGTGCTGCGCATCACTGCCATATCGGCCGAGATCGGATTGGCAACGGCGACCGGGGTGCAGTCGGGGTCGAGCAGCGATTGGGTGCGCGCATCGACGAAACTGTAGGTGATTGCCTCCTGGTAGCCGAGCGCTTCCAGGCGACGCCGCCATGCGCGCCGCGAGTGCTCGGCCTCGGGCCGTGCACGCAGCGGGACAGCCGCGTTCTGCACCCGTGCCGGAATGCGGTCATAGCCGTGTACCCGCGCGATCTCTTCGATGAGATCGACCTCGATGCGGATATCGAAGCGGTAACTGTTCGGGCGAACCAGCCAGTGCGCGCCGTCGCGCGTGGTGCTGAATCCGAGCCGACCAAGGATCGCCTCGACCTCCGAAGACGCGAGCGTGATGCCTAGCAGCGTGTCGAGTCGCTGCGGGCGAAGCCGGATCGGCTCGAGTGCAGGCAGATGCTCGCTCGACTCTGCCAGCACGATCGGGCCTGGTTCGCCACCGACGATGTCGAGCAACAGCCGCGTCGCCCGCTCGATTGCACGCACCTGCAGATCGAAATCGACGCCGCGCTCGAAACGGTGCGAGGCATCGGTGTGCATCCCGAGGGAACGCGCTCGCCCGGCAAGCGCAGCCGGCGCGAAGAAAGCCGATTCGAGGAAGATATCACTCGTTGCGGCACCCACTGCGGTGCGCTCGCCGCCCATGATCCCGGCCAGTGCGATCGCACCCTGCTCGTCGGCGATCACCAGCATGTCCGCACGCAGCTCCCGCTCGCTGCCGTCCAGCAGCACCAGCCGTTCGCCGGGTTGGGCCAGTCGCACGCTCACGTGCCCAGCCAGGGTATTGCGGTCGAAGGCGTGCAACGGCTGGCCAAGCTCCAGCAACACGTAGTTGGTCACATCGACTACCGCGTCGATACTGCGCACGCCGGAGCGGCGCAGTCGCTCCTGCAGCCACAGCGGCGAGGGCCTCGCGACATCCACGCCGTGGATCACCCGCCCGGCGTAGCGCGGACAGGCTGCCGGCGCTGCCAACGTGACGTCGACCGTGTCGGTGATCGTTGTCGGCACCGGCTGCAGATCCGGCGGTGTGATTGCCATCGCGTTCAGCGCCGCAACCTCGCGCGCGAGCCCGGCGATGCCCAGGCAATCGCCACGGTTCGGCGTCAGTCCGAGTTCGATCACCCGATCTGCCAGCCGTAGATAAGCGACGATATCGTCACCGAGCGGTGCATCGGGCGGCAGCTCCAGCAGTCCGTCGCCGCGACTCTCGATGCCGAGCTCAGCGGCGGCGCACAGCATGCCGCTGGACTCCACTCCCCGCAGCTTCGCACACCGGATCGTGAGCCCCGGCAACGCGGCCCCTTCGCGTGCGAACGGCACCCGCAGGCCCGGGCGCACATTGGACGCACCGCACACCACCTGGTACTCGGCCACGCCGTCGCTGACCCGGCACACGCTGAGTCGCTCTGCGTCGGGATGCGCCACCACATCCAGCACCTCGGCCACCACCACGCCCGTGAGCGCCGCACCCGCAGGCGTCACCGCATCCACCTCCAGCCCGGCCATGGTGAGCTGTGCCGCGAGCTGCTCGGTCGACAACGCCGGGTCGACCCACTCGCGCAACCACGTTTCACTGAACTTCATCACGACCACCCGTAACGATTCATGTCGACGAATTCACTTCAATAATCAATTGAATTTCATTGTTTTCATTAATGAAATTGCCTCAAGAATCTCAAGTCATTTTCATAAAACAACCGCAAGTCGTTGACGCCATAGCGCAGCATCGCCAGGCGTTCCACCCCCATTCCGAATGCATAGCCCGTGAAGCGTTCCGCGTCGATTCCGGACAGCTCGAGCACACGCGGATGCACCATGCCGCAACCCATGATCTCCAACCAGCCGGTACCCTTGCACACCCGACAGCCACCGCCGCCGCAGATCACGCACTGCATGTCCACCTCGGCTGACGGTTCGGTGAACGGGAAGTACGAAGGCCGGAAACGCACTGCAAGCTCCTGCTCGAAGAAGGCGCGCAGGAAGTCGATCACGATACCCTTGAGATCCGGCATCCCGGTACCCTCGGCGATCACCAGCCCTTCGACCTGGTGGAACATCGGCGAGTGCGTCAGGTCGGAATCGCAGCGATAGACGCGCCCAGGGCAGATCACACGAATCGGCGGCTGCGTGGACTGCATCACGCGAACCTGTACCGGTGAGGTGTGGGTGCGCAACACGGTCGTCGGATCGATGTAGAAGGTATCGTGCATCGCGCGCGCCGGATGTTCCGGCGGGATATTCAGTGCTTCGAAGTTGTGCCAGTCATCCTCGATCTCCGGGCCTTCGACGACCTCGAAACCGACCGCCACGAACAAGTCCTCCATGCGCTCGATCGTACGTGTGACCGGATGACAGCCACCTGCCGGGCGCCGCCTGCCCGGCAGCGTCACGTCGACGCGCTCGCTCCGCAGCCGCAGTTCGAGCTCGTCGCGCTCGAGTTGCGCACGCCGCGCACCCAGCCCCTGCTCGAGCCGCTCCTTCAGCGCGTTGATCTCGGCGCCGCGTGCACGCCGCGCCTCGGGCTCGAGTTGAGCAAGCTGCTTCAGATGCCGTGTCAGTTCGCCCTTCTTGCCGAGATGGCGCACGCGAAGTTCTTCGAGTTCGACCAGCGAAGCCGCCCCCGCGATTGCGGTGAGCGCGCCGCCAACGGCGCGTGTCAATTCATCCATAGCGCAATTCCTGTATCCGGATCCCTGAGCGTGCAGGCCATACGCAGCGCAAAAAAATAGGGAAAGAACTGCCGCCCTTTCCCTATCTTGTCCCAGCCATCATCGACGATGAGCGGTTGCACCACGCGTGTGGCACCCCCACCCGGGCTTACGCGAGAGCGACCCTCGCCTTCTCGACGATCGACGTGAACGCGGACTTGTCGTGCACGGCGAGGTCGGCCAGCACACGCCGGTCGAGTCCGATTCCGGCCTTGCGCAAACCGTCGATCAGGCGGCTGTACGTAAGACCGTTCGCACGCGAAGCAGCGTTGATGCGCGTGATCCACAGGGCGCGGAACTGGCGCTTGCGCTGGCGACGGTCACGGTAGGCGTACTGGCCTGCCTTGATCACCGCCTGCTTGGCAACACGGAACACGCGGCTGCGGGCACCGTAGTAACCCTTCGCGCGATCCAGGATCTTCTTGTGTCGGCGTCGTGCGACGACGCCACGCTTGATACGGGGCATGATCTATATCCTCCAAATACGCGTTGGTGACGTCATTTGTCGCGCAACATGCGCTCGACCTTGGGCTGGTCCGAAGGGCTGAACGCCTCGGTGCCACGCAACTGACGCTTGCGCTTGGTCGTCATCTTCGTGAGGATATGACTCTTGTTTGCGTGTTTGCGCTTGTAACCGTCGCCGGTTTTCTTGAAGCGCTTCGACGCCCCGCTATGTACCTTTACCTTGGGCATTCTTCCTGACTCCGCATTTCATGTGACTGCAACGCTGTGGAAGTGAGCGAACTCACTTCTTCTTCTTGGGAGCGAGAACCATGGTGAGCTGACGGCCTTCCATCTTCGCGTGCTGTTCCACCACCGCATGCGGCTCGAGATCGGATTCGATGCGCTTTATCAGCTCCATCCCGATCTCCTGGTGGGCCATCTCGCGACCCCGGAAGCGCAACGTCACCTTGGTCTTGTCTCCATGCTCCAGGAAACGTACCAGGTTGCGCAGTTTGACCTGGTAATCCCCCTCCTCCGTCCCTGGTCGGAATTTCACTTCCTTTACCTGGATGATCTTCTGCTTCTTCTTCGCCGCGCTCTTCTGCTTCTTGGCCTCGAAAATGTACTTTCCGAAGTCCATGACCTTGCAGACCACCGGTTCGGCGTCTGGTGCGATTTCCACCAGATCCAAGCCGGCCTGTTCCGCATTCCGCAGTGCTTCGTCGATAGAGACGATCCCCAGCTGCTTGCCTTCCTGATCGATCAGTCGCACCTGGCGGGCACGAATCTCCCCATTTACGGCAAGCCGTTTAGTATCGGATTTCAAGTGTTTATCAACCTTCCATGAAAAACCGGCCGCGACGGTCTATCTCCGCACCGAGGTGGGCAGCGAACTCGTCCAGAGTCATCGCACCCAGATCCTCGCCGCGTCGAGTCCGCACGGCCACCGTTGCTGATTCCGCTTCACGATCCCCGACTACCAGCAGGAGCGGAAGCTTGTCGAGCGTATGCTCGCGGATCTTAAAGCCTATCTTCTCATTCCTCAAGTCGCTTATCACCCTGAAGCCCTTGTTTTTCAAGGCTTCTTCGACTCCGATGGCGTATTCACGCTGCGCATCGGTAATATTCATCACCACAGCCTGTACCGGTGCGAGCCACGCCGGGAACGCTCCCTCGTGATGTTCGATCAGAATTCCGATGAAACGCTCGAAGGAACCGAGTACAGCGCGGTGCAGCATCACCGGCGTCTGTCGGCTGCCATCCTCGGCGACGTACTCGGCGTCGAGGCGCCCCGGCATCGAAAAATCCACCTGGATCGTGCCGCACTGCCACACGCGACCGATGCAATCGCGCAGCGAGAACTCGATCTTCGGGCCGTAGAACGCGCCCTCGCCCGGCAACAGTTCCCAGTCAAGCCCCTTCGCATTCAGCGCATCGGCGAGCGCCTGCTCGGCCTTGTCCCAGACCTCGTCGCTGCCGACGCGATTCTCCGGACGTGTCGACAGCCTGTAGATCACGTCCGCGAAGCCGAAGTCGGCGTAGACCTCGTGCAGCAGATCGATGAACTGTGCAACCTCGGACTGGACCTGCGCTTCGGTACAGAAGATATGCGCATCATCCTGCGTGAAGCCGCGCACACGCATCAGCCCGTGCAGCGAACCCGACGGCTCGTTGCGGTGGCACGATCCGAACTCGGCGAGTCGCAACGGCAGGTCGCGGTAACTCTTCAAACCCTGGTTGAACACCTGTACGTGGCAGGGGCAGTTCATCGGTTTCACAGCAAAATCACGGTCTTCGCTTTTCAGCGCGAACATGTTTTCCGCGAACTTGTCGGCGTGGCCCGAACGCTGCCACAGACTGAAATCGACGACCTGCGGCGTGCGGATTTCCTGGTAACCGCGCAGCGCGAGCTTCGCGCGCATGTACTGCTCCACCGCCTGGTACACCGCCCACCCGCGCGGATGCCAGAACACCATTCCCGGCGCTTCTTCCTGGGTGTGGAACAGGCGCAGTTTCTTGCCGATGCGCCGATGATCGCGTCGCTCGGCTTCCTCGATGCGATGCAGGTACGCGTCCAGTGCCTTGCGATCGGTCCACGCCGTGCCGTAGATACGCTGCAGCATCTCGTTGCGCGAATCGCCGCGCCAGTATGCACCTGCCAGCTTGGTCAGCCTGAAGGCCTTCAGCTTGCCCGTGCTCGGCACGTGCGGGCCCCGGCACAGGTCGACGAAGTCGCCCTGCCGGTACAGCGAAATGTCCTCGTTCGACGGAATCGACGCGATGATCTCGGCCTTGTAGTCCTCGCCGAGTCCGCGGAAGAACGCGACTGCCTCGTCTCGCGGCATCACGCTGCGCTCCACCGGTATGTCGGCGACCGCGAGTTCCTCCATGCGTTTCTCGATCGCAGCCAGGTCGTCCGGCGTGAACGCGCGTTCGAACGCAAAATCGTAGTAGAAGCCGTCGTCGATCACCGGCCCGATGGTGACCTGCGCCGAAGGAAAAAGCTGCTTGACGGCCTGCGCGAGCAGGTGGGCCGTGGAGTGGCGAATGACCTCGAGCGCGTCTTCGGATCGATCGGTGACGATGGCGAGCGACACATCGTCTTCGATCGTGTGCGACGTGTCGACGAGCCGGCCATCGACGCGCGCCGCCAACGCCGCCTTCGCCAGACCGGCACCGATGCTGGCCGCCACCTGCGCGACAGTCACCGCGGAATCGTAATGGCGCTGGCTGCCGTCGGGCAGCGTGACGGTGACGGACATGCGGACTTCCCCTGGCGGTGGTGACCCTGACGAGAGGCCTCTTGATCCACCGAAACGTATTGTGCTGGCGCAATCTGCATCCGGTCCGCTGCAGCGGACACTTCCGGGAGCCGGAAGTGGTAGGCCCGACTGGGGTCGAACCAGCGACCTCTACCATGTCAAGGTAGCGCTCTAACCAACTGAGCTACGGGCCTGCGAGCAGGCGCGCATTATACTGGCTCGGTTTCGTGCTGCAACCTCGATCGATCCCTGCCCGACACGCCCGAACAGGGTGCATCATGGCGTCACGAACAGGCGCTCCTTCAGCGCCAGCAGCCGGTCGCGCACACGGGCCGCTTCCTCGAACTCCAGATTCTTCGCGTGCCGGTACATCTGCTCCTCGAGACGCGCAATCTCGCGCTGCGCGTCGGCGGGCCGCATGTCTTCGGCGTGGCGGTAGTCGGGCCTCGGCTCTGCGGCATCACGCAAACGCCCACGCGTGCGCTGCGACGCGCCATAGGCACCCTCGAGGATATCGGCAACCTCCTTCTTCACGCCCACCGGCACGATGCCATGCTCGGCGTTGTGACTCGTCTGTCTTGCGCGCCGACGCTCGGTCTCGTCGAGCGCTCGGCGCATCGATCCGGTCACGGCATCGGCGTAGAGAATCGCGGTGCCGTTCAGGTTGCGCGCCGCTCGCCCGATGGTCTGGATCAGCGAGCGCTCCGAGCGCAGGAAGCCTTCCTTGTCGGCGTCGAGGATCGCGACCAACGCCACCTCGGGCATGTCGAGCCCCTCGCGCAACAGGTTGATACCCACCAGCACGTCGAACACGCCGAGGCGCAGATCACGGATGATCTCGACACGCTCCACGGTCTCGATGTCCGAGTGCAGGTAGCGCACCCGCACGCCGTGCTCATCGAGGTATTCGGTGAGATCCTCCGCCATGCGTTTGGTGAGCACCGTGACCAGCACGCGCTCGTCGCGCGCCGAGCGCTCGCGGATCTCCGACAGCAGGTCGTCCACCTGCGACAAGGCCGGCCGCACGATCACCTGCGGATCCACAAGCCCGGTGGGACGCACCACCTGCTCGACCACGCGTCCGGCATGCTCCATCTCGTAGGGACCGGGCGTGGCGGAAACGAAAATGAGCTGCGGCACACGCTGCTCCCACTCCTCGAAACGCAGCGGACGGTTGTCGAGCGCAGACGGCAGGCGAAAGCCGTATTCGACCAGCGTCTCCTTGCGTGAACGGTCGCCGCGGAACATGCCGCCGAGTTGCGGAATCGTCACGTGTGATTCGTCGACCACGACCAGTGCGTTCGCCGGGATATAGTCGAACAACGTCGGTGGAGGTTCGCCGGGGCCGCGCCCGGACAGATGCCGCGAATAGTTCTCGATGCCGGTGCAATAGCCGAGCTCGCGGACCATCTCCATGTCGTAGCGCGTACGCTGCTCCAGACGCTGCGCCTCGACGAGCTTGTCGGCCGCGCGCAGCTCGGTGAGGCGCTCGTCGAGCTCGGCCTCGATTTTCTCCACCGCACCGAGCAACGTCTCGCGCGGCGTCACGTAGTGCGACTTCGGATAGATCGTCACGCGCGGCACGTTGCGCTGCACCGCACCGGTCAGCGGATCGAATACCGAGATCTGTTCGATCTGCTCGTCGAACAACTCGATGCGCAGCGCTTCCTGCTCCGACTCGGCCGGAAACACGTCGATCACATCACCGCGCACGCGATACGTACCACGCTGGAAATCGACGTCGTTGCGCTGATACTGCAACTCGGCCAGACGCAGCAACAGCCCACGCCGGTCGACCGTGTCGCCGCGGTCGAGGTGCACGACCATCTTCAGGTACGACTGCGGATCGCCCAGGCCATAGATCGCAGACACGGTCGCGACGACGATCGTATCCTCGCGCTCGAGCAACGCCTTGGTTGCCGACAGCCGCATCTGCTCGATGTGCGCATTCACCGAAGCATCCTTCTCGATGAAGGTATCGGACGACGGTACGTAGGCCTCCGGCTGGTAGTAGTCGTAGTACGACACGAAGTACTCGACCGCATTGTCCGGAAAGAAGTCGCGGAACTCGCCGTAGAGCTGTGCCGCCAGCGTCTTGTTCGGCGCAAGCACGATGGTCGGGCGCTGGATGTGTTCGATCACGTGCGCGATCGTGAATGTCTTGCCCGAACCCGTGACACCAAGCAGCACCTGCGACAGGAGCCCGGCGTCGATTCCCTCGACGAGTTCATGGATCGCCTGCGGCTGGTCGCCAGCGGGTGCAAACGAAGAACGGACAGCGAAACGTTTCATCGACACGAACCTGAAGCCAGCACAGGAGAAAGCTCTGCCCGCAGCCCTGGAAATCGGCTCATTCTACGCGCCGCATGGGTGCGTGGACCGACGCGCTGCACGACAAGATGCACGGTCGAGTCACCCGTCCGTGTCGTCCGCGTTCGCATGTCCGCGTTCGTATTGACCTTGCCCTACCCGCTCATTACCATACGCGGCCTCTACGAGCACCGTTTCCTTCCGCCTTAGCTCAGCAGGTAGAGCAGCTGACTGTTAATCAGCGGGTCGTTGGTTCGAGCCCAACAGGCGGAGCCACTCTTGAAGTGGAATATCAAGGGGTCAGCGCAAGCTGGCCCCTTTGACGTTTCAGCCTGTGACTCTCGCCGCCGCAACCACTCCCTCACAGCACAGCTGCGACTGTGCCCTTGCGCCGATTGGTGCCTTGGGTTGAATAAATCCGGGGCAACGGCCAGCATGATTGCGTAGCCGAGCCATGAGGTGTCCGCTGCGTGCCTTGCGTTCCGGAGCAGTGATCGTTGCCCCAGTCGTTTTCGGGTCTGCCGTTGCGAACGCTGCACCAGTTTGACGATCTGATCATTCCTCGGCCAGTCCGGACAGAAGGTGAAGGAGCTGTTCGAACGCGCGCGCGGGCGCGCACCCTGCATCCTGTTCGTCGACGAGATCGAGGCGGTGGCGCCGGTTCGTGGCGGCTCGAATGCAGACCAGTTCACCAACGAGATCGTCAATCAGTTCCTGCAGGAGCTGGACGGCGTGCGCACCACCGACCGCCACGTGTTCCTGCTGGCGGCGACCAATATCCCCGATGCCATCGACCCCGCCGTTCTGTCGCGCTTCGGTGACAGGATCGAGATTCCCCGGCCCGACGAGCCACAGCGCACGCGCTTGTTCCGTCTCTTCCTTGGCAAGCAGCGTACCGATTTCGACGTGGACGAGGTCGCGGCCATGCTGGCCCGTCGCCACGATGGCCTGAGCGGGCGGGAGATCGGCAACATCGTCAAGAACGCCTCGCAACTGGCCGTGCGCCGGGCCATCCGCGCAGGCACTCCGGAGCAAGTCATGTTGACCCGGACCGATTTCGACCCGGCGCCGGCCGCAGGATCACCATCATGAACACGCCACCACCCGCCCAGGGCAAGACTCCACCGCCCGCCCAACAGGACCGTAAATCGACTCGTGATCCATCTCAGCTACCGCCGGCGCGCCAGCGCCAGCCGATGCAACCGTCGCAGTCAGCGGTGGACCCCGAGCAGGCAATCCGCGCCGAGATCGAGCCGGCGGTGGTCAGCGAGGGGCGAAACGGCGAAAAGAACCTGCGCATCGAGTGGATCGACGTCCGGATTTCGCCAAACTGGACCTCCTGCCGTTTCGACGTGCGCTCATTGCCCGGGCACCGGCTCGAAGCACAGATCGAACAACTGGCCTACCGGAAAAGCCTCGCCGGTGAAGGACAGTTCCAGACCGAGATCCTGCCTATAGCGCCACACGGCACGACGGGAAAGCTCATCGTCCACGATCTCGATACCGGAGAAACGCTGGAGCAGTGCTGGCGCTGGTACGAATGGGGCGGCGCTGGCTTCCTGGCCTGGCTGATCGGTGTGGTCAGGAAGCTTTTTGCCAAACCCGGAAGGTGAGTGCCATACGATGCGGGCCAGCATGCGGGCAAATACTCCCGCCACCTGCAAAGCAGACTACAGCAAGGCACATCGACCGTTCTTTTGACATTGCAAGCGACACATCACCAACACCGTTGTCTAGCGATCCCTGGGCAGAAAACTGCCGGCCCCGGCGGCCGCTGCAAGCAGGATGATGAGCAGCCACCACAGGTCCTGGTACCCACCGGTCATGTCATGAATCAGGCCGGCCATTGGCACGCCTACGGCGATGACAAGCGCCAGTACAGGGAGCGTTGCACCCATCGCCATGCTGAAGGCCCGCCGCCCAAAACCCAGTGAGACGAGCATTCCCCATCCGGGTGTCAACGCACCGAGGCTTGACCCCACCATCATGCTGGCAATGCATAGCACGGTGTACCCGGGCTGCAGGCTGATCAGAAAACAGGCCAAGCCCAGCAGCGCTGCAGGCAACCAGACAAGCAAGCGCTGCCCGACGTGATCAGCAAGGGTTCCAAACGCGATCTTGCCCAGGAAGGCGAACAAGGCGATCACCGACGCCAGGTAGGCAGCCTTGGCCGGGCTGTTGCCCGCGTCGATGGCGAAAGGAATGATGCTGGTAATGATGATGACTGCCACACCGATGCACAGACTGATCGCCAGGGAGATGACCCAGAAACGCAGTGACTTGAGCACTGCACCCAGCGTCCAGTCAGCATCAGGATTCAACGACTCCAGGTTCGTCTCACCGGACCTCGAAGCATGCCCATCCGGCTGCAAGCCACGTTGTTCAGGCTTGTCAACGATCGTCCACACAATCAGCGGCAGGGTAGCCAGGGCCAAGCCTGCCAGAATCAGGCAACTCGTCCGCCACCCATATTCGCCGATCCAGAACGCCACGAGCGGTGGCAAGGCAAAACCAAAGGCCGAAGTTCCGGCGGTCATCAAACCCAGTGCGCGACCACGGGCATTGCTGAACCAATTGGTCACCAGACTGGTGGTTCCCAAGGTGATCGTGCTTACGCTTATCGGCAGGAAGCCTGCGTACCCCACGGCAATATGCCAAAGCTGGGTTGCATGCGCGATGACGATGAAACCGCCTGCCATCGCTGCGACCGCAACAAGCAACATTCCACGAAGCGAATATCGCAGCATCAGGATGCCGATCACCGGCCCCATCAGAGCGCCAGCACCAGACAACATCGTTTGTGTATGCAGGAGCACTGCGGCTCGTGACGCGTTGAATTCGCTGGCCAGAGGCAGGGTGAAGACGCCGATCAGATACTGCGTCGTGCCGGTTGCGATGCCCTGGAGCACGAAGCCGACAGCCACCAGAATCCAGCCATAAAAGATCGGATCGGACGGAGCGACGACCGATGTCCCGTCATTGCCTCGTGTTCGCCTGGACATCGTCGATCACCATTGTCTGTGCCTTGACTTCAACCGCCGGCGAAATGCCGTCATGTACCGCCGCACGATGACCCGGATCCCGGCTACTCGCCTTGTTCGCTTTTTACTTTCTCGCGCAGCTTCGCGCGCAGTTCGAATTTTTTGACCTTGCCGGTGGCGTTACGCGGCAACTCGGGAACGATCTCGAGTCGCTCGGGCGTTTTCTGCCTGGCCAGCCCGGCCTGGTCGAAATGCCGGCGAACGTCGTCCATGGTCAGCGACTGCTCCGGATGCAGCTCGACGCAGACACAGACCTTCTCACCATACATCCGGTCGGGTACCGCAATGGCCGCCGCCGCGCGTACGGCCGGGTGCCGGGCCAGCGTTTCCTCGACTTCAACGGAAGAAATGTTTTCACCCCCACGGATGATGATGTCCTTCTTGCGGTCGACGATCGTCAGGAATCCCTCTGCATCGAGTCGTCCGATATCGCCGGACTTCAGCCATCCACCGGCGACAAAGCTGTCTCTATCGAGCTCGGCATCGAGATAACCCACAAACATCTCCGGTCCTCGACTGAGAATTTCTCCCTCGTGCCCGAGCGGCACGTCACGCCCCTCCTCATCGACGATGCGAACCTCGTTGCCTTCGTCAAGCCTGCCGTCGGTGTACGCGCGCTGTTGAAACGGCAGTTCCGGGTCATAGCTGGTGACCGTCGGGTGCTCGGTCGAGCCGTAGACACGCGCACCGGGGAAACCGTGACTGTCCGCCAGCTGCACGAGCTCAGGCGTCATGCCCTGGCCACCGAGCCCGAAGGTCCGAAGCGAAGAAATATCAAAGCCGTGCTTGCTGGCCATCTCGAGCAGCGAAAAGAGGAAAATCGGTGTACCACCGCTCGCCTTGATCCTGTGCCGCTGCACGAGTTCTGCGGCGAACTGTGCATCCCACTGATCAAGGAAAACTGCCGGAATGCCATAGATCGATGGGCGGAAGAGGTGCCCGAAACCCGTGTAATGCCCTGCCGGCAGACTGTTCAGGTATAGCCCACGGTTGCGATAGGTCGGGCGGCCCCACTCTCGCAGCAGGCTGTTGTGCGTATGCTGCACTCCTTTGGGAGCCGACGTGGTACCGGACGTGTACATCAGAAGACTCACGGCATCCGGATCGCTCTCGACGGGCTGGAATCCACTCGTACTCGCCGCCTCGAGACTCTCCCACGTCGGTGCACCTGCAGGCGCGTCGGCACCAACGATGACGATACCCTGCAGGTCCGGGAGCGTGCGCAATGCGGCATGACGCCGAAGATAATCGATCTTGCGCCACTTCGCAGGACTGAAATACAACTTCGCACGCGACTGGCGCAGGATGAACTCGACTTCGGTCTGACCGTAGATGCTGACGATCGGCAACACGATCGCGCCCAGCTGCATGAGCGCAAGATAGAGCACCGTCGTTTCGTACCAGGTCGGCAACTGCACGGCCACGACATCGCCACGGCCAACACCGAGTTTTTCAAGCGCCGAAGCGATGCGCAGACTGTGTTCGTAGAGTTCGCGATTCGTGGTGCGTCGAAGCTTCTTCTCTGCGTAATAGATCGACTCCACCTCGGGGTACTCGCGTACACCTTCAAGCAACCGCTGCGGAATCGAGCGATTGCCGTGATAACCCAGGGACTGCCACCGCTCGCGAAGCCTGCGCCGGTCCAGCTCGATTGCCGCCAGTTCCAGCATCGACCGCTACTCCTGCAATTCGCGGATCACACGGGCAAGCGCCGCGTCCTGTGTCACATCAGCCGGCAGTCGCAGGCAGATTCCGTGCGCCAATCCCTCGAAGCGTTCTCTCAGGGCCCTGGCAAGCTGATCATGGGGAGCCGTCACCATGAGCGTGTCGAGCATCTCCTCCGTGAGCTGTGCCGGCATCAGGTCTGCCCGTCCTTCGCGCCACAATTCGCGCAACCGCTCCCCGGTCGAACGCCATCCGTGGAGCTCGAGCGTCGGCCAGTATTGGGGCGTCGACAGGAGAGTGCCGAGCAGTTCCCGATTTTTTTTCCCTGTGCGCCGCAACCTCGGCAACCGTCTTGCCTGTCGCGCAGAACGGGGTCACGACCAGTTCAAACTGCTCGATCGATCGCCCTCCCTTCTCGGCACCCTCTGTCACGCGGGGCAGAACCACCTCGCTCACATAGCGCCTTGCGGCATTGGTCGGATGCGTCAGCAAACCGCGTGCGCACTCGCCTGCCACGAAGCTCATTCGCGGACCGATGGCACCGAGATGGATCGGTATGTCGGGATGTTCGATGGGCGCAGGGCGCGTCCACGCGTTCTGTCGGTTGAGGCGATAGTATTTTCCGTCGTAATGCAATGGCACATCCGTCTGCCATGAAGCGTAGATCGCCCGCAATGCGCCGATGTATTCGCGCATCCTCGGTGCCGGCGGCTCCCAGGGAACGCTGTACTTGCCGGTGAGCATCGACGGCACGAGTGCACTCAGACCGAGACGGAAACGACCGCCGGAGAGTGCCGCCAGGTTCCACGAGGCAACCGCCGTCACCATCGGGCTGCGTGCGAAAGCAACGAGCCCGCTGATGGCAACTTCCACGCGCCTCGTTGTCTGGATGGCGGCCTGCGCACCAAGAAATGCGTCGAATGCAACGTCGGCGAGCATGACAACGTCGCCACCCAGCATTTCAGCCCGCCGGGCCTCGACCCCGACGGCCGCAAGCGAAGACGTCATGTTGATTGACAGCCAGACGCGAAACATGGGCGACGACCTTGAATGAGCTGGGTTCGAGTCAATCCCGGAAATGAGGCGCCACAGGCAGGCCGTAGAGCATGGCGCTCGTCTCGCTCATCCTCCGGATGGTCTGGATCCGCGGCGCTTGCGCCATGTGTTCGGCAATCGCGCGGTTCCTTTCTCCGGGAATCCAGATTGGCTCCGCTCCAAGATGCTCGAGTGCTTCGCGCGCCACGTCATCCGGATCCATCGGCACGACTCCCGGCTTCTCTCCGGCAATGTCGTCAGCTACCGAACGCGCCCCCGTGAACTTGACATTGGAGCGAGCCATCGAGGGCGTCGCCGTAGCACCGGCCAACAGCCCGAGAACATCGACTCCAAACGTACCGAATTCCCACCACAAGCCTTCAGCCAGCACCCGCTCGAAAGCCTTGGTAGCCGCATACGCAGCCGTATGACCGACGCCTCCGAGAGCCGACATCGAAGACATCAGGATAATGCCGCCTCTGCGGCGCTCCCGCATCCGCGCGCCCAGCGAATGTATCAGTGTCAGCGGCCCGACACAGTTCAGCCGCACGAGAGTGAGCGCATCCTCGAGCGCGCGATCGAGCAGCAGCCCGGCGCCGTGAACAGCACCTGCGTTGTAGACCAGCATGCCCACTTCCCGCTCGGCGACGACCTTCTCGATACGCGGCCCAAGGTCCGGTGCCGTCAGATCTTCCGAATGAACGCTGACCTGCACGTCGAAGCGTTCACGGATTTCCTGTGCCGTCGCCTGCAGAGGCTCTGCCCGCCGCGCCACGAGAATCAGGTGCAGGCCACGGGCTGCAAGCTGCAGCGCAAAACTGCGGCCAATGCCTTCGGAGCCGCCTGCGATCAGCGCCCACCGACCATACCTTGCTGCAAACTCTGCTGCCTCTTGCACTGCTTCGTCTCCGTGGACCGTTGCAATCAGTATTCGAAGGTCACGTCTGCACCATAGGAACGCGGGTCGCCGAAAACCGCCGACGGCACAAGAATCATGACGTGCATCGTGTAGTAGTCTTCGTCCAGGAGATTTTTTCCCCATAACGAGAATCGCAACTTGCCCCGCTGCCCGACGGGTATATCCGTCAGACTCATGCGGGCATCAAGCAGTCCATAGCTGCCAATCACACACTTCGGACAGGAAGTGGAGCTGATCCGTTCCGATTGATGTGCGTAGGTAAGCATCACGCTCGGTGTCCCGACAACGGTATCGGCAAATGTATATTCAATACTCGTCGAGAGCTTCTGTTTCGGTGCTTCGACAAACCCATATTTGTAAGCGATATTATTTCCCAGGGAATCCTTGATGCTGTCGTACCCGGCGTCCAGCCAGGCATAGGCAAGCGACAGATTCAACTCGGGTACGGGGCGCATGGCGATATCGAGTTCCAGACCATCGACCGATGCCTTGCCCGCATTGAGCACATCCGTAATTGCCGTGTTGCTCGGATCAGGGTTGACCGACAATTGAAGATCATCGTACCTGGCAGTGAACAGCGCCGCATTGACGCGCAGCGTATTGTTCAGCCAATTGGATTTGACCCCAAGTTCGTAGCTGATTACGGATTCCGGACCAAAACCGGCCTTGAAGGTGGCGATGGAGCTCGACGAAAGATTGAACCCGCCCGTCTTGTAGCCGGTGGCAACCTTCGCATACAAATTGACATTGTCACTGGCATCGAACGCGATGACGGCGCTTGGACTGAAGTCCGTGTATCTGCGCTTCGCTTCACCGGCAGCGATCGGCAACGGTGTGCCATTGCTGATAAGTGATGGTGCATCCACCTTGATCGCTTCCCGCTTGTCGCGTGACCAGCGAGCGCCAACCGTCAGTTGTAATCGCTGATCCAGAAAATCAGGCGTATAGCTCATTTGTCCAAACGCTGCATAAGCCGTGTTGTTCGCCGAGAGGTCACGGTCAGTACGCCTGTTCGCCAGGGGCTGACGACCGAACTCGATGGCAGTTGCCTCCTCTTCAAACCAGTAGAAACCGGCAACATACTCCAGACGCGAATCGAGCATGGTTCCGATCGCTTGCAGCTCTTCCGAAAATTGATGTTGCGAAACATTCAGATCCCACGCGCTGATGGGCACGCCATACAAGCCTGTGTGATATGCCCGGTTGACGAAGCTGTCGAGATCCCGGTAGGCAGTGATGGATCGCAAGGAGAGCGTGTCGTTGACCTCGAACGAGGCCGTCAGGTTATGCCCCCAGCCCACGACGTCATTCGCGCGCAGGTTTCGCTCGGCCGGCGAACCAACCTTCGGTCGCGATGACCGCGACGAATAGAGTGGCACCCGTGCAACGAAATTCGGCGTGTCTTCCAGCTCGGAGCGATCGTACGTGTATCTTATGTTCAGGCGGTCAATCGGGTTCCAGAGTGCGGCAATGCGATACGCGCGACGATCCTGATCGCCAAAACGGCTCACCCCGGTCCCCAGGTTGCGGACAAAGCCGTTCTTGCCTGCCCGGAGATACGACAGATCCACGGCAAACGTCTCACCGACGGGAAGGTTGACGTACGTGCGTGAGCGGAAACCGTCGTAATTGCCAACCGAAAAGTCCTGTCGGAATCCGAGGTCATCGAGCTTCGGTGCAGCCGTGATGAAGTTGATCGCACCGCCTGTCGAGTTACGCCCATACAGCGCGCCCTGGGGGCCGCGCAGCACTTCGATCCGTTCCAGGTCGGCAACTTCCGTGGCCAGGCCCTGGAATCGGGCCACATACACGCCATCGAGATAAATGGCAACGCTCGGATCGTACGTGATCTGGTCGTTGACGATACCGAGACCACGAATGAAAGTGCGCAGCGTCGTACCGCTCTGGGGGTGAGGCGAGATGCTCAGCGACGGGACATCGGCAGCCAGGTCGGCCAGATTCGTGATGCCACGCGCCTCCAGTATCCTCTCCGAAAAGGCAACGATGGAAATGGGCGCGTCCTGGATCGATTCCTCGCGTTTCTGCGCAGTGACGATGATTTCTTCCAGACCCTGGCTTGAATTCTGCTCCTGTGCACCAGCCGCCGTCGACAGCAACCCTGCCATCACGATGCAGAACGCTCCATGTGTCCGATTCGAAAAATGTGCCGACATGATCGCCCCCTCGAATGATCGTGCTCATACAGCCAATCCACACCTGCCGAAGATACAGATGCAGCGAACGTGACGCTTCACCAAGATTGGTGAGATGGAAGATGGGAGCTGGCCGCTGCACTTCGTGTGCAGGACCGCGACGGAGCGGTTCAGCTTCGCCCGAGAATGGCGATACTGCTCAGCACACGACTCACCAGAACCGACTGCTGGCCCACGCCTACCTTCTCGAAGACAGCCTTCAATTGGCTGTATACCGTGTTGCGCGAGGTCGCATTCTGTGACGCAATCTCTGCAATCGACAGGCCGCTGGTCAGACCGAGCACTACGTCGGCCTCGGCACGGCTGAGCGCAAAGAGATCACGCAGCACGCCTGCATCGATCGGGCGAGACAGGGACGAATCACCGACAAACACGATCGCACGTCGCCCCAGGGTGGTTGGCGCCTCGTGCGCCAGCGTCGTGCATACGAAAAAGAGATGATTGCGGGCTGCGCTGCCTGTGGGTCGAAAGGCATGACTACCGCCATCCGCAAACGTATCCGCAACGGCCCTGATGAATGCTCGATCGTCACCACGGGCCTGCACGTGCAGCTGGCCCTTCCGTACGGACAGAATCTGATCGTGCACCCGAAGCAGATCCATTGCGAAATCGTTCGCATCATGAACGTGATGATCCGGGTCGATCAGAAAGATACCAATCCCAAGCGCACGGCAAATCTCGAAGAGAATGGATCGCCAGTGTGCAGACGATCTCCTGGCAGATACGTCCGCGCTGGCGCGCCGAAGATGTGGCAACAGGAGCAGGCACAGGTCCTTTTCCTTTCTGGAGTAAGGTTGTGCCGTCTGCGGACGCCCGAGACGCAAACTGCCGACCTGCCCGTCGTCCCGAATGAAATTCACGCCGATGATGTCGCCGAGACCGAACGGTTTCATTGCCCGATCCCGAAATTCGAAATGAGCTGCACGCCCCTCCTTCGCCAACTCGCGCACGCTCCTCACCATGCCCTGTGGCAACGCGGTAAACGGACTGACACGGAGAAAATCAGAGCGGTCGTGGCGACCATCCAGAGGGCGGCTGCTGTCGTTTTCCAGGTAATGCCGACGCTCGTTCCAGGCCTGGGAGTGCTCATCGGCAAACGCCATCCACGCATATACGGACCCGGTCGCGTCCTTGATACGTCGGAGAAAGGAATTCCACGGTGAGGCCCCGGAACTGCTCTCATAGACGCTGTTGATGATCGCATTGAACGCAACGAGATCACGCGTGGACATGCCCGCCCCCACTTCCCTGCGATGTTGGTTTTTCCGCATTAAAATCCGATATCGATTGGCTGTCCACAGATCAACGCATGGGATCGGCACTTCCAAAGCCCATTTATCGACCTTGGCGTGTCTGGATGAGACCTTCCACCGGCGCTCGGCGCTCCCCCCGAAAGATTACGAGACTTTCACCGGCTTCGACTTCATCGCCATGATCTAATCGAAGCGGATCCGCTTGCGGCTGCATCAGGAAGTTCCCGAACCGGGCAACCGCGGCAACCAGACAGCGACACGAGGTGCAACCATGATCGATCCGGGGCTTGCGGGGTGTACGGCGCTGGTAACCGGCGGCGGCACCGGGATCGGGCACGCAACGGCGTTGCGCCTGCTCGAACAGGGAACGATCGTGACGATCGCGGGCCGGCGCAGCGACGTGCTCGAGGAATCTGCCCGACGCCTGCGCGCCAGGGTTGCGGGCGCCGAGGTGCGCGTGCAGCAGTGCGACATCACCGTCGAGACCGACGTGGAGCGTGCCGTGCAGGTCGCGGCCGGTGCTGGCGGCAGACTCGATATCGCGGTCGCCAACGCAGGCACCGGTGTGCCGGGGCCGATCCTGTCACTGAGCGCCGATCACTGGCGCTACGCCTGCGACCTGAACATCATGGGCACCGCACTCACGATCAAGCACGCCGCGCTCGCCATGCAGCAGCACGGGGGCAGCATCGTCGCGATCTCCTCCGGCGCCGGCTTCAAGATCCCGAAGTTCATGGCGACCTACGGGGCCACCAAGGCGGGGCTCGAGATGCTGGTGCGCTGCGCGGCAATCGAGCTGGCACCGTTTGCGATCCGCGTGAACACGATCCGTCCCGGCTTCATACCCACCGAGGGCGCACTGCTCGGTTTCAGCGAGGACGAACAGAAAATCGCGATCGAACACACGCCGCTCGCGCGCAACGGTTTCCCCGAGGATATCGGCGACGCGGTGCTCCATCTCTGTTCAAGACAGGCCGCCTGGGTGACGGGCCAGACCGTATCGGTCGACGGCGGCCTCGATCTGCCGGAAGGCGAAAACTTCGAGGGCCTGTGCCGGCGCGTGTACGGCGACGAGCTGATGGATCGCGTCACCGGCGCCGATCCACGCAGCGAATGATGCAAGGAGGTCAGCGTGAACGCAGAACCACGATTCGATCCGGAGCGATTGATGGCGGCCGCCGAGCAGCGCACCGGACATTCGGACTGGGGTGATCCGGGCTTTCGCACCGGACTGGACCATCTGATCGACTCGCTGGAACGCGAGGCACGTCTGTCGGAACTGGGGCGCTACGCGACCGCGGAAGCGATGATCAGCCGGCTCGCGAACCGGCTCGACATCATCGCGTACCGCAAGCAACGCCCGGCGGTGGAGGCCCAGACGATCCGGCGCCCGCTGTTCGTGCTCGGGCTGCCACGCACCGGAACCACGATCCTGCACGAGGTGCTCGCGCAGGACCCGGACCATATTTCACCGCTGCACTGGCAAGTGATGAAGCCGGTGCCACCTCCGCATGCAGACAACATCGACAGCGATCCGCGCATCGCCGAGGTCGAGGCACAACTGGACGCGTTCGACCAGATCGCGCCGAACTTCAAGACGATCCACGAGATGGGCGCACGGCTGCCGACCGAATGCCTGTCGATACTCGCGATGTACTTCATCAGCGACGAATGGAGTGCAACCTACTACGTGCCGACGTACCGGCGCTGGTGCCTGGACCACGACATGCACGGTGCGTATCGCTGGCATCACCAGGTACTGCAGCACCTGCAGGTGGACTGCGCACGTCCACGCTGGGTACTGAAGTCGCCACTGCACCTGCCCTACCTGCAGGCGATCTTCGACGAGTATCCGGATGCATCGATCGTGTGGACGCACCGCGAGCCGATGACCGTGATGGCGTCGGTGTCCAGCCTGGCACAAACGCTGCGTGCAACCTTCAGCGAGGGCATCGATCCGAAACTCACGGCGCAAGGCGAAGTCGAGCATCTGTCACAGGCACTGCTGCGCGGCATGAGGTGGCGCGACGCACACCCCGAACGCAAGCACCAGTTCATCGACCTCGGATTCGCGGAGATCATGCGCGACCTGCTCGGGGCTGTCGAGAAGATCTACGCCCATTTCGGCTTCGAACTGACGGCGGGAGCACGCCGGCGAATGGAGAACTACATCCGCGATCGTCCACGCGACAAGCACGGTGTGCACAGCTACAGCGCGGCACAGTTCGGGCTCGGCGAGGCGCAGCACGGCGTGGTGTTCGCCCCGTATCGCGAGCGCTTCGCACACTTCCTCGCCGGTTCGGGAACCGGCTAGCGCGCACAACGACACAAGCCAGCGGAGGATCGAGCCATGCCCACCGACACGACGGCCAGCGCCGCAGCGCTCGCGGAGCTGCTCCACCTGGTTCGTGAACTGAACTCGCGCTTCCTCGGCGAGGAATTCGGCAACACACGACCCGACGACATCGTCGACGGCCGCGTGTACGTGCTGCATGCACTGCAGGCCGCGCTCGGCAGCCAGCTCGACGTGGATCCCGGCCGACCGGTGTTTCGCCGCCTTACCGGGCCGAACATGAAGGTGCTCGGTGACAACCCCGACGCGGTGTACTTCGGCGCCTACGTGCAACCGGGGCGCAGTTACCGCATCCGTGGCAATCTGGCCGGTGCCACGTTCACGTCGTTCAGCCAGGAACTCGGCACTGCCGACGGGGGCTATTCACGGCAGACGGTGAACGTGGTCAAGGACAGCGACCTGCATCCCGACCCGGACGGCAACTTCGAGTTCGTGCTGAGCGCGGAGCGCTGTCCGGGCAACTGGTTCCCGCTGCATCCGCAGGCAGGGCTGATCAATACGCGTCACTTCTTCGAACGCGAGCGACCCGCGGCGTCGGACCCCACCCTGCATGTCCCGCTCGCGATCGAGTGCCTGGACCCCGACCCCGCCCCACCGCCACGCCTGGATGACGCCGCGCTGGCAGCACGCATACGCTGCGCCATGCACTACGTGCGTGGCATGACCCTCGATGTACCGCCATTCCCGCATGGGCCGTACCCGCAACCCGGATGGGTCTCGACGGTCGCGAACCGTTTCAATCCACCGGCAGATCCGGCAGCAAGCACCGGCTGGGCCAACATGGATGCGATCTACGCGCTGGCGCCGTACGAACTCCAGCCCGACGAGGCACTGGTGATCGAAGGGCGCTTTCCAGCCTGCCGGTTCGCAAACGTGCTGCTCTATACGCGATTCCTGCAGACCTACGATTACATCAACCGCTGTGTCTCGCTGAACCGCCGGCAGATCCGGCTCAGGGCCGACGGCAGTTTCCGTGTCGTGGTCGCACACCGCGACCCGGGCGTGCCGAACTGGCTCGACACGGCGGGACGCACGCAGGGGCGGGTCTTCTGGCGCTTCCTGCTGCCGGAAGAACCATTACAGGCGCTGCAGACGCGCGTGATGCACGTCGCGCAGGTACGGCAACTGGGCGAATGAGAAAGCGGGGGGATCGGCGATGAACCTGAATTTCGATCGGGTGCTGCAGGTGGGCATGGTCGTGCGGGATCTCGACCAGGCGCTGGATTTCTATACGAACACGGTCGGCTGGGGTCCGTTCACGATTTTCGAGGACGATCAGGGCATCAAGTACGACCGCAAGGGCGGAACGCCGTACAGCGGCAGGATCCGGGTTGCGGTAACCGCGTGGGACAGCAAGCCGTGCCTAGAACTGATCCAGCCGCTGTCGGGCGACAACCTCTTCAGCCGGCATCTCGACAGGCACGGCGAAGGCCTGCACCACCTGTTCGCGGGCCTGGTGGACGATCTGGACGTGGTGCTGCCCGAACTCGAGAAACAGGGCATTCGCACGATCCTGTACGGCCCGGTACCCGAGTTCCAGGCGCGCGTCGCCTACGTGGTCGGCGAAAGGACGCGCAACATCATCCTCGAGATCAGCGACCGAAGGTGCTGATGCAGGGCGCTGACACCATGCAGCCGCCACGCGCTCCGAGCACCGCCTACGCCAACTACGTGCTCGCCCTGTTGTGCCTGGTCTTTGTGATGAACTTCATCGACCGGCAGATCCTGGCCATGCTGATCGAGCCGATCAAACAGGAATTCGGCGTTTCGGACTCGGGCCGCTGTCGGTCGGGCTGCTGAACGACTACGTGTTCGCCGCCGAGCACGGTGCGCTGGCGATCCGCTACTCGATGCTCGTGATCGGCGTGCTCGGCGGTGCGGCCAACCTGCTGTTCTGGCAGGCATCACGTACGCTGGCCGCGGACCTCGCCCGCCAGCACGACTGAGTTCGCGCGCGGCACCGCCGCCTGTTGGCTCCACCATCTACCGCCTTCAGATGCATCTCCGGATACGACGAATATGACGAAATCCAGTTGATAACGTCTCTCGTTTAGATTAGCGTTTGCATGCCCTGCACCTCCGTGGCCGCGTGGCGGATCGCCCGGACCCGACCATGTACAGGTTGCACGGATGCGAGTTCCCGTCGAGGCAATCAGAAAAGGTAGCCGATGAGCATTGCAAGCATCTCTCCGCAGTTTTTCGTTACGGCGGCGTTCTGGGTTCTGCTGGTCTTTTCCGTGCTGACCTGGACGGTCGTTCTGTTCAAGGCATTCCAGTTCACGCATGTCGGGCGCCGCGATCGCCTGTATGCCAGCCAGTTCTGGCAGGCACCCACCCTGTCGCAGGCCGCCTGCGACTGTGTGGAACGGACCCCGATGTGTGCAATCGCACGCGCGGGCTTTGTTGCGATGGCCACCCATGCCAGTGGCAGTCTGGGCAGCGGCGGCAAACGTGAACACCGGTTGGAGCGTCACCTGCGCACGCAACTGCACGACGAGCGCCGCTCACTGGAGGGCGGGCTGAGCATGCTCGCAAGCATCGGCAGCACAGCCCCGTTCGTCGGACTGTTCGGCACCGTGATCGGCATCATGCGGGCATTGCAGGACATCGGCAGCAGCGGCTCTGCCAGCCTGGATGTGGTGGCCGGACCCATCGGCGAGGCGCTGCTGGCAACCGGAGTCGGTATCGCGGTCGCCATTCCTGCGGTGCTCGCCTACAACTTCTTCCTGCGCCGCTCCCGGCTGATCGTGCAGCGCCTCGAGGACTTCGCAGGCGATTTCCTCGCGATTGCGGGTGACCAGTATCTGGAGGCCGTACCGGCCTCGATCACCGAGCACGGCAATGCCAGGGCGCCCCGCCGTGTGGCGGCCATGCCCGGTGCACGACTCGACGTGGCCGGCTGAGGACGGATCATGGGATTCCATCGCAGCGAAGCCGATACGGAACTCAGTGAAATCAATATCACGCCGCTGGTCGACGTGATGCTGGTGTTGCTGGTCGCCTTCATGGTCACTGCTCCGCTGATGACCAACGTGGTCAATGTCAACCTGCCGCAGACGGCAAGGACGAGTCCGCCCAAAGAGGACAAGGCACACACGCTCGAGGTCGACGCGACGGGGGTGTACCGCCTCGATGGCGAGGTCGTCACCGAGGATGCGCTTGAAGGCCGATTGTCCGTGCTGAAGCAGGCGATGGATTCGAAGGCGAGCGAAGCCGCCCTGCACCTGCAGGCCGACGCGGCGCTCAATTACGGCAAGGTGGTCAATGTCATGGCCATCGTCGAGCGCACGGGCATCCAGAAGCTGGCCGTGTTCACGCAGCCACACTGACGCACCCATTCGACGGAAGCCGACTTCCTGTGTCCAGCGGGAGGCGGCGCGGTTCCAGAGTGAAGAACGCACTATCGGAGACGGCACCGATGCCGGCCAGAAACTGGGGTATGGCCTTCGTGGCTGCAGCGCTGTCGCACGCTGCGCTGGCCATGTGGCTGCTGACAGGCGATGCGCTCGACACCAGCGCCGCGAAGGACGAAGGGCGCGCGGGAATCGAGATCGGATTCGCCGCCGCCCCGGGCCCGGTCGACGACATTCCCGACGAGACGGTGATCCCGCCCGAACCGCCTCCCCCACCGAAGCCCGTCAGGCCCGAGCCCAGGCCACCGGTACGCGTGGAAAAACCCATCGTCGCCAGGCCGGAACCGGTGGCGGAGAAGGTCGAAACCGTCGCGGCGCCCACACCCGAGCCCGCGGCCGAAGCAGCGGTCACGTCGGCCCCAGCGCGCACCACCGCGGCGACCACACCGGCCGTGGCCGCCACCACCTCCAGCAGTACGCCCGCGTCCGGCACATCGGTTTCCGCACACGCCGGCGAGCACAAGGGGGACGCCAGAAACTACCTGGCATCCCTGATGCGCTGGTTGAACCGGCACAAGGAATACCCGGCCGCACTGAAGAAGGAAAAGCAGCAAGGCACGGTGGTGCTGCAGTTCATGATCGACAAGTCGGGCAAGGTCATTTCCTCGGGCATCAGGAAAAGCTCCGGCAATGGCGCGCTGGATCAGGCCGCCCTCGAAATGCTCGCCAAGGCGGATCCCCTGCCTGCCATCCCGGATTCCATGCGCCGCGACCAGCTTTCGCTGGCGATACCCGTCGAATATTCATTGATCACGAAGTAAGCAACAGGAGTCCTGCATGTCCACCAAACCAACGACACTGCGTCCAGTGAGCCTGCGCAGCACCCGCGCACCCGCAACGGTACCGCCCGCTCATCTTCCCGACGTCAGTCGTGCCGCAAGACAAGCCTTCGTGCTGAGCGTCTCGGCACTGATGGCGGTCCCGGTCCTCGCGGCAGACGACGAGACGCTCGAGCTGGACACCTTGCAGATCGAGGAACGCGCGATCGACACCAATCCGTATGCGCAGCCGGGGGCGCCGTACAAGGCCCGGGTGTCCGGTGACGAGCGTCACGTCAAGCCACTGGCCGAAACGCCGCAGACGATCACCGTGCTGACCCAGACCGCAATCCAGGATTCCGGTCGTTCCGACCTGCGCGCGGTACTTGCGACACAGCCCGGCATCACGCTGGGGACCGGTGAAAACGGCAACGCATTCGGCGACCGCTACATCATCCGTGGCCACGAAGCGCGCAGCGACGTATTCGTCGACGGGCTGCGTGACCCCGGCATGACGATACGCGAAAGCTTCGCCGTGGAGCAGGTGGAAGTCACCAAGGGGCCGAGCTCGACGTTCGCGGGGCGCGGCAGCACCGGTGGCGCCGTCAACAGCATCACCAAGCAGGCCAGCAGCGAATACGACTTCACCAAGCTGCAGGGCGGGCTGGGCACCGACAGCTACCAGCGCTACACGGTCGATGCCAACAAGCGGATCAGTGACGACGTCGCCGTGCGCATCAACGCACTGTACGCAGACCAGGACATACCGGATCGTTCCCCGGCAGATCGCGAGCGGCAGGGAATCGCGCTGTCTGCCGCATTCCAGGTGAGCGACAAGCTCCGGGTCGTGGCCGATTACTACCGTCTCGAGGCCACCGACCGGCCCGACATGGGCACCTATATCGTTCCGAACGGTGGCAGACCGGTACGCAACATACCGGTCTACTCGCAGCACGGTGACTTTCTGGAATCCACCGTGGACACGGGAACACTGCGCGTGAAATACGACTTCTCGGAGGATTTCCGGATCCAGAATGCGATTCGCTACGGAGAAACGGACAACGGCTACGTCGTGACCGGGGCGCGTGGCGCCACCAGGGCTGCGGACGATCCGGTAGCTCCCGGAGCCGGCACCATCTCGCTCAGCACGCACCAGGGCTGGCAGGAAGTCGAGTATTTCGTCGATCAACTCAATGTCCATCTCGACAGGAACATCGCAGGCATGCGCCACCAGTTCCTGGTCAGCGCGGAATACTCCGACCTCAAGGTGCTCAACGGGAACTACAACATCAGCAACAACGGCCTCTCCAACTGCCGGCTGCCCGGTCGTGGGGCGGGGCCCTCCTCGGCAGGTTTCTGCATCCTGGACGGTGCCGGCAACCGCGTTGGAAACATCGGCAATCTGATCGGTCGGTCGGTGACGCGAGGAGCATTCGACTCCGACTACAACGTGAAGACCTGGTCGGCCTCGATCATGGACACCATCGACATCACCGAAGCGCTCAGCCTGTTCTTCGGTTTGCGCTACGACGACTTCGATTACAGGAACCTGGTGGTAGCCCGCAACAACACGGAGACCGTCTACAAGTACTCCGACGACCTGCTGAACAAGCACATCGGCATCGTCTACCAGATCGCGTCGGGCGGGAACGTCTACGCGACCTGGAGTACGTCCAGCGAAATCAACGGCGGCGAATCCGACGTCGGTGCGAGCTGCGGTTACGGCGGGCTTTGTGGCGAGCCGGACCAGGTGACCGAAAGCAAGCCGGAAGAGGCCGAGAACATCGAGATCGGCAGCAAGTGGAACCTGTTCGACGAGAAGCTGCTGGCCACCGTGGCGGTGTTCCAGATCACCAAGAACGATGTGATGGAGAGCGTGGGCGACAACTACAGCACGCTCGGCACGCTCAACACCGGCAAGAACCGCGTGAAGGGGATCGAGCTTTCGGTCTCCGGCAACCTGACACCCAGGCTCAGTGCGCAGATCGGCCTGTCGAAGATGGACTCCGAGGTCCTGAAATCGGTCGATCCGGGCAGGAAGGGGCTCGTGCTGAGCAATTTCGCCGAGGACAGTGCGTTCGTGCAGTTGCGCTACCAGGTGACGGACAAGCTCGCGATCGGTGGCACATCGACGTACTCCAGCGAGAAATACGCGGGCCAGCCCGATACCGGTGCCGACTTCAACGCAACCATCGGCAAATACAACTACCAGGTGCCGAGCGCGACGACGTACGACCTGTTCCTCGACTACGAGTTCAACGAGAAGTTCAGCGCTCGTCTGAACGCGCTGAACATCACCGACAAGGACTACTACCTCGCCGGGTATCGCAGCGGGGCGCTGACCTACAAGGGAGATGCGCGCAGCATCTTCCTGACCCTGTCCTACGAACTGTGACACGGGGCAGCGGATGTCATCCACGTCGACTCATGCAATTCCCGCCGGGCTGGTATCGGTAGAGGAATACGAGCGGCACGCGCAACGGTGTCTGCCACCGGCGGTGTTTGCACACATCGCCGGCGGCAGCGGCAACGAGCACACGCTGCGCCGCAACCGGGAAGCGTTCGAAACCCTCGCACTGCAACCACGGCTGCTGGTGGATTGCCGCCACGGCAACACGCGTTGCGAACTGTTCGGGCAGGCGTTCCGCCATCCGCTGCTGCTGGCACCGGTGGCATTGCAGGCACTCGTGCACCCCGACGGCGAACTGGCCAGCGCCCACGGCGCAGCAGCGATGGAAGCCGGCATGGTCTGCAGTACGCTGTCGTCGTTCACGCTGGAAGACATCGCGGCCAGACACCCGTTCGGGTTGTGGTTCCAGTTGTATTTCCAGCCGCGCCGGGAGCATACCCTGGACCTCGTGCGGCGCGCCGAAGCCGCCGGCTACCGCTCACTGGTGGTCACGCTCGACACCCCGGTGCAGGCGGCTTCACCGCGCGCCCAGCGCGCCGGCTTCAGCCTGCCGGCTGGCATCCACGCCGCCAACCTGCAGCGCTACCCGACGCCGGAGCAGGTCACGCTTGGCGCCGGACAGAGCGTCATCTTCCAGGGCATGATGAGCGAGGCACCCGGCTGGCAGGACCTGGAGTGGCTGCTCGACAGCACCGAACTGCCGGTGATCGTCAAGGGCGTGACGCATCCGGGCGATGCTGCACGCCTCGCGAAGCTGGGCGTGCAGGGGCAGGTGGTGTCGAACCATGGCGGTCGTGCACTGGATCATGCGCCTGCAAGCCTGGACTGCCTGCCGGCAATCCGCCGAGCGCTGGGCAACGACTACCCGCTGCTGCTCGACAGCGGAATCCGCAACGGTACCGACGCATTCAAGGCACTCGCCTGTGGTGCCGATGCGGTACTGATCGGACGCCCCTGCATTCATGCGTTGGCCGTGGCGGGCGCGCTCGGGGTGGCACACGCACTCAAGCTGCTGCGCGAAGAACTCGAACTGTGCATGGCGCTCACCGGCTGTCCCACCTTGCAGGACATCAGCCGTGACGCGCTGTTTTCCATCGGATGAAAAAGGATCCATCCCATGCTGACGGTGATAGAAAACGTATTCTCGAAAACCGAAGTCGCGGCCTTTCGCAAGGCACTCGATGGCGCCACCTGGGAGGACGGTCTGGCGACGGCCGGCACGCTGGCCTCACGCGTCAAGCAGAACGAACAACTGAACGAACACACACCCCTGGCACGCCAGCTCGGACAACAGGTGCTGCAGCGCCTAGGGAACCATCCGCTGTTCGTGTCTGCCGCGCTGCCGAACACCATCTACCCACCCAAGTTCAACCGCTATCGCGACGGCGGGCATTACGGCCTGCACGTCGACAGTGCGGTGATGGCGCTGCCGGGCACGCCGCAACTGATGCGAAGCGACCTCTCCGCGACGCTGTTCCTGTGCGAACCCGACGAATACGACGGTGGCGAGCTGATGGTGGAAGTGCGCTTCGGTGCCCAGGCAGCCAAGCTGTCCGCAGGGGATCTGGTGCTCTACCCTTCCAGCAGCCTGCACCAGGTCTTGCCGGTCACGCGCGGTGCGCGCGTCTGCTGCTTCCTGTGGCTGCAAAGCCTGGTCAGGGACGAGGAAGACCGCACCGTGCTGTTCGATCTCGACCAGAGCATCCAGTCGCTCACGCAGGCCGTGGGCCCGTCGCATCCGGAAGTGCTGCGCCTCTCGCAGGTGTACCATAACCTCCTGCGTCGCTGGGCCGAGTCCTGAGCGTCACCGTCACACGCAGGGAGTGAGTGGCCATGCGGAATCCGGCATCGAAAACGACAAGACACAGAGCCCACCTGGCGGCACTGCTGTGCGGATTGCTGGTATTCACGCTGGGTACGGAAACCGTTCGGGCCGAACCGACACCACGGCCGAATTTCCTGATCATCATGGCCGACGACATGGGCTTCTCCGATGTGGGCGCCTTCGGCGGCGAGATCAGCACCCCGAACCTCGACGGACTCGCCCGCGACGGGCTGCGCCTGACCGGCTTCCACACCGCGTCCACGTGCTCGCCGACACGAGCGATGCTGATGACCGGAACCGATCACCATCGCGCCGGCATCGCGAACATGGCGGAGATGCTTACCCCTTCGCAGCGCGGCAAGCCCGGCTACGACGGTCATCTCACCGACACGGTCGTGACCGTGGCCGAACTGTTGCGCGATGCCGGCTATCGCACCGTGATGAGCGGCAAGTGGCACCTCGGCAACCGCCGCCCCGAGGATGATCCTGCCAGGCGCGGCTTCGAGCGCGTGTTCGCATTGATCGAGGCGGGTCACAACCACTTCGGCAAGGAGAGCACTCCGCGATCGGAGTGGAGCGCGCACTACACCGAGAACGGCGTGAAGGTCGAACTGCCGAAGGATTTCTATTCCTCGGATTACTTCACCGACAGGCTGGTGAAATTCCTCGACGAAGACAGGACCCGGCCGTTCTTCGCGTACCTGCCGTTCAGCGCCCCGCACTGGCCGCTGCAAGCGCCCGCAGACGTGCGCGACAAGTACAAGGGCCGTTACGACGCCGGCTGGGAAGTGCTGCTGCAGGAACGCGTGGCACGCCAGCAGCAGCTCGGACTGTTGCCGCCGAATGCCGAGACCAGCGCGCCCGCGACACTGCGCGACTGGAACAGCCTCGACGCCGACGAGAAGCGCAGGCAGTCGCGCAAGATGGAAATCTACGCCGCGATGGTCGATCGCATGGACTGGAACATCGGCCGGGTGCTCGAGTCCCTGCGCCACAGCGGCCGGCTCGACGACACCGTCGTCGTATTCCTGTCCGACAACGGCGCCGCACCCGATACGCTGCAAGCCATGTTCGCGAACGTGAAAGGCTTCCAGCAACGTGGCGAAGGCGACTTCGCCGCCTGGGGCAGTGCCGACTCGACGCTGGCCTACGGCCCGCACTGGGCACAGGCCGCCACCGCGCCACGCCGGCTCTACAAGTCGGTAACCACCGAGGGCGGCATCACCAGCCCGACCATCATCCGCTACCCCGGCTTTGCGCGGCAGCACAACAGCATCGACGACCACTTCGCCACCGTGATGGACATCGTGCCGACCGTGCTCGAACTGGCCGGCGTCGAACACCCGGGCACGCACCATCACGACCGTACGGTCGAGCCGCTGCGCGGCAAATCGATGGTTGCGTACCTGCAGAAAAAGACCGACCGCGTGCACGAGGAAGACGAGGCCATCGGCTGGGAACTGTTCGGCCAACGCGCGCTGCGCCAGGGCGACTGGAAGGCGGACTACGTCAGCGAACCCAACGGTTCCGGTCGCTGGGCGCTGTACAACCTGAAGCAGGATCCGGGCGAGCGCCACGATCTCTCCACACAGCAACCCGAGCGACTGAAGCAACTGGTCGCGCTGTGGGAAGACTACGCGCGCGATATGGGCGTGATCCTGGACGAGCAGGTGGTTGGCCCCTACACGGGCCTGTAGGGATGCATTCACGGTGCCCCACCGGTGTGTGCGAAGGTGTCGTCACACGCAGATCGTGCGAGCGCTCGAGGGGTCTTGCGACAGCCGCTTCATCCGGCGGGTGCACGCGCGAACGCGCGTCGCAGCGCTGCGAGCGCGTTGCGCTGCGCGTCCTGGGTGAGTGCTGCAGCAACGGCCATGTCGGAACCGTGGAAGGCGCCCGGATAGACGTGCAGTTCGGTCGGCACACCCGCACGTATCAGGCGCTGCGCATAGTCCATGTTCTCATCGACGAACAGATCGAGCGTGCCCACCGAAATGAACGCGGGTGGCAGCCCGGCGAGATCCGTGGCCCTGGCTGGTGCTGCGTAGGGTGATACCCCGGACGCACCGGGCTCGTGCCCCAGCAGACAACTCCAGCCGATACGATTGGCGGTCGGTGTCCAGACGAACTCGCCGGCATACGGATGCGGATCGCTGCTGGTGCAGGTGCGATCGTCCAGCATGGGATAGATCAGCCGCTGAAACGCGAGCGGCACTTCGCCCCGATCGCGTGCCAGCAACGCCAGCGCTGCCGCAAGCCCGCCACCCGCGCTCTCGCCGCTCACGGCGATGCGCGCAGCATCCACGTTCAGTTCGCGTGCACTGGCGTGCAACCAGCGCAGCGCCGTGTAGCAGTCTTCCAGCGGCCCCGGATGCGGCGTTTCGGGAGCGAGCCGGTAATCCACGGCGACGACGACACAATCGAGTTCGACCGCCAGCACCCGGTTGGCGGCGTCCATCATGTGCATCGAACCGAACACATAACCGCCGCCGTGGATATGCAGCACCGCCGGCCGTGGACGATCCGCACGAGTTCGCGGGCGATACACCAGCGCGCCGATCCGGTGGCCTTCGGGTGCCGGTATGCTCACCTCCTCGAGGTCGACCGCAAGCTCGGGAGGCGGTGGCATCCCGCCCGCACGCTGCTGCATGTCGGTGCGCATCGCCGGGATGGATTCCCGCGAAAACTCCAGTGTCGGCAGCAGTTCGAGGGCAACGAGCAGTTCGGGGTCGATGAGGTGACGTGTGTCCATGCGGGTGCTCCGGATGTGGGTGCAGATGCGGCGTGGGTGCCAACGATACTTGAATCGGTATTGATGTGCGTGCTGATCGGCACCTGGACAACGTCGGCCGTGGTGTGCCGCTGTCCTTGCTTCGCCTGGCAATCCGCCTCACTCCTGCTGCTCGAAGCGCAGCAACTCGGCCAGACGCCTTGATTCAGCCATCTCATCGTGGGGCACCAGGAGGTATTTCCACGGTTTGCCACCAACGCTCCTGGCGTGATCCGAAGCGTACCGGCACCAGCGCACCGCCGCAGCAGCCTTGGCGACGACTTCGTCAGACTTCAGGTCGTCCCGCTTCTTGGTCTCGGCCAGGAGGATGAACGAATCCATCTCCACCACGAAGTCGGGAACGTATTCCGGTTGCTCGGTACCCAGCTTGTAAAAGATCTGGAACTGCCCCTTCGCGGGCTTGAACCACTTGCTGGCGTCGCGTTCGAGGATGACGGAGAAACGGCGCTCGGTGTCCGAGTCGAACTTCTGCAGCGGGTACAGGCACTTGCTGAACCCGCCGAACAACATCGTCTTGATACGGCCAACGTCGTCCACGGTTTCGCGGTAGTGGCGCGGCGCTTGTCCCGCCGTGGCCGTGTAGTTACAGGGCTTGAGTTCCGTGAAGCCGCGACTGACCTGCACTTCAAACTCGGTCGCCTCCTCGAAGAAATGCGCCATCATCTGTGCGTGGATTTCATTGGCGATGGTCTTTCGTTGCCCATCCAGCACGTTGAGTGCATCGGGTTCTGACAGGTAGCTCTGCAGGTGCTTCACCATCTGGCCCGCGAGGTCGTAGAGCAGGTCGGCGTGGGTGAAGTAGTCGATGTCGTCGAAGTCCACCAGCGCGTGGACGATGTAGTCCTCCGGGCGCTGCTCCTTCAGGCCGATCTCCGCCGCCAGCGTGAACTGCTCGTTGGTGCGCAGCATCTGACCAATGATCTCGCGCTCACCCGGTTGCAGGCGAAACTGGCTCACGTCCAATGAGAACGAGCGAAAGCCGGTCGTCACCTCACCCTGGGGCACCACGGCGATGCGCGGAATGTCGATGGTCTGCTGCACCACGATCTCAGCGGCCTTGGCCACCACGGAAGACAGATCGAGCGCTGGAGCAGATTCATCCACACCCGCCAGCAGGCTGCCCTGCAGTGGGCGCAAACGTTCCGCCACTTCAGCCTGAATAACCTGCTGCACTTCGGACGTGAGCAGTGCGCTGCTCGTTGGCACCAGATCACGCCTGACCTCGTACTTGGCAATGACCTCCATCACCATCCGCGCCGCCTGCTTCTCCGCCTCGGTGGTGAAGATCGGCGTTGGTGCTGGTTTTACCTCACCGCCATTGGCGGCCGCCGAGGCCGAATAAACTGCGGGCGCAGCGTCCATCAGACCAAGCAGCGTTGCTGCGCCCGATGCGACCTGCACGCTCACCTTCTTATCGTCGGCAGAAGGTGCATCCAAGATGACCTGGTTCAGCCGGATCGGCGAATCGCCACGGTTGGCCTCGTCGATGATTTCCTGAAACTTGTCGTGGGCAACGATGTTCAGGCGATCCACCGCCGCCACACCGGTGCGCTTGCCGTAGGGCAGGCGCAGGCCGCGCCCGATACTCTGCTCGATCAGCGTGCGGGCATTGGCGGCGCGCAGCGGGACGATGGTGTAGAGGTTGGTCACGTCCCAACCCTCCTTGAGCTTGTTGACGTGAATCACGATCTCGGTCGGCTCGTCCACGCTCTCCACGGCCAGCAGGCGCGTGATCATCTCTTCTTCTTCCGCACCTGTGCGGCTGGAATCCACCTGGATCACCTTGCCCGCGTAGCGCCCCTCGTAAAACGCTTCCGATTCCAGAAGCGCCAAAAGTTGCCCCGCGTGCGTGGTATCGCGTGCGATGACGAGCATGAACGGCTTTACCGGCTTGACCCCGTTCTCGCGGGCGTAGGTGAGCAACTCGACCTTGGTGGTCTCGTGCAGGCGCACGCCGTCTTCCAGCTTGGTCTTCTCGACTTCTTCCGGCGTGTGGTCACTGGCCTTGAAGTTGCGCTGGGTGACGACCGCCGGTTCCTTGACGAAGCCATCTTCCATCGCCCGCGCCAGCGGGTAGTCCATCACCACGTTCTTGAACGGCACCGGCCCCTTGCCGGATTCCACGAACGGCGTTGCCGTCAGCTCCAGACCGAACAGCGGCTTCAGCTCGTTGATCGACCGCACCCCGGCACTGGCCCGATAGCGGTGCGATTCGTCCATCAACAGCACCAGGTCGGGCAGGTTCGCCAGGTGGTTGAAGTAGCTGTCGCCCAGCACCTCGCGCATCCGTTTGATGCGCGGCTCCTTGCCGCCACGCACTTCGGAATTGATCTTGGAGATGTTGAAGATGTTGACGCGCACATCGTGGGCAAAGCCCATCGACTGATCGTCCACCGCCGCACCGGTCTGGTCGTAGTTGTCGCCCGTGATGATCAGCGGCGCTTGCTGCGCGAACTCGGCGATGCCCTTGAGCACGTACTTGGGCGTGTTGCGCGTGAAGTCCGTGATCAGCTTGTTGTAGATGGTCAGGTTGGGTGCGAGCACGAAGAAGTTGTTGATGCCGTGTGCCAGATGCAGGTAGGCGATGAACGCGCCCATCAGACGCGTCTTGCCCACGCCCGTGGCCAGCGCGAAGCACAGCGAGGGGAACTCGCGCTCGAAGTCTTCCAACGTCGGGAACTGCGCCTTCAATGTGGAAAGAATGGCGGCCACATCACGCTCATGGCCCAGCATTTCCGGCGCGGCATCCAGCGCCTGTTTCAATCTGGCCAGCGATTCAGCCTGCGGCGCGCGCAGCGACAAACGTCCGGTGATGTGGCTTTGTACGCGGGTGCTCATTGCTCATCCCCCTCATCTTGGCTGCCAGTTATTCGAGGATTTCGAATAACTGCCTGCTCATCCTTTGCATCGTGTTCAGGCAGGCCATCGATCGCCTCCAGCTCGCTTTCCAATTCCTCCACCGTCGGCAAACTGGTGACCAGCGTTTCAGGCAGAGCACGCACGAGTGCGTATTCGGCCACGCCAATCGGCTTGTCAATGCCGGATAGTGCATATTCCGCAACCGTCCGCTTCTTTGTCTTGCACAGCAGAAGGCCGATGGTGGGCTTGTCGTCGGGTGCTTTGACCTGCTTGTCCACGGCGGTCAGGTAAAAGTTCAATTGCCCGGCATGTTCGGGCTTGAAGGCCGTGGCCTTCAGCTCTACCACGACATAGCACTTCAGGCGCGTATGGTAGAAAAGCAAGTCGATGAAAAATTCATCGTCCTCGATCTCCAGCCGAAATTGGCGCCCCACGAAGGCAAAGCCGCTACCCAACTCCAGCAGGAACCTGGTGATGTGCCGCACCAAGGCGTTCTCGATCTCGCGCTCGTGGGCGTCGTCGCCCAGACCGAGAAAGTCGAACAGATACGGGTCTTTCAACGTCTCGTGCGCCAGTTCCGAGTGCTGTGCGGGCAGACGGACATCAAAGTTGGTGATGGCCTGTCCCTGGCGTTCCAGCAGGCGGTTGCGGATGTGGAGCTCCAGCGTCGTGCGCGACCAGCCTTCCGCGATCGCCTTGCGGGCATACCATTCGCGGTCGGCGGGTTGAGCCTTGGTCAGAAGGGTGACGAGGTGGAACCACGGCAATTGGTCAGCAGGCTGCTGACCAAATCGGATGTCGGGGCAGTGCTCGGCGAAATAGCGCATGTATTTCACGTTGCTGCTGGAGAATCCCTTCATCTCCGGGAAGGCTTCGCGCAGGTCACGCGCCAGCCGCTCAATGACCTTGCTGCCCCAGCCCTGTCGGGCCTGCCGTTCCAGAATGTCCCGGCCAATCTGCCAGTAGAGGCGAATCAGTTCCGCATTCGCCGCCAGCGCCGCACGCTGGCGGGCTGCCGTCACGCGGGTCTTGAGATCGGTCAGCCAGTCGGCATAGTCCGGCGGGAAAGTCGCAATTTTCTTGCTCATGCCTCGCCCTCCCCAACACCGAACAAATCTGCTATGGGCGCGGTTCTTTTGGCTCGGCCTTTTCCGATGGTTTGCGGGGCAGGCGCTTGCGGCTCCGACTTCGCCATCGGCAGATTCGCCACATTCAGGCTGTAGTCGTCGTGGCCCCATTCGCAGCGGGCCAGCACCATTTTCGGGATCTTCTTCAGCGTCAGGTTCGGCCAGCGCTCACCCGCCTGTGCGGCGCTCACACCGTGAAAGGCCGAGCAGCACACCAGGAGGCTTCGCTCGAAGCCCACTTCCTCGGACAGCGCCTGCAACTGCTCGGCGCTCAGGTTCTGCGTGGTGACGTAGATGAAGTCGCGCTCGCTGGAGTGGCCGTGCTGCCACCACTGCACCTCGGAGGGTGCGTAGTTGAAGCCTTCCAGCTTGGCGAGCGCCTCGGCCAGTTGAGCGGCGTTGTACTCCGGGTTGATGACCGGGTTGCCCCAGCAATCGTTGACGATCAGCGAAGGTGCGAGGCTGTAGTAGCGGAAACCGCCACCACCTTGCCAGCTCACCGCCTTTGAAATACCGCCCGGATCCTCGCCGTCGATCACTTTCTTGAGACGCGGAATGATGTGCGTGTGGCAGTGCTCGCCCAGTTCGACCATGATCCAGCGGCGGCCCATTTTTTGAGCAACTGCGCCAGTGGTGCCTGAGCCGGCGAAGGAGTCCAGCACGAGATCGCCCGGATCGGTGGCTAGGGCCAGGACTCGCTGAAGCAACTTCTCTGGCTTAGGTGTAGCAAATGGGTCGTCGGGATTGATCGCTTTGACCTCCTCCCGAGCCTCATGGTTGTTGCCAGCGTCGGTGTGCAACCAGATCGTAGGAGCAGGCGGAGCTGATAGCTTTAGGTCTCGCAAGAACGTCTTCCTGGAGGGTGATGCTGCGCCATCGCTCCCGAACCAGATTTCGTTGTTGCGATCCATCTCACGCAGAGCGTCGGCTGGGAACCGTGGCGACGCACCGCGTGGAGGCGTCCAAACGACGCCATTCTTGAACGTGAATGAAAACGCTTGCTCCTTCTCTGAGCCGGTACGTTTGGCATACAGCGGCGTGGACTTCCACGGGCCTTTTGGATGGCTATCTGGATTACGGTACCGGGCATCCATTGCGGCCGTTCTCTCAAGTCGATTCGGCCGCCACGACTCCTTGACCTTTGTATAGATCAACACGTGGTCGTGGGTGTCTGCTAACCATTTGGCATCGTTCGAAATCGTGTACTTCTTTTGCCAGACGACGTTCGAGACGAAGTTGATTCGTCCAAACACTTCATCGCACAACACCTTCAAATAATGCGCTTCGTTGTCATCAATCGTGATCCACAACGAGCCATCCTCGGACAGCAGGCGTCGGATGATCTCCAGTCGATCCCGCATCAGTCCCAGCCAAATCGAGTGTTCCAACCCATCATCGTAGTGCGTGAAAGCACTGCCGGTGTTGTACGGCGGGTCGATGAACACGCATTTCACCCGACCAGAAAACTCCTGCTCCAGCGCCTTCAGCGCCAGCAGGTTGTCCCCGAAGATCAGCCGGTTGTCGAAGATGTCGTTCTCCGTCACGCGCTGCCTGGCGTGGTACGACTTGGCCGGGTCTTCGAGCAGGATGCGCGGCTCCAGCCTGGGGCGCTTGTCCTTGCCGATCCATGTGAGCTCTAGTTTTCTCTTGTCACTCATTTCAAAACCTTCTGTGCCGTGCCGGGCAAACGCTGCAAGGCAGGGTTGCCAAGCAGGGATTGCATTTGCGTGATGGCAATGGCGTTGAGTTGTTGCAGGCGTTCGGCAGGTGCGATGCCTTGGTGGATCAGCACTGCATTCAGACTTTCCAGATTGGAGAGCACGACCAGTTGCTCCAGTGTGGCGCTGTCGCGCATGTTGCCGGTTTCATTTGGGTTGGCTTGCCGCCACTGGGCGGCGGTGTGACCAAACAAGGCGACATTGAGCAAGTCTGCCTCCGTGGCATAGACCACGCTGGTTTGCGCCTGGCTCAAACGGCTGGGAATGAGATTTGCCTTGATGGCGTCGGTATGGATTTTGTAGTTGACCTTGGCCAGTGTGCGCTGGAAGTTCCATTCCAGTGAGGTGGCGCGGGCTTCATCGTCCTTGAGGCGCTGGAATTCCTTGATCAGATAGAGCTTGAACTCGGGGCTGATCCACATTCCGAATTCGAAGGCAATGTCCTTGTGGGCATAGGTGCCGCCGTAGCGTCCAGCCTTGGCCTGTAGCCCAATGGCGCCCGTCTTCTCAACCCACTCTTTGACACTGAGCTTGTAGCTGTTCAGCCCTGCCTGGCTTCTAATTATGGCGAATTCGCCGGAATTAAACGCCGGGTTGAAGATGGATTCCCAAATGCCGAGAAACTCGACCGTGTTCCTGTTGCGCAACCAGTCCGAGATAAAAAAATCGCCATCTTTGGCTTTCAGCATGTCGGTCAGACAGATGTAGTCCTGACCCTGCCAGTCACTCACTGTTACCTGCGTGTCTTTCACGGTGATGATGCGGTTTTTCATTTCAACTCCCATTCGATGGCAAACAACACGCGCTCTTCCACCTGCTGCTGTAGCTGCGCTTCCAACTGGCCGATGAGGTCGTTGCGCTGCGCTTCGACTTCATCCTGCCGGATGAACAGTTCGCGGCGCAGCTTGCTGCGCTTGCCTTCCAGGTCGCGCTGGCGTTTCTGGTGCGCCAGCTTTTCTTCCAGCGTGGGCGAGGTCGCCGCCGTGCGACGCACCTCCTTGATCTCGCGGTCGATCTCCTTGATCTCCTGCTCGAGGCCCAGCTTCAGGTCGTCCGCCCAGGCATCCAGCTTCTGCACTTCCTGTTCGAAGTAGCCGAGGTTGCGTTGATTGATCGCCCGCAGCAGTTCGACCTTTCGGCTTGCCACGTCGGCGACCAAGGTGGCGTTGCCCGCGTCGTTGAACAGGCCCGCCGGCAGCAAAGTCGCAGGCAGGCGCAACAGCTTCTCCGGGTCTTCTTCGGCGAGCGTGGCGCCCTCGTGTGTGGTGGCAGCCACCAGCAGATGCTGCTCCTGGTTGCCCAGGGCAGAAACTTCGATCAGCTTCAGCGTGAGCCACCCGGCCTTGCCGCGATACGGCTCCAAGGTGCTGACCTTGGTGCCATGTCCGTCGTAGTCGAACACCAGTTTGGCGTCGTCCAGCGCGCGGGTCTTGGCCTGCTGCGTGAGCCACAGCGCCAGCGGATGATTGATGCGGTACAGGTGGGCATCGCCGGATCGGCGCGGCAGTTCGTAGCGGCCTAATGGAATGGAAGCGCTGTCGATGCCTGAGCGTCCACTGGCTTCGATGCCGTCCGGCGTGCGCAGCAGGTCGAAGCCGTCGTTATCGAAGCGGGCGCAGTCGCCCAGTTCGGCCCGGCTCAGATCCATCAGCATCCGTTCGAAGCGGCTGCGGGCGCTGCGGCTGTCCTCGGCGCGGACGCGGAGCTTGTCCTGCACTTCCTCGTCGAAGTGCTCCAGCAGAATCCGGCGCGTCTTGACCATCGCTTCGCTGATTTCGCCCGCGAGGTCGAGCTGGAGCTGCTCGAAGCTGGCCTTGATCTCGCTCGGGTTCCGGCAGTTCTGGTAGATATCGGCGATGCGGCGCTCGAAGTCCACGCCGGAGCCAATCGCGCCGAGCACTTCGTCGCTGGCCCCGAACACGCCTTCGAACAGCTGGAACTTCTGCGCCAGCAGTTCGTACACGCGGGCATCTGCCTCGTTGCTGCGATCCACGAAGTTGACCACCACCACGTCGTGCTTCTGCCCGTAGCGGTGGCAACGCCCGATGCGCTGTTCGATGCGCTGCGGATTCCACGGCAGGTCGTAGTTGATGACCAGTGAGCAGAACTGCAGGTTGATGCCTTCGGCGCCCGCTTCGGTGGCGATCATCACCGTGCCACGTTCCTTGAAGTGCTCGACCAGTGCCGCACGGGTGTCGGCGGTCCTGGAGCCGGTGATGCGGTCGGTGCCTGCGTGGCGTTTGAGCCAGTCCTTGTAGGTGGCTTGCGCGCGGGAGTCGCTGTTGCTGCCGTTGAACAGGACGATGCCGTCGCCGTAGGGCCCAGCATAGGAAGATTGAGCCAACAGGCTCAGGAGGTAATCCTGCGTGCGCCTGGATTCGGTGAAGATGATGGCCTTCCTGGCCGCGCCCAGGCGTTCCAGCTCCGCGAACGCCCTGTCGAGGGCGGTGAGCAGCGCCTTGCCCTTGGCGTTGTCGCGGATGCTGGTGGCAAGCCGCTTGAAGTGGCGCAGCTCGTCGATCTCGTTCGTGATGGCGGCGCGTTCCTCCTTGCTGGGCCCGGCCGCATCCGCTGCCGAGTCGTCCTCGCCATCGACGAACTCCTCGGCGGTTTCATCCAGCGACTCGTAATCTTCGTCCAGCTCGTCCGCCAGATCGACCACGGGCGATGCGTCGAGCACGGCTTGCAGGCGTTTGGACATCGTTTCCAGCGCGCCCGCAATCGCGTGTGTGCTGGACGCCAGCAACTTCCAGAGGACGAGCGAGATCAACTGCCGCTGACTCTGCGGCAGCGCCTGCAGGTTGGGGCGGCGCAGGTACTCGGCGACGAGGCGAGAGAGCTCCTGTTCCTCGTTCGTCGGGGTGAACTCCTGCACGATGGCCTTGCGCGCCGTGTAGGAGACGTAGGGCTGCACCTGCTTGCGCAGGGTACGTTTGCAGACGGCGGCCAGCCGTTCGCGCAATGCACCGAGGGCTTGATCGCGGCCATTGGAGGTGAACTGCGTGCGGAAGCTGTCGAGGTCGCCGAAGACGCGGTCGTCGATGATGCTGACGAGACCATAGAGCTCCACCAGCGAGTTCTGCAAGGGCGTGGCCGTAAGCAGCACCTTGGAATGGACGTGCGCCATTGCCTCCTTGAGCGTCCTGGCGATGACGTTGCTGGTCTTGTAGACGTTGCGCAGGCGATGCGCTTCATCGAGAACGACCAGGTCCCATTCGATCTCCTTGATGTCGTTGGCCTTGGCCTTGGCGAACTGGTAGGAGCAGATGATCGGGCCCGTTTGTCGGTGAGGGGGCATCAGGAACGGGTTCTGCCGCTCCTGCTTGCGGATCGCGTTGTAGCTCCTGGTTTCGAGGATCAGCCCCTGCAGGCTGAACTTGTCCTGCAGTTCCTGATGCCACTGCTTGCGCAGGTTGGCCGGGACGATGATCAGAATCCTGCGCCGTCGCTCCGCCCAGCGTTGCGAGATCACCAAGCCCGCCTCGATGGTCTTGCCGAGGCCCACTTCGTCGGCCAGGATGACGCCGCGCGAAAGCGGATTGCGACAGGCGAAAAGGGCGGCATCGACCTGATGCGGGTTGAGATCGACCTGTGCATCCACCAGTGTCGAGGCCAGCGATTCCACGGTGTCGCCTGCCGCGCGGCGGGTGAGCAGCCACGCGACGTACCGGCTTTGATGCGGCGTCAGCAGTGGTTGCGTCATTTCCGTCCCTTGGGCTTCGTCTCGTTCTCGTTGATGCGGGCGGCGATCCAGCGGTCCAGTTCGGAACGCCGGAAACGCCACGTTCCACCGAACTTGAACGCCGGAATCTCCCCGCCGGGCGCGCTCACACGGGGTGGATCAATGCGGCTTCCAGCGCGTCAGCAGCAGCGCGTTGCTGACGACGAAGAAACTGCTGAAGGCCATGGCGCCGCCGGCGATCACCGGACTCAGTGCACCGAAGGCCGCCAGCGGGATGCCCACCGCGTTGAACACGAAGGCCCAGAACAGGTTCTGGCGAATCTTCAGCGTGGTGCGGCGCGACAGCTCGATGGCATCCGCCACCAGCCCCGGATCGCCCCGCATCAGCGTCAGCCCCGCAGCGTGCATCGCCACATCGGTGCCGCCACCGTGCAGATCACTCATCGCGATGCCGACGTCGGCTGCGGCGAGCGCCGGTGCGTCGTTGATGCCGTCGCCCACCATCGCGACGTGTACGCCGCCCGCCTTGAGCTCCTCGACGATGCGTGCCTTGTCGGCCGGCAACACGTCGGCACGCACCTCGCCGATACCGAGCTGTGCCGCCACGGCAGCAGCGCTGCCGGCGTTGTCACCGGACACCAGCACGGTGCGCAAACCCATGCCGTGCAGGTGCCGAATGGCGGCCGAAGAACCGGCCTTCGGTGCATCACCGAAAACCAGCAGCCCGAGCAGACTCGGTGCCTGGAGCGCAGCAGCATCCACGGCAGCGGCTTCGACCAGCCACGACACCGTGCGCCCCACGCGCTGGAACCCGTCCGCGCGCGCTTCCAGTTCACCGAGTGCGACACCACGCTCGCTCATCCAGCGGGTGCTGCCCAGCTCGAGCACACGTCCGTCCACGCGCCCGACCACACCTCGCCCGGGCACGGCACGTATGTCTTCGGCGAGCGGGACCTGCAGGTTTGCGTCGGCCGCCGTCCGCACCACGGCCCGTCCCAGCGGATGCTCGCTGCCCGCCTGCAACGCCGCCGCTGCCTGCAGCACGTCGCTTCGGCCGCCCTGCGCCGCCAGGATTTCCAGCAACCGTGGCTTGCCCTCGGTGAGCGTACCGGTCTTGTCGAAGGCGACCACGCGCACCGTGCGGGCCAGCTCCAGCGCCTCCGCGTCCTTGATCAGGATGCCGTGGCGTGCCGCCACACCGGTGCCCGCCATGATCGCGGCCGGCGTGGCCAGCCCGAGTGCGCAGGGGCAGGCGATCACGAGCACCGACACGGCGTTCAACACCGCCCGCGTCCAGTCCTGCCCGATCAGCCCCCAGCCCAGCAGCGTGACCAGCGCCACCAGCACCACTGCCGGCACGAACACGGCGCTGACACGATCGACCAGACGCTGCACCGGCGGCTTGCGCGCCTGCGCCGATTCGACCAGTCGCGCGATACGCGCCAGCGTCGACTCCGCCCCCACCGCGGTCGTGCGTACGATCAGCAGCCCCTCGGCATTCAACGCACCGCCGGTAACACGCTCACCGACGCCGCGCGCCACCGGCAGGCTCTCACCGGTGATCAGTGATTCGTCGACATGACTGGCACCCTCGACCACGACGCCGTCCACCGGCAGCCGCTCACCCGGACGCACCAGCACCAGATCATCGACGCGCACCTCGTCGATCGGCACATCGCGGTCGATACCATCACGACGCACGCGCGCCGACAGCGGACGCAGACGCTGGAGCGCACGGATGGCGTCCGTCGCCTGGCGCTTGGCACGCGATTCCAGCCACTTGCCGAGCAGCACCAGCGCCACCACCGCTGCAGCAGCCTCGAAGTAGAGGTGCGGCATTTCACCCGCACGCGGTGACAACCAGCCTTCGTAGACGCTCAGGCCGAAGGCCGCACTGGTGCCCATCGCCACCAGCAGATCCATATTGCCGGTGCCGGCGCGCAGCGCCTTCCAGCCAGCACGGTAAAAACGCGCGCCGAGCCAGAACTGCACCGGCGTGGCGAGCGCAAGCTGCACCCACGCCGGTGGCATCCAGTGCACGCCGAAAGGCATCGCGAGCATCGGCAACACCAGCGGTGCGGACAACACGAGTGCAAGCACGACACGCGCGCGCTCATCGAGCGTGAATGCCGTACGCCTTCGTGCATCGGAGCCGCCCTGCACACTGGCTGCACCAAATGGGTCTGCAGCGATCCGGTCGTGCATGGCATAGCCGGCACGCGTGCCGGCGGCGATGAGTTCGGCACGCCGTGCCGGCACATCGTCGGCACGTGCAATGACGGTGACGCGTGCCGACTCGGACGCCAGGTTGACCTCGGCAGCCAGCACGCCGGGTACAGCCGCGAGCGCCTTTTCGACACGCGCCACGCACGAGGCACAGCTCATGCCGTCGACGCTGAAATCCAGCGTCGGTCGCGGCACCGCGTAACCTGCCTGCTCGACCGCCGCGACGACGGGCTCCAGTGCTGCGGTTGGCGTGCCCAGCGTCAACGTCACCGTTTCGCTGGCCAGGTTCACGGCCGCGTCGGCCACCCCGGGTGCGGCCTTCAGCGCCTTCTCGACGCGTGCCGCGCAGGACGCGCAGGACATGCCGTCCACCGGCAGTGTGTACGTAAACGCCGCAGTTTCCGGCGTTTCGTCCGGCGTACGCGACAGGGGAGCAGTGCGTGTGTTCATGCGGCGAGACTACACGAAACAAGCGGCTTGCGTCGCGCTGCCGAGGCTGTCGCAAAACGCCGTGAAGCGTGGGGCGATGTCTTTGCATCGGGGGGCGTGTGCCGCAGGGATGCGGCACTCGAGCCTGCAGGGATGCATTTACGGCGTCCCACCGGTGCGAAGGCATCGTCCCGCGCTGCCCGCATCGACGATCGGAGACTTTTGCGACAGCCTCGGCACACCCGCACACCGACGCAACCCGTACCGCAACCGGGTTGATCCACACGCTGGCCCCGCAGATAATTGCCGCGGCAGTAATTACGCAAGCAGCCAGTCATGCATGAGACACCGGCTTTCTACCGGGCCGACACCTACACGCTCGAAGGCAGCGTCGGCTTCCTGGTCAACCGGCTGGGACAACTGTTGAGCCGCGAGATCGATCGGCGCATGGTCGATCTCGGCCTGACCGATGCACAATGGAAGCCGATGCTGCTGCTGCAGCAGGGAAGCTGCACGACGGCGGCGGACATCGCGCGCGTAGCCAATCTGAATACGGGGGCAGTGACACGCCTGCTGGACCGCCTCGAGCACAAGGGACTGGTTCGCCGCACCCGCTCACGCGACGACCGTCGCGTCGTCCTCCTCGAGCTGAGCGCCGAGGGCAGGCGCGTCGCCGACCAGATACCCGGAATCATCAGCGAGATGGCCAATCACCTCCTGCAGGGGTTTTCGACCCAGGACTTCGCCCGCTTCAAGGACTACCTCGACCGCGCCACCACCAACCTGCGGGCTCTCGCCGAAGCGGAACTTCCATGAAGCCACTGCTGCGGCGTCTGTGCACCTGTCTGGCTCCGCTCGCGCTGTCGGCCTGCGCGAACCATGCGGGCATTGCACCGACACTGACGACGCTGGAGATCGGCGAGCTGCAGTCCACGACGCCCGCGGCACAGGCAGACGTCTGGCCGCGTGTCGACTGGTGGCGCGAATTCGCCGACGCGGCATTGGCCGGATTGATCGACCAGGCGTTGGCGGACAACCCCGACCTGCAGGCGACCCGGGCCAGACTGGCGCGCGCTGCCGCACTCGCGGAAATGGCTGCGGGCGAACGCTGGCCACGCCTCGACGCGACGGCTGAAGTCACGCGCATGCGGTTCACCGAGCGCGGCCAGGTTCCGCCGCCGTTTGGCGGCACCACGGCCACGGTCAACGAAGCGACACTCGACGGGCTGTGGGAACTGGATTTCTTCGGCAAGAACCGCGAGGCGCTGCAGGCCGCCCTCGGCTCGGCACAGGCAGCCGCCGCAGACCACCAGGCCGCGCGGATCCTGCTGGCCAGCGATGTGGCCCGCCGCTATGTCGACGTGGCGCGCCTGCTCGCCCAGCGCAGCCTGCTGCAGCGACACATCGGCCAGCAGCGCGAGCGGCACGAGCTGATCCAGCGCCGCCACGTCGCGGGCATCGATCCGCGCAGCGATCTCGACGGGATCGAGGCACTACTGGCACAGAGTCAGCGGGATCTGGCCGCCATCGATGGTGAGCTCGACATCACGCGCCACGCGCTGGCCGCCCTGCTCGGCAAGGCTCCCGAGGCGCTGGCGCAACTCGACGCACGACTGCCCGCGCTGACCACGCCTGCACCGGCGCAGCCACTGCGGGTCGAACTGCTCGGCCACCGCGCCGATGTGGCCGCCGCGCGCTGGCGCGTCGAGGCGGCCGAACATCAACGGGCGTCGGCACGAGCAGCGTTCTATCCGAACATCGATCTGCGCGCTTTCGTCGGCTACTCCTCGATCGGCACCCTCGACCATTGGTTCGAAGCCGCGAGCCGGCAGCCCGGCGTCGGCATCGCGTTCAACCTGCCGATCTTCGATGCCGGTCGGTTGCGCGCCCAATACCGCACGCGCAGCGCCGAGACCGACCTGGCCATTGCCGGCTACAACGCCACCCTGCTGAACGCCTTGCGCGACGTTGCCGATGAACTGAGCACGCTGCAGTCCATCCAGACGCAGTTGCAGCGCCAGCACGCGGTGCTGACCCATACGCAACGCACCCTCGCACTCAGCTCGCGGCGCCACGCTGCCGGCATCAGCGACCGGCTCGAGGTGCTTGCTGCCGAGGCGCAGGTCCACCCACAGCTACAGCAGTTCACCGAGTTGCAGGCACGCTGGTTCGACACACGCATACGCCTGATCCGCGCGCTTGGCGGGGGTTACACGCAAGACGCGAATCCGCCGCCGCACTCGCCGACTGCCGACGGGAGTTCCGATTGATGCACGCACTTACTGCCATCTTCTGTTGCCTGCGGAAAACCCATGAGTGACCCGACCTCCCCGCAAGCAAGCACCACCGGCACCCGCAACGGCAAGCCGCGCAAGGCGCGCCTGCTCGTCTTCGCCCTGCTCTGCGCGCTGGCCGGCGCCGGCTACACGCTGCACTGGCTGCTGGTTGCCCGTCACCTCGTTTCTACCGACAACGCCTACGTGCAGGGCCATGTGGTGCAGGTCACGCCGCTGGCCGCCGGCACCGTGATCGCCGTCGATGCAGAAGACACGGACACCGTGCAGGCCGGGCAGACGCTGGTGCGCCTCGACCCCGTCGACTCGCAACTGGCGCTGGACGAAGCCGAGGCGCAGCTCGCCCAGACCGTACGCGAGGTGCGTACGCTGTATGCGGAAAACCAGGCGCTGGGCGCCCTGGTGAAGGCACGCGAAGCCGATCTGAAGCGCAGCGAAACCGAGCGTGCACGACTGCAGGCAGACCTTGCACGGCGGAAGAACCTGGTCGAAGGCGGCGCGATCTCGGTCGAGGATCTGCAACATCGGCGCAGCGCCGTTGCCACGGCAGAATCGGCCCACGCAGCAGCACTCGCCGCACTCAGCGAAGCGCGCGGGCAACTGCTGAAGAACACGACCCAGACCGACGGCACGACGGTGGAGACACACCCGCGCGTGCTCGCTGCCGCTGCCCGCTACCGCGAAGCCTGGCTCGCCCACCAGCGCCGCGAGATCGTCGCGCCACTGGGCGGCACCGTCGCCAGACGCAGCGTCCAGCTCGGACAGCGCGTGAATGTCGGCGTCCCGATCATGGCTATCGTGTCGCTCGAGCAGCTCTGGGTCGATGCGAACTTCAAGGAATCGCAACTGCAGAGTCTGCGCATCGGGCAGCGCGTGACCCTGACCGCCGATGTCTATGGGCGTGGCACGGAATTTCACGGCCACATCGCCGGGCTGGGTGCGGGAACCGGCGCTGCCTTCTCGCTGCTGCCGGCGCAGAATGCCACCGGCAACTGGATCAAGATCGTCCAGCGCGTGCCGGTGCGCGTAGCGCTCGATGCAGGCGAACTGGCGGAGCACCCGTTGCGCGTCGGGCTGTCGATGACTGCCACCGTCGATGTGCGTGACCGTAGCGGGCCGGCCGTAGCGGGCAGTCCGCAGGGCAGCCAGCCGGCATCGGTGACCACGGTCTACGACGCCCTGGACACGGCCGCCGACGAGCGCGTCGACGCCATCGTTTCACGCAATCTGGGGCGTAACGTGCATTTGCGCCGTGCACGCTGAACGGCACGCCATGAACTCGCGCCTGCCGATGGATTTCCAGTAGAACCGACGCACCCGGACACACCCTGGCATGGCTGGCGCAGCACCCAACTTCAACCCGCCGCCGCTCACCGGCGGCAAGCTCGTGCTGGGGACGATCGCGCTGTCGCTCGCCACCTTCATGAACGTGCTCGACTCCTCGATCGCCAACGTCTCGATTCCGGCGATCGCCGGTGACTTCGGCGTCAGCCCGACCCAGGGCACCTGGGTCATCACCAGCTTTGCGGTATCGAACGCGATTTCGGTTCCGCTGACGGGTTGGCTCACGCAGCGCTTCGGCATGGTGCGCCTGTTCACTCTCAGCATCCTGCTGTTCGTGGTTGCCTCGCTGTTGTGTGGCCTGGCGCCGAACTTCGGCTTCCTGGTGGCCTTTCGTGCCCTGCAGGGACTGGTTGCAGGACCGATGATCCCGCTGTCGCAGTCGCTGCTGCTGCAAAGCTACCCCGCATCGAAATCCGGACTCGCACTCTCGTTCTGGTCGATGACCACCCTGGTCGCACCGGTAATGGGGCCGGTACTCGGCGGCGCGATCACCGACAACTACAGTTGGCCGTGGATCTTCTACATCAATGTTCCGGTCGGACTGGTTGCGATCGCCATCACCTGGCTGCTCTACCGCGATCGCGAGTCACCGACCCGCAAGCTGCCGATCGACGCCATCGGCCTCGTCAGCCTGGTGATCTGGGTCGGCGCACTGCAGATCATGCTCGACAACGGCAAGGAGCTCGACTGGTTCGCTTCCACCACCATCATCGTGCTGGCACTGGTCGCGGCCGTCACCTTCGTTTTCTTCCTGATCTGGGAAGTCGGCGAAGAGCACCCGATCGTGGACCTGCAGCTCTTCACCCGCCGCAACTTCTGGATCGGCACGACCACCATCTCGCTGGCCTACGGCATCTTTTTCGGCAACATCGTGCTGCTGCCGCTGTGGCTGCAGGAGTTCATGGGCTACACGGCGACGTGGGCGGGCCTGCTGATGGCACCGGTCGGGCTGCTCGCGATCGTGCTGACGCCCATCGTCGGCGCGAACCTGCATCGCGTCGATCTGCGCCTGCTGGCTACCGTGGCGCTCCTGAGCTTCGCACTGACGTTCTGGATGCGTTCGCACTTCAACACCCAGGCCGATCTGTACACCCTGGTGCTGCCATCGATCGTGCAGGGCATCCCGATGGCATTCTTCTTCGTGCCGCTGATGGCGCTGGTGCTCTCCGGCCTGCCTCCCGAGCGCATACCCTCTGCCACCGGCCTGTCCAATTTCGTGCGGATCACGGCGGGTGCCTTCGGCACGTCGATCTACACCACGCTGTGGGAGGATCGCGCAGCCCTGCACCACGCCCGGCTGACCGAGTCGATCCATGCGGCGCGCATCCCCGTCGACGATGCGCTCTCACTGTTTTCCTCGGCTGGTCTCAGCCGCGAACAGGGCCTCGAATCCATCAACCGGCTGATCGAACACCAGGCTTATATGCTGAGCGCCAACGATCTGTTTGCCGCCTCGGCACTGCTGTGCCTGCTGCTGACATCGATCGTCTGGTTCGCCCGGAAGACGTACGCTGGCGCGCCGGCAGACACCGGTGGCGCGCACTGAAATCGTCAGTCGCGCGAACCCCGGGCCTCGAATACGCCGATCAGCCCGCCACGTTCGTCTGAAAGCTCCAGTCTGCGGCCATCGATACGCCAGTGGCGGGCGTCCTGCAGCACGCGCGTGAGCAGCATTTCCTGCCGATCGAGCGGTGGCCAGCAAGCCATCATCGTCGAGGCGCCATCCTTGAACGCGATGCGCTCACCATCGACCTCCCAGCCACCCATCAGGCGGTTGCAGCCGGCGGTCGCCGCATAGCGCGGCGCATCCGCCCGCAGGATCAGATGCGGCTCTTCATGGTCGGTGACGACTGCCATACGTTCACCGGCGAGCTCGAGCACACGCCAGTGGGTCCCGGACAGCGGAACGTGTCCCTGACCTCCCAGCCCATCGTTCGTGGCCGGCAGCTCGGTGACCTGACGCGCGAGCAGACGCCAGCCATGCCGCTTCTCCCTGACCCAGACATGCAGATAGCGCGAGCGGCGTGTTCCCTGCGCATCCGGCGTGACGGGTGTTGCGACCATCACGCCATCCGTGACCACCACCGTACCGGCCGCACGTACCCGCTGATCCTCCACACGCACGTCCGCACGCCGGTTCTGTGCACTCGCCAGCCAGGCGCGCAGGAAGGCTCCGTCCACCCGGGTGGCCCGCGCCGTGTTGTAGGAAAAATCCGTTGCCAGCAACTCCTGCATGCCTTCACCCCCGGCGCGAATCGCCTGCGCAAAGCACACATCGAGGGTGGGGTGGAAGCGCTTCGCCGCTGCCAGACGGGGACAATCCGCGACCGTGCCCGCGACCGTTCCTGTGGCAGTCTGCGCGACGTGCTCTTCGCCGAGCACGAACAGCGGCAGCGCACCCAGCAGCATCATGAAACAGCGCAGCAAGCGAGCAAGCAGCATTGGCACCCCTCCTGTCGATTCGAGGGTTCTGGCACGCGCCTCGCGATGTCTTGCGACGCTCTCTGAAACCCTGCTCATTGCTGGCTGACCGCGTGCGACGGGGGAATCTGCTGCAGGGCCGGAAGCACGCGCCCGAGGCGCACGAACAGATCGCGCTGTCGGGCTTGCAGGTGCGCATACGGCGGGCCGAACACCACATTCACCGCATCGACCAGCCCACCCCAGCGTTCGACGAGCTTCTGCGGCAACTCGTCGAGCAGGCCGATGATCGCGAAGGTCTCGAGCATCCCGTCACTGACCAGCGCGGGCATCTCGTCCCAGCGCCCGGCGCGCGACAACTGCACCAGCCGCTCGCCGACATCGTCCCAGCCGTGATGGCGCATCACGGCGGAGTACGCAGCCGTGGCGGCGTAGAACGAGACGTGCTTGCGGATCAGCTCGACCGATGCCGCCAGCTCGCGCGCGTCGCTGCCGGTCGCGAAGAACGGATTGATCGCAAACTCGACGTCCGTCAGCGACCTGCCCGCACGCGCTGCACCTTCGGCGACCGCAGGGCGGATCACATCGCGCAGGTACGCCGGCGTGTTCAGCGGGTGCATGCGGATGCCGTCGCCGAGTTCGCCAGCAAGACGGCAGTTGTACGGATTGACCGCCGCGACGTGGATCGGCACCGGACCGATACCCTCGATCGTCCCCGGATTGAAGAACGGATTGCTCAGTGTGAACTGGTAGAACTCGCCACGGAAATCCGGCTTGGCACCGGTGCGAAAATGCTCGTGGATCGCCCTGACGCACAGGATGTATTCACGCAGACGGGGCCCGGGCGGCGATGGCCACGGCGTCGAGTAGCGGCGTTCGTTGTGCGCGCGCACCTGGGTGCCCAGACCGAGCACGAAGCGCCCGCGCGAAAAACGCTGCAGGTCCCACGCCAATTGCGCGGTGACGAAGGGGCTGCGCGGAAACGAGATCGCGATACCGGTGCCGATGCGCGCGTTCCGGGTATGCTCGGCCAGGATCATCTGCGTCAGATAGGGATCATGACCCGCCTCGGGCACCAGCAATGTGTCGTAACCGAGCGCGTCGAGTTCACGCGCGTGGGTGGCGAGTTCCTCGATGGTTCCGGGTGCCGTGATGGTTGCTTCGATCTTCATGGTTGGCTCTGATGCGGGTAGTCTGCGTTTCAGCGTGATTGTCGAGGGTACCTGCAGCGGAGTCCATCGTCCGCACGCCTGATTCGTATTGCCTCCTGCTTTGGCTTGGCATTACATTGCGCGCAACCGACGAGCCGCCTCATGCCGCCCCGCAAGACCGACACACCGAACCTGCGGATCGATCCCGCCCCATTGCGAAGAAGCCGCCATCGGCATGGTGCGCCAGTCTGGCCTATCCGAGGACCAAGAGCATGAATGAAAGCACCCTGCGCGTACTGATCGAGGCCGGTGCATTGCGGCGATTGAGGATCGTCGCCGACGGGGCACGCTTTCACGTCGAAGTGGACACGCCCGGCACTACCGTCGTCGTGCTCACTACCAAAGGTGCGATCAAGACCTGGAGTTCGCTCGATTCCCTGGCACGCTGGGTACGCAATCTCGGGATCGGTTCCGCCCGGCTCGAACTGGAACGCTGGCAGCCCGAGCAGCGCAGCCTGGGATTCTGATCGGTTGCGCACCCCAGGCCCAGCCCACTTCTTTACAATGGGGCCGGCAAAGTGGTTCCGCCGTGCATTCAACGAGACCGTCCATGCTGATCGAGCGCTACATCACGTCGGAGATCCTGCGCCCATTTGCCTCCGGGCTGGCAATGCTGGCCACCGTCTCGATCGCGTTCAGCGCCGCGGTACGTCTCTCGGAGGCAGCCACCGGCGAAATCGCCGCTCCGGTCGTGGCCAGGCTGATCTTCCTGAACACGCTGGTTTCATTGGAGGTGCTGATCCCGACAACCTTGTTCCTGGCCGTGCTGTTTGCGGTCGGACGGCTGCACCGCGACTCCGAAATGACTGCGCTGCAATCGGCAGGCGTCGGTGAGACCCGCGTGCTGTGGGCGGTCGCGAGGCTCGCTCTGGTGTGTGCCCTGCTGGCCGGCTGGATCTCGATCCAGGTGCGACCATGGGTCTTTGCACACAGCTACGAACTCGAACAGCAGAGCATCAGCCGTTTCGACATCTCGAACATCCGCGCCGGCAGCTTCACCGACATGGGAAGCGGCGGCTACGTGCTGTACACGCAGGAAGTCGACCCGCAAGCGGAAGAGTTGCGCAACGTGTTCGTGCAGGTCGATCACGGTACACGCACGCAGGTGATTGCCGCCGCCCGTGCACGCATCCATGACATGGACGCCGAGGGGTCGCGTTCGGTGGAGTTCTTCGACGGGTACACGTACCTGCTCGAGCGCGACGGTCCGCGCGATGTCGAAACGCGTTTCGGCAGTTTCCTGATCCGCTTTCCGCAGGAAGAACGTATCGAGCGCTTCCGTCGCAAGGCCGCGCCTACCGCCACCCTGGCGGGCTCCAGCGACCCGAAGGAGATTGCCGAGTACCAATGGCGCCTGACGAGTCCGCTGGCGACGCTGCTGCTCGGCCTGCTGGCGGTGCCCCTGAGCCGCGCCAACCCGCGCCAGTCGCGCAGCGGCGTGCTGGCAATGGCGCTCGGCGCCTACATGCTGCTGTTCGCGCTGGTCAGCGGCGTGCGCAATGCGCTCGAGAGCGGCGACATCCCGGCATTCCCCGGCATGCTGCTCGCGTACCTGCCACCGCTGCTGCTGCTGGTGGCACTGTTCGCGGTGCCACGGCTGCGACTCGCGAGGATTCGCCGGTGATCATCACACGCTTCATTGCCGGTCACCTGCTGCGCAGCTGGCTGATCGTGTTCACGGTGCTGGCGGCGCTGTTCGGCCTGCTGGCGCTGGTCGGCGAGCTCGACAATCTCGACCAGCGCTACCGTTTCGTGCACGCACTGCAGTATGTGCTGATGACCACGCCGCAGCGGGTCCTCGAACTCGCCCCGGTGATCACGGCTCTCGGCACCGTGCTCGCATTGGCGAACCTGAGCCGCTCGAGCGAGCTGGTCGTGCTGCGCAGCGCCGGCATCTCGCGACAACAACTGCTCGCCATGGCCGCATTGCCCACGCTGCTCGTCGTCACCGGCCTTTACGTCGCCGGCGAATGGCTGGTGGCACCGATGCTGCAGAAGGCCCAGGCCGAACGCACCGTGCGCCGCAGCGGCAACCTCGACCTGGTCGCCGGACGCGGGTTGTGGTCGCGCAGCGGCGGACGGTTTCTCAACGTACGCAAGCTGCGTGACGGTCACATCCCGGAAGGCATCGCACTGTACGAGTTTGCTCCCGATCACCGACTGACACGCGTGATCGTCGCTGCTTCGGCCGAGGTGCAGCAGAACCGCGAGTGGACGCTGCGCGATGTACGGCTGAAGGAGTGGAGCGATGCCGGCCGGATCGGCATGCGCTCACTGGAGCAACTCGACATGGGGCCGTTCTGGTCAGCCGAGGAACTGCCTGCGCTGGGTCGCTCGCTCACTGCCATGCCCCCGAGTGCTCTGCTCGCGTATGCGGATCACCTGCACGCGACCGGACAGGACGATGTACAGGTGCGCATGGCGTTCTGGCAGAAGGCGACCTTGCCGCTGTCGGCGGCTGCGATGGTACTGCTGTCGGTAGTGCTCGGCTGCGGCTTCGGCAGCGCACGCAGCGCGGGTTTCGGCTGGCGGGTGCTCGGCGCCGCAGTCGCCGGGGTCGGTTTCTATCTGTTGACACAGATCCTGCACACCGGCGGCCAACTGCTCGGCCTGCAGCAGAATGTCGTGGCCCTGGTACCGATCTGCATCGCGATCGGCCTCGCATTCGCCATTGCCACGATCACGCGCCGACCACACTGAGCAGTTTGTCGCAACGACGCACCATGACAGACCACGCAGGCATCACGTTCCGCTTTGCACATCTTTCCGACCTGCACCTGTCGGATCTTGCAGCGATACCCTGGCGCCGCCTCCTGAGCAAGCGCGCACAGGGTTACCTGTCCTGGCGGCACCGGCGCCGCCACGAACATCGACCGGAAGTGCTCGCGGCGTTGCGTGCCGACCTGCTCGCCCAGGTGCCCGACCACATCGTGATCACCGGTGACCTGACCAACATCGCGCTGCCCGAGGAATTCCTCAGCGCCAGGCGCTGGCTGCAATCGATCGGCACAGGTGATCGGGTCACCGTGATTCCCGGCAATCACGACCGTTACGTACACACCGCGTGGGAGGAGTCCTGCGGCCAGTGGAGCGAATTCATGCGCTCCGACGCACCGGCGCCGGCGCGCGCTGCCGACGACGTTTTCCCGCTGCTGCGTGTACGCGGCGGCGTCGCCTTCATCGGACTCGACAGTGCGATTCCGGCACCGCCGTTCATGGCGATCGGACGCCTGGGAGCCACCCAGCTCGCACGCCTCGAGACGATGCTGCACGAGCTGCGCGGCAGCGGTCTGCTGCGCGTGCTGCTGCTGCACCATCCACCCGTGCCGGGCGAGGAAAAATGGCGCAAGCGGCTGGTCGACGCACCCGAGCTGTGCGCACTGCTGCAGCGCACGCCGGTCGATCTGGTACTGCACGGCCACCGCCACCGCGCACTGCAGAGTGCGATCCGGGTGCCCGGCAGCGATATTCCGGTCTTCGGCATCGCGTCGGCGTCTGCAGCCGGTGTACTGTCGAGGCACCCGGCCGAATACAATGTCTGCAGCGTGAAACCGGTCGCAGGCGGGTGGCACGTGCGTATCGACGCACGCCGTCACGACACATCTTCCGCAACGTTCGTTCAGCGTGTGCTGGCGACATTCGACGTGCCACGTCACTCGTGACGGCACACGGCGCAACCCGATCTTCAGAGGAGCGATTCATGGGCAGGAAAAAGGTCATCGTCGCCGGGGCATCCGGCCTGGTCGGCAGCGCCGCGGTACGCCATTTCGGAGCGCTCCCGGACTGGGATGTGGTGGCGGTATCGAGACGTCCACCGCTGGATATGCCACCCGGCGTACAGCATGTTGCGGTCGACCTGACCGATCAAGGCCGTTGCGCACAGATCTTCGGCGCGATGAGCGACATCACGCACGTGGTCTACACCGCGGTTGCCGAAAAACTCGACAACATCTACGCGGGCTGGACCGATCCGCAGCAGATCGCCATAAACGCCGCGATGCTGCAGAACCTGTTCGAGCCGCTGGCCAGGGCTGCAACGGGCCTGCAGCACGTGGCGCTGGTGCATGGTGCCAAGGCCTACGGTTGTCACCTGCCACAGCTCGACGTGCCGATCCCGATGCGCGAGTGCCTGCCACGCGTACCGTATCCGAACTTCTACTACGAACAGGAAGACTACATCTGGGACCGTCAGCGCGGACAGGACTGGCACTGGACGGTGTGGCGTCCGGTCGGCATCGCCGGTGCCGCGATCGGCTCGCCGATGAATTCATCCCTGATGCCACCGCTGTACGCAGCACTGCGTCGCGAAGCCGGTCTCGACCTGCCGATTCCCGCCGGCGTGACCCTGGCAACCGAAATGACCGACGCGGACCTGATCGCCGAGGCGCTCGAGTGGGGAGCCGAATCACCGGCCGCACGCAACCAGATCTTCAATATCTCGAACGGCGACGTGGCGGCTCAACGCGAATGGTTTCCGGTCGTCGCCGAATGCTTCGGCATGCCGCTCGGTGCCCCCCGCCCCATAGACCCGGCCAGTGAGGTACGGGCCATGGCGGATCTGTGGCGCACGATGGTACGTCGCTACGGATTGCACGCACCCGAAGACGTGAATGCGCTGTTCAGCGGCTCGATGGAAATGAGCAACATCGGCATCACGGCGCCGGACGACAACCCCCTGCGCTGGGGACTGGTCAGCACCATCAAGCTGCGCCAGGCCGGCTTCCATGGCTGCGTCGACACACTCGAGACGGTGCGCAAATACGTACGCCGCTACCAGGAGTTGCGCATCCTGCCGACGTGATTCCGTCGCTTCCCGGGCTGGACGCAACCCGTGAGCCACAGCGTGCACGGCACCGTTGTCGACGGCAGTGTCAGTTTTTTTGACACTCTTGCCGTGCACACCCCGCACACTGCTTGAAAAACATCGGTTTGCTTGACGATTTCACACTACGGTACATATTTTGCCTTAAGCTAATAACACAAATGCAGGTGCGACAATCGTGATCGACTATCGCCGGACTGGTGAGACGAACCCATTCCATTTCCGTTCAGACCGCTTTTGCCAGGTCAACGGTGAATGGTTTTTCATGACCCGCGAAAAGACCCAGGAAGGACCTTACGCGAACCGCCTGGAAGCCGGTGTCGGCGCCGAACGCTATATCGAGCGCATGCGTGGGCAACACGCCTGAGCGAGCACCCCGCCTGGAATTTCACCAACCCCACTGCCAATGCGGCCCAAGGCCCGCATGAGTCCTGCCACCCCCGCTCCCCCGAGCGAACGCTACCGACAGCGCAAATCGCAGTTCGGACGCAGCCTGACCGTCTATGGGCGCAAGACCGTGCTCGAGGCGCTGCACTGCGCGGGGGTGCGCTGCGAGCGACTGCATCTGGCGCACAACAACCGTCCTGCGCCGATTCTCGATGACATCCTGGCGCTTGCCACCACGCAGGGGGCCGAGATCCGGCACCACAGCCGCGAGGAACTCGCCCGAATCTCGCGCCACTCGCGTGAGGATCAGGGTGTGGCTGCCGATCTGCACACCCCGGGCTACCGCCAGTTGGAGGACGTGCTGCCGTGGCCACCCGGACCGGGTGCAACGCTGCTCGCGATCGACGGCATCACCAACCCGCAGAACCTCGGGATGCTGATCCGTTCCGCCACGGCCGCCGGTTGCGATGGCATCGTGCTGCCACGTCAAGGCAACTGTGATATCTGCCCGCTGACGATCAAGGCCAGCGCCGGGACCGTGTTCCGCGCGCCACTGCTGCGCTGCGATTCACTGCCACCGGCACTCACTGCGCTTCGTGACTGCGGCTGGCTGGTCTGCACGCTCGACGCCGACGCACCGCACAGCCTGTTCGAGACGCTCGACACGCGCGGCCGCGTGTTCGTGCTCGGCGGCGAAACCGCCGGCGTCAGTGCGACAGTGCGCGCACTAGCCGACGAATCCTGCTCGATCCCGATGGCCAACGGCGTGGAATCACTGAATGTCGCGGTTACCGCCGCACTGGTGGCCTTTCGCGCCCGCCTGCGCTGCTGAGCGCATTCAGCGCCCCAGATACGCCATCGCGTCCTCGAGCCCCTTCAGCGTCATCGGGTACATGCGGTCCTCGATCAGACGCCGCGTGATGTCGATCGACTGGGTGAATTCCCAGTGCTCCTGCGGCGTCGGATTCAGCCACACGATCTTCGACCAGACCGTGGCGATGCGGTGCAACCACTGCTCTCCCGACTCTTCGTTCCAGTACTCGACACTGCCGCCAGGCTGCAGGATCTCGTAGGGTGACATCGCGGCATCACCGACGAAGATCACGCGATAGTCGTGCGGGTAGCGATGCAGGATATCCAGCGTGGGTACGATCTCGTTGCGTCTGCGCACGTTGTCGCGCCACACGAAATCGTAGATGAAATTATGGAAGTAGAAGTACTCCATGTGCTTGAACTCGCCGCGCGCTGCCGAGAACAACTGCTCGCAGGTGCGCACGTGCGGGTCCATCGAACCGCCGACGTCGAAGAACAGCAGCACCTTCGCCGCATTGTGACGCTCCGGCACCAGTTTCAGATCGAGCAAACCGGCGTTCCTGGCCGTCGAGCGGATCGTGTCCGGCATATCGAGCTCCTCGGCGGCGCCACTGCGCGCAAACTTGCGCAGGCGTCGCAGCGCGAGCTTGATGTTGCGCGTACCGAGCTCCACCGAATCGTCAAGATTGCGGAATTCACGCTTCTCCCACACCTTCACCGCACGCTGCTGGCCGCCCTCCGGTCCGACCCGGATGCCCTCCGGGTTATAACCGTGCGCGCCGAACGGTGACGTGCCGCCGGTACCGATCCATTTGTTGCCACCCTGGTGGCGCCCCTTCTGCTCGGCGAGTCGCTTGCGGAATTCCTCGATCAGCTTCTCGAGCCCGCCCAGCGACTCGATCTTCGCCTTCTCCTCGTCACTCAACGTCTTCAGGAATTCCTTGCGCAGCCATTCGTCGGGGATCAGCGCCTCGATCAGGTCATCGACCGTCTCGAGCTCACGGAAATACAGTCCGAACGCACGATCGAACTTGTCGAAGTGCTTTTCGTCCTTCACCAGCAGCGCGCGGCTCAGGTAGTAGAACTCGTCGGCATCCGCAAACACGACGTGGCTGGACAGCGCTCCGAGCAGGTCGAGGTACTCGCGGATCGAGACCGGAACACCGCCATTGCGCAGACCCGTGAAAAAGCCGGCCAGCATCATGATCCTCCCGCTGCAACGCCCGGCGGCGCAGGACTAGCGGCGACTCTCGCGCCGGTGCATGAACGCCAGGCGCTCGAGCAGATGCACGTCCTGCTCGTTCTTGACCAGCGCGCCGTAAAGCGGCGGTATCGCACGCGCGGGGTCGCGGTTCTTCAATACTTCCTCCGGCAGGTCGTCGGCGAGCAGCAACTTGAGCCAGTCGATCAGCTCCGAAGTGGACGGCTTCTTCTTCAGACCGGGCACGCTGCGCACGTCGAAGAAGATATCCAGCGCCTCGTTGACCAGGCGACGCTTGATGCCCGGATAGTGGACCTCGACGATGCGCGCCATCGTCTCGCGGTCCGGGAAGCTGATGAAATGGAAGAAACAACGACGCAGGAACGCATCCGGCAGCTCCTTCTCGTTGTTGCTCGTGATCACGACGATCGGACGCTGGCGCGCACGCACCGTCGCCCCGGTCTCGTAGACATGGAACTCCATGCGATCGAGCTCGAGCAGCAGGTCGTTCGGGAATTCGATGTCCGCCTTGTCGATCTCGTCGATCAGCAACACGGCCTGCTCGGGCGAGTCGAAGGCGTCCCACAACTTGCCGCGGCGGATGTAGTTCCCGATGTCGTGCACCCGCGGATCCCCGAGCTGCGAGTCGCGCAGGCGCGACACCGCGTCGTACTCGTACAGTCCCTGCTGCGCCTTCGTCGTCGACTTGATATGCCACTGCAGCAGCGGCTTGCCGAGCGCACCAGCGATCTCTTCGGCCAGCATGGTCTTGCCGGTTCCCGGCTCACCCTTGATCAGCAGCGGCCGCTGCAGCGTCACGGCAGCATTCACTGCGATCTGCAGGTCCGCGGTCGCAACGTAACGCTCGGTACCTTCGAAATTCATTGCTTCGGACTCCACTTCGATGGTTTGCCACCCACTCCGGCGGGCGCGTGCCAGCGCGAGTCTAAACCATACCGGCGGCATGCTGCGCGTGGACTTGCCCCGTCGGCGGTAGTAGCCTGAGCGGCGCGCCGGAGATGGCGTACCGCAGTAACAGGAGCACACGACACGATGAATATCCACCCCGACAACAGCCACTCGATCGGCAATACACCGCTGGTGCGGCTGAACCACATCGGCAACGGTCGCGTCTGCGCCAAACTGGAGAGCCGCAACCCGGCGTTTTCGGTGAAATGCCGCATCGGGGCCAGCATGGTGTGGGCTGCGGAGAAGGAAGGCCTGTTGAAGCCCGGAATCGAACTCGTGGAGGCGACCAGCGGCAATACCGGCATCGCACTCGCGTTCGTCGCCGCAGCGCGCGGCTATCGTCTGACGCTGACCATGCCGCACACGATGAGCCTGGAACGCCGCCAGGTCATGGCGGCGCTCGGAGCGAATCTCGTGCTGACCGATGGCGCAACAGGCATGAAGGGTGCGATCGCGAAGGCCGAGGAAATCGTCGCCAGCGATCCCGCGCGCCACCTGATGTTGCAGCAGTTCGACAACCCCGCGAATCCGGCGATCCACGCGAGCACGACCGGCCCCGAGATCTGGCGCGACACCGACGGCACGATCGACGTCCTGGTATCTGGCGTGGGGACCGGAGGCACGATCACCGGCGTGTCACGCTACATCAAGCACACGATGGGCAAGGCGATCACGGCGGTCGCGGTCGAGCCGATCGCATCGCCGGTGATCGGCAACACGCTGGCTGGTGTGACACCGACTCACGGGCCACACAAGATCCAGGGTATCGGCGCCGGATTCGTGCCACGCAACCTCGATCTTTCGCTGGTGGACCAGGTGGAGCAGATCGGTGACGAGGAAGCGCTCGAATATGCACACCGGCTGATGCGCGAGGAAGGCATCCTGGCCGGGATCTCGTCCGGTGCGGCGGCTGCCGCGGCTGCGCGCGTGGCAGCCCAGGCGCAGCATGCCGGCAAGACCATCGTCGTGATCCTTCCCGACTCCGGCGAACGCTACCTGCGCAGCGTGCTGTTCGAGGGACGTTTCGGCGACCGCGAACTCGTGCAGGCGATCACTTGAGTGCGGTGCGCCCGCCACGGCGGCGCGCAAACAGCCAGTACCACAGCAGCCGCAGCGTCCAGGCGGCCAACGCCGCGACCATCGCGCTGAGCAACAGACGTACCGCGAGCACGGCGCCTACGCCGCCGTCCGCGGCCGTCACGAGTTCGAAACCCGCCACGAACAGCGCAGGCGCATAACGGCCACGCTCGCTATCGACCAGCGTCGGGGTCAGCAGCACGACGAGTGCGATCGCTCGTAACGGATCGCGCAGCCAGGCCGGAAACCAGCGCGTCAACCACCACCATCCAGCCATCACCAGCAAGACGCTCGTCAGATAGCCGGCCCACACCACGACGTAGTCGGTGCCGTTCAGCATGGGAGCTCCTGCCGCGGCGCCTGCAAGCCCTCGGGCGGCGGCGGCAACTGCAGGTAGTAGCCGCTCTGTGCGATGGCACGCATCACCTCATCACCCGTAGTGCGCGCGAGTCGCCGCGCGGGCGTCAGCACCAATGTCATCGCACGCTCGATGCCTCCGAGTTCACGCAGCAAGGCCTCTGGCACCCGTCGCGTGTCTTCGGCGTGATCGACATAGATATAGGTATCGGAATTGCGTCGCGCGCGATACACGGCACAGATCAGTTTCACGTACCCGCCTCCCGTGCCAGCGCCAGCAGCTCCTCACCGATCACGGTGCGACGCCACCCGTCCAGCACGGCCGGAGCCCTCTGCCCCTCCATGCCGTCGACCCAGCGCAGCAACTCCTCGAAATCACGCCGGCGCGCCAGCATCTCGGGCGCCATGCCGAGTTCTTCTGCACGGGTCACGGTGTGCACACGCAGGCGCCTGGCCCGCCGGGTCTGGGTGACACTGAGCGGCGGCGGAACCGATGGTGGCAGCTCCCGCACCGGCAACCCCAACGCCCTGTCCACCAGTTCGAGCAAGGTGTCGGCATGACGCCGGCGAGTACCGTCGGGCAGTTCCGCGATGGCTCGCAGATCCTCCTCGCGCCGCGGCTGCAGCCGCGCGATTTCGAGCAGCACGGCGTCGGCCAGCAGCCAGTTGCGCGGCAGGTCGCGCTTGCGTGCCATGTCCTCGCGCCATGCGTGCAATGCACGCAGCAGCGCCAGCGCCCGCTGGTCCAGGCGCCACGCGCCGGCAACCGCCCGGTAATCCGCTCCGTCACGGTTGCGAAAGCGTTCCAGCGTCGCCACACACTCGGCCAGAGCCCATGCACCGTTCGCACCGCCAGCCAGTCGATCCGACAACACCCTCCAAAGTGCCGGCAGGAAAGCCACGTCCTCTGCAGCGTAATGAAGCTGTGCCGGCGACAGTGGCCGCCTGAGCCAATCCGTCCGTGTTTCGGACTTTTGGAGCTGCACGCCGAGCTCGCTCGCCAGTATCTTCTGGTAACCGACCGACAGCGGATGACCACAGAACGCTGCAACCACCTGCGTGTCGATCAGCGGCTCCGGCAAGGTGCCGAGCCGACGCTCGCAGACCTCGAGATCCTCGGAACAACTGTGCATGATCTTCACCACACCGGGTGCTGCCAGCAGCTTCGCCAGCGGTGTCAGATCCTCGAGCGCCAGCGGATCGAGCAGAAAGCACTCATGACCGTCGCAGACCTGGAACAGCGCCGCTTGCGGATGGAAGGTACGCACACGCATGAATTCCGTATCGAGTGCGATCACGGCGCATTCCAGCCACCCGCGCGCCACGCGCTCGAGCTCCGGATCCGACTCGATGTAACGCACCGGCATGCCGTCGAAGGTCTCGATCACGCGGGAACTCATAGCGGTTTGCGCCCCTGCAGTGCGTGCAGCAAGGTGCCGCCGTCCACGTATTCGAGCTCACCGCCCAGCGGTACCCCATGCGCGATGCGCGACACGGTCACGCCCGACCCGCGCAGGCGTTCGGTGATGAAATACGCGGTAGCCTCCCCTTCCACGGTCGGATTCGTCGCGAGAATGACTTCATGAATTCCTTCGTCGTGCACACGGCGCAGCAACTGCTCCAGTCCGAGTTCCTCGGGGCCGATGCCGTCGATCGGCGACAGCCGCCCCAGCAACACGAAATAGAGTCCGCTGTAACCACCTGCCTGTTCGATGGCCAGTACATCGGCTGGCGTTTCGACGACGCACAGCGTGGCGGCATCACGGCGCATGCTGCTGCAGATCGGACACCGTGCGGTTTCGCTCAGATTGCGGCAACGTTCACAGCGACCGACGCACGCGAGCGCTCGCATCAGAACCTGCGCCAGGTGTTCGCCACCGGCACGGTCGCGCTCGAGCAGATGCAGGGTCATGCGCTGGGCAGAGCGCGGCCCCACGCCGGGCAGGCACCGGAACGCCTCCATGAGCTGGTCGATCAGCGGACCGAATCGCATCGCCTCGTATTCCCGCAGCTCAGAACGGCAACTTGAAGCCGTCGGGAAGCGTCAGCCCGCCGGCCGCACCGGCCAGCCGTTCGCGTTGCAGGGCTTCGACGCGGCGCACCGCATCGTTCACCGCGGCCGCGACCAGATCTTCGATCACTTCGCGCTCCTCGGCGAGCAGTGAGGGTTCCAGGTGCATGCGACGCACATCGTAGCGTCCGGTCATCGTGACGCGAACCAGTCCGCCACCGGACTCGCCCTGCACTTCCTGGCGAGCGATGTCCTCCTGTGCGCTGCGCATCTGCTCCTGCAACTGCTGCGCCTGCGCCATCAGTTCCTGCAACCCTTTCATCGGTGTTCACCTCCATCTGCCGCGACCGTGTACGCGGTGATCGATTCACGATGCAAACGCGCGGAGAAGTGTTCGAGCAGCAGCCGCACATTGGCGTCTGTCTCGATGACTGCCTCCGCCTCGCGCTGACGCAGCGCGGCGAGCCGCGCCGCACGCTCTGCCGGTGTTTCCGCCTCGGTCTCCGCCACCCGCAGGCTGACCGTCACCGGCTCGCCGAAGCGTGCGCCGAGCGCTGCTGCGATACGCTGGTCGAGCTGCGGCTGGTGCAGGATTTCCTGTCCGTACTGCAACACCAGTCTCAGCGTGGACCCCTCGACCGCCTCAGGCACACAGTGCCCGGCCACGGAACGCGCCATACCAGACAGCCCGCTTTCCTCGAGCACCCGGTGCCAATTCGACGCGTCGACGTCGCACAGGCGCGCAAGCGGCGCAATGACCTCGGCCGGCTGATCCGCACCAGCGCCCGCACGATCGCTGCCGGCCGGCTGATCCGCGCCGGAGGCCACATCGGCCTCCGGTTCAGGCTTTTTTCCGGGGTCGACCGCCTCCCGCACGGCCGACTGCACGCGAGCGGCCGCATCCCCCGTGCCCGGCACTGGAATCGCACGCCCATCACCCGCACGCAGCGGCCGGAAGGCGAGCATGCGCAGCAACGCCATCTCGAAGCCACTGCGCGCATCGGGTGCCTGCGGCAGGTCGCGCCGGCCAGCCAGGCCAATCTGGTAATAGAGCTGCACGTCGGCAGCACTCGCACGTTGCGCCCAGTCGGCCATCTGTTCGCGCCCGGTGTGCAGCGTGGCAAGCGTTGCCGGCACCGTCTGCACCAGTGCAATGCGGTGCAGCAGCGCAAGCAGATCGGCCAGCGCACGCTCGAAATCCGTCCCGTGCGTCGCCATCGCCGCGATCGCATCGAGCACCGCTGCAGCATCCGCGCGCAGCAGTGCATCGACCAGTGTGCGCAGCATCTCGCGATCGACGTAGCCGAGCATTTCGGTCACGGCCACCGTCTCGATCCGTCCGGCGCAGTGCGCGATTGCCTGATCGGTGAGGCTCAACGCATCGCGCATGCTGCCTTCGGCCGCCGCTGCGATCTCCCGCAACGCCTCGTCCTCGAACGCGATGCCTTCCTCGTCCAGCACGTGCGCAAGATGCCCGGCGATCTGCTCCGGAGCGAGGTTCTTCAGATGGAACTGCAGACAGCGCGACAACACGGTCGCGGGCAACCGCTGCGGATCCGTGGTTGCCAGCAGGAATTTCACGTGCGGCGGCGGTTCCTCCAGCGTCTTCAGCAGCGCGTTGAAGGAATGTGTGGACAGCATGTGCACTTCGTCGATCAGGTAGACCTTGAAGCGTCCACGTGCCGGTGCGTACTGCACGTTCTCGAGCAGGTCGCGCGTATCCTCGACCTTGGTACGCGACGCGGCATCGACTTCGAGAAGGTCGACGAAGCGCCCTTCGGCAATCTCGCGACACGCCGCGCACTCGCCACACGGTGTGGCCGATACCCCCTGCTCGCAGTTCAGGCACTTGGCAATCAGTCGTGCCAGCGTGGTCTTGCCGACACCGCGCGTTCCGGTCAGCAGGTAGGCATGGTGCAGCCGCTGGCGCTCGAGCGCGTTGACCAGTGCGCGCAGCACATGCTCCTGTCCGACCATCTGGGCGAAGGTCTGCGGGCGCCAGCGTCGCGCGAGTACCTGATATGACATGCGAACTGAACGTTTCCGGATGGCGTGGGCGAACGGGATTATAACCACCCGTTCCGGGAAGGGTGGCAGCCCCGGCCAGCGACACCCCGGCACACGCGTCGACGAGTACCGTTGCTCCCTTCCGGGCCTGGCGGGGTTCCTCATCCAGCGTTGCGAGAGCACCGACCGGGGCTGCCATTGACACGTGTTGGCCGTCCGGGCGAGCGCGGCATTATCCGCAAACACTCCCACTCCAGCAAGGTCGATGGACGCGCCTTGGCAGCCGCCGGGCACCTTCCCGGCAGATCCGCCGAATCGGCCTTGACATTTGAATTTCCGCATGGGAAGAATGCCGCGCCCCGCGTTCCGGAGCCAGCAGCCACGGGCTGCGTCCATCTCCGTTGCTGCGGCAGTGAAGTCCGCTAACCGAGGTCCCGGATGCCACCGTTGCCACGTATCGAGATCGAGTCCGACAAGCGCATTCTCAAGGACGACTACTGCAACTACGACCTGATCGCCCGCTACTGGGACGACGAATACCGTGGACGCGCCTGGAAGAACAAGCAGCGCGTGGTGGACTGCGATGGGACCGACCTCGACGAGATCATGCAGAAGCTGCGCTCGATCGTCGATGACATCCAGGCAGAAAAGCGCCGTCAGCGCGGTCGCAGGAAGCCGTCATCACGCGAGATCGCGGACGCGATCCTGGCGATCGAATCCAAACTCTCGCGCGCTCAGAAAATGATGCTCGTGATTCACGGCAAGTCGCCGGGATACCGGATCAGCGTGCGCGCAATCGCCCGCGTCGGTGACTATGCCTCGCCCGAAGCGGCCTTCGAGGATTACGCCGAAATCGCGCGTCGCATCTGCGACGAGCTGGCGTATCTGCCGGGCCAGCGGCGCAAGGATCAGTATCCCGGCATCACGCTGCTGTTCAACGAGGAAATCGTGATTGGTTCGGTAACGCCCGAGACGACGCTCACGCTGCGCCCGGAAATCGTCAAGACGCTCGAACTGCTGGCGTGGTGATCAGGCTCGACAGCACGCGGGCGGCACCCAGCGCAGCCTGACTGCACCGTTCCCTGCAGGGACCACGAAACCCTCGCATACGCAGAGATCCGCGACCGCCGCCAGCTCGCCATCGACGAACAGCAATGGCAGCCGCGCCCGCAACCAGGGTGGCACACCGTATTCCTGTGCGAGCTGCCCCAGCGTCTTGCCGGGTCGCCCCGCGGGACGGCAACGCAGCGCCGAAGAACCGAAACCGATCCGGTAGTCGTGTCCCGCACGCACACCACCACCCGTACTCGCCCGATCGAGCGTCTGCAGTTCCACCCGCCCGCACCCGGGAATCGTCACCACGTCGCCCGGCTCCAGCACCACATCCGTCTGCGGCAACTCCTCATCGGCCGCCGTCGCGTAGATGCGTTCGCGGTAGCGCCGAATCGCCACGCCCCCGAGCACCAGCACGGGCTGGGCATCGGCACGCGCAGCGATCACCTCGACGCGCAGCGTCCGCAGCGCCCGGGTGTCCAGAGTCGCCGCCGTGTGCATCGTCACCCACGCCCGCAGCAACGCATCGCCACGCGCTGCCGTGAGCCGACGCCAGCGGTCGAGCCCCAGATACGGCTGCCCGAAGCGATCCGTGCCGCTGCAGGCCGACAGATCCTCACCCGTGCGTTCGGCACAGATGTCGGCCGCCTGGGCAAGGTTGTGCGCCGCTCGTGCGATGGCGGCGGCAGCACCCGGAAAGCGCTTCAACAGCAACGGCAGCACACGCAGGCGCAGAAAATTGCGGTCGTGAACATCGCTTGCGTTGCTGGGATCGTCGATCCACGTCAGGCTTTCGGCGAGCGCATGACGCTGCAACTCCTCGCGCGGCACATCGAGCAGCGGACGACACAGGCGCGCGTGGCCACAGCCGCGTTCACGCGGCATTGCAGCCAACCCCGCCACACCCGCACCGCGCAGCAGACGCAACAGCACGGTCTCGACCTGGTCGTCCCGGTGATGTGCAAGCAGCAGCAGATCGCCGGGCAGGCAGAACGCTTCGAATTCGCGATAGCGCGCAGCGCGCAGCGCCTCCTCGGAAACCGTTGCATCCGGGTTGCGTGGCAGATCCACATGTCGCAGGAAGAAAGGAACGCCGGATTCCGCGCACACACCGGCGCAGTGCCGGCTCCAGGCATCGGCGGCGGGCTGGACGCCGTGATCGACATGCAGGGCCACCACCGGCGGCACGCGTTGCTCGATCCTGCGCAGCCGTACGCAGAGATCGAGCAGCACGCTGGAATCGAGTCCGCCGCTGTACGCCACCACCCAGCGCCGCGCTGCCGGATGTTCGTTCAGCAACGACAGGAGCGTGGCGGGCTCCATCATGCCGCTGCGCGTTCAGCGGCTACCGTAGGACATCAGACGCCGGAATCGTGTCTCCAGGAGCTCATCGAGCGGAATCCCGCGCAGGCGCCCCACCTCGGCAACGAGATGCTCGCGCACGCGCTGGGCCATCGTGTCGACGTCGCGATGCGCGCCGCCGAGCGGCTCGGGGATCGTGGCGTCGACGATGCCAAGCTCCTGCAGCACGCCCGAGGTCAGGCCCATCGCCTCTGCCGCCTCCGGTGCCTTCTCCGAAGTCTTCCAGATGATGTTTGCACAGCCTTCTGGCGAGATCACGAAATAGGTCGAGTACTGCAGCATCACGAGATGATCGCCGACACCGATCCCGAGTGCACCGCCCGAGCTGCCCTCGCCGACCACGACGCAGACGATCGGCGTACGCAGTCGCGACATCACCGCCAGATTCTGCGCGATCGCCTCGCTGATGCCGCGCTCTTCCGAATCGATTCCCGGATACGCACCGGGAGTATCGATCAACGTGATCACCGGCAGGCCGAAACGTTCGGCGAGTTCCATCAGCCGCAGCGCCTTGCGATAGCCCTCCGGCTTCGGCATGCCGAAGTTGCGTCGAACCTTGTCGTTCACGCTGCGGCCCTTCTCCTGGCCGATCACCATCACCGGCATCTCGTCAAGGCGTGCCAGACCGGCAACGATCGCGTTGTCGTCGGCGAACTTGCGATCACCGTGCAATTCGTCGAAATCCGTGAACACACGCTCGATATAGTCGAGCGTATACGGACGGCGCGGATGACGTGCGACCTTCACGACCTGCCACGGCGTCAGGTCCGCGTAGATCTTCTCGGTGAGTCGGTCGCTCTTCAGGCGAAGCTTTTCGATTTCATCTCCGATATTGATCTGGTTGTCGTTGCCGACCAGGCGCAACTCCTCGATTTTTGCCTCTAGCTCGGCAATCGGCTGTTCGAAGTCCAGATAGTTCGGATTCATCGGGAGAGTCGGATCCCGCGGGGCATCAAAGGGAGGTCAAGCTTAACAAGGCAACCGCGAAAGTGCCATGCGTGAATCCGGCTCGTGTGTGCTCCCGGCCTGTTCACGCGTAGCGCACTTGCACCCGTCCTGCGCCGAAGCGTTCACGCAGACGTGCGAGCGTCTCGTCTTCCGGCACCACCCGCCACTGCGAGCCCAGACTGAGTTCCGCCCGGGCGGCCGGCGCGGTATACACGACCCGCACCGCACAGCCATCAGACGCTCGCCCGCCACCGAGCAGATGCTCCAGCACCTGGGGAAAACCGCCGACGAAATCCGCCGCGTCGAGCTGCAGTACCAGCTCGCGTGCAAAGCGCCGCCGCGCCCCGGCCAGCGTGTATGCGGCGCTCGCACGCAGGCGCAACTCGCCGGAGACGTCGTCGATGCCGACCACCCCTTCGACGACCAGGATGGTGTCCTTGATCACGTGTTCGCGACAACCGGCGTAGCACTCGCCAAACAGGGCGACATCGATGCGTGCCGTGCGATCGTCGAGCTGCACGAACGCGATGTCATCGCCGCGCCGACTCTTCTTCGTGTGCATGCCGACGACCAGGCCGGCGACACGCTGCGGCTCCTGGTCCGGACGAAGCTGCGCGATGCGGGTGCGCACAAACTGAGCCAGCTCCGCTTCGTGATCGTCTATCGGATGACCGGTGACATAGAGCCCGAGCGTCTCCTTCTCGCCTCGCAGCCGTTCGCGAGCACTCCACGCCCGCGCGCGACGAAAGCCGGCATAGACATCGACCTCACTGCCAGCACCAGGCGTCGATTCGGCAAACATGTCGAGCAGGCCGATATCGGCCGCATGTGCCTGCTGTTCGGCAGCCTTGATCGCATCGTTCATCGCCGCCATCAGGACCGGCCTCTCGCCCTCGAGCCCGTCCATCGCACCGGAGCGGATCAGCGCTTCGAGCACGCGCTTGTTTACCTTGCGGGCATCGATACGCCGGCAGAACTCGAACAGATCCCGGAACGCGCCACCGCCGCTTCGCGCGGCGACGATGCTTTCCACCGGAGCTTCGCCGATACCCTTGATCGCGCCGAGTCCATAGACGACCTCCCCGCGTGCCCCGACGGTGAATCGATATTCACTGGCGTTCACGTCGGGCAGCACCAGCGGCAGACGCATGCGCCTGCACTCCTCGACGAACACGACGATCTTGTTGGTGTTGTGCATCTCCGACGACAGCACCGCTGCCATGAACTCCGCCGGATAATGGTGCTTCAGCCACGCGGTCTGGTAGGAAACCAGCGCGTATGCCGCCGAGTGCGACTTGTTGAAACCATAGCCGCCGAATTTTTCCATCAGGTCGAAAATCGGGGCAGCCACATCGGCAGCAATGCCATTGCGCTCTGCACCGGCGAGGAAGATCGCACGCTGCTCTGCCATCGCGTCGGCGTCCTTCTTGCCCATCGCGCGGCGCAGCAGGTCGGCCCCACCCAGCGTGTAGCCGGCCAGCACCTGCGCGATCTGCATCACCTGCTCCTGATACAGGATCACGCCATAGGTGTTTCCCAGGATCGGTTCGAGCAAGGGGTGCGGGTAGCGCACGGCGGCCCGACCGTGCTTGCGATCGATGAAGTCACCGACCATCCCCGACTCCAGCGGCCCCGGGCGGTAGAGTGCCACCAGCGCCACGATGTCCTCGAAACAGCTCGGTTTCAGCCCCTTGATCAACTCCTTCATCCCGCGCGATTCGAGCTGGAAAATGGCCGTGGTCTCGGCACGTGCCAGCAGTGCGTAGACCCCAGGGTCATCGAGCGGCAGCCGTTCGATGTCGATTGCCTCCTGGCCGGATGCCGTGCGCTTGCGATTCACCATCGCCAGCGTCCAGTCGATGATCGTCAGCGTACGCAGGCCGAGGAAGTCGAACTTCACCAGTCCGACCTTCTCGACGTCACTCTTGTCGAACTGCGCCACCGGACCGCCGCCCGCATCGTCGGCATAGAGCGGCACGAAATCGGTGAGTCTGGTCGGCGCGATCACCACACCGCCAGCGTGCTTGCCGACGTTGCGCGTAAGCCCCTCGAGCTTGAACGCCATGTCCATGATCTCGGCCGCTTCCTCGTTCTGGGCCACGAAGTCGCGCAAGGACGATTCCTGCTCCATCGCCTTGCCGAGCGTCATCCCGACCTCGAACGGAATCATCTTCGACAGTCGGTCGGCGAGCCCGTAGGACTTGCCCTGCACACGCGCAACGTCACGCACCACCGCCTTGGCAGCCATCGTGCCGAAGGTGATGATCTGCGACACCGCGTCACGCCCGTAGCGCTGCGCAACGTACGCGATGACCCGGTCACGCCCTTCCATGCAGAAGTCGATATCGAAATCCGGCATCGACACCCGCTCGGGATTCAGGAAGCGTTCGAACAGCAGGTTGTAGGGGAGTGGATCGATGTCGGTGATCCCGAGTGCGTAGGCAACCAGCGAACCTGCCCCGGATCCTCGCCCCGGACCGACCGGCACACCGTTACCCTTCGCCCAGCGGATGAAGTCCATCACGATCAGGAAGTAGCCCGCAAAACCCATCGCACCGATCGTCTGCAGCTCGAAGTCGAGCCGCTCCCGATAACGCTGCTCGTGCGCAGGGCCGTCTTCGATGCGTTCCAGCCGCACCGTGAGCCCCTCGTGTGCCGTTCGGCTCAGGAAATCCGCGATTTCCATCCCTGCGGGCACCGGGTAGTCCGGCAGGTACACCTTGCCCAGGTCGAGTCGCAGGTTGCAGCGACGCGCGATCTCGACGCTGTTCGCCAGCGCTTCGGGGATATCCTCGAACAGCTCGGCCATCTCCTGCACGCTGCGCAGGTACTGGCAGGGACTGTAGTTGCGTGGCCGTCGCGGGTCATCGAGCGTGCGGCTCTCCTGGATGCACACCCGCGCCTCGTGTGCCTCGTAGTCGTCACGCTCGAGAAAACGCACGTCGTTGGTTGCCACCACCGGGCAGCCGTGGCGTGTCGCGAGATCGACCGCGAGATGCAGGTACTCCTCCTCGCGCGCACGCCCGGCACGACTCAGCTCGATGTAGAAGCGATCCGGAAAGGCATTCATCCACGACTGGAGCAGTTGCGCAGCCTGTTCCGTGCGGCCCCCGAGCAACGCCTGGCCGATATCGCCGTCGTGACCACCGGACAGCGCGATGAGCCCGCTGGCACATTCCGCTATCCACTCGCGCGGAAACAGCGGACGCTCGAGATGCTGCCCCTCGAGCCAGCCGCGGGAGACGAGTCGGATCAGATTGCGATAACCCTCCTGCGAACACACGAGCAACGTCAGGGCACACGCCTGGCCTTCGTGCTCCACGCGCACGTCGCAGCCGACGATGGGCTTCAACCCCGCCGACTGCATCGCCTTGTAGAACTTGATCAACGCGAACAGATTGTCCTGGTCGGTCAGAGCGACCGCCGGCATGCCAAGTGCGGCAGCGCGGGCGGCCAGTTCCTCGACCCGCACCATGCCGTCGACCAGCGAATACTCCGAATGCAACCGGAGATGGACAAATGTGCTGCTCATGGGTGCCTCAGCGGGATTCGCCCGCATATTGTGCCGCGGCCGCACGCACCGGCGCAAAGGACAGCCGGTGGATCGGACTCGGCCCGAAGCGCTGCAGCGCTGCAAGGTGGGCGGCAGTCGGATAGCCCTTGTGGGAGGCGAAACCGTAATCGGGATAGCATGCGTGGAGCCTGCGCATCTCCTCGTCGCGTGCGACCTTCGCCAGCACCGACGCGGCGCTGATCGCAGGCACCAGATCGTCACCGCCGACCAGCGCGGCGCTGTGCCATGGCCAGTCCGGCAGACGGTTGCCGTCGACCAGCACGACCTCCGGTGTCGCGCTCAATCCCTGCACCGCACGGTGCATCGCAAGCAGGCTGGCCTGCAGTATGTTCAGTGTATCGATCTCGGCCACGCTGGCACGCGCTACCGACCATGCCAGAGCGCTCGTGCAAACGGTCTCGGCCAACGCTTCGCGACGCGCCGCACCGAGTTTCTTCGAATCACGCAGACCGGTAATCGAGCGCTCCGGCGCCAGAATCACCGCAGCCGCGAACACGTCGCCGGCGAGCGGTCCGCGACCCGCCTCATCGACACCGGCCACGCGCACACCGCTGGCCAGCAGTCCCTCCCAGTCGATCACCGTGCGCTCCCGCGACGCGCCAGCCCGAGCACCGCCTCTGCCGCACGTTCGGCAGCGCCACAGCGCAGTTCGGCGTGCAATGCGTCGAAACGCGCAACCAGTGCAGCGCGCAGCGCATCGTCACGCAGCAGGCGCAACAATTCGCGCGCGAGAGCCTGCGGCTGCACTTCGTCCTGCAACAACTCCGGCACCAGCGCATCGCCAGCGAGAATATTGGGCAACGCGACCCAGCGCGTGTGCAACATGCGTGAAATCAGCGCGTGCGAGATACTGGCCATGCGGTACGCCGTGACCATGGGTCGCTTGAACAGCATCGCCTCCAGCGTTGCGGTGCCACAGGCAACCAGCACCACATCGGCCGCCTCCAGCGCGCTGTGCGAATTCCCTTCGAGCAAGTGGAACGCCGGCGCCGAGGGCCGATTCTTCAGCAGTTCGCCAAGCACCTTGCGTGCACGCTCGTCCACCGCCGGCAGCAGGAACTGCAGATCCGGCACCTCACGCAGACAGATGTCGCAGGCGGCCAGGAACGGCGGCGCGAGGCGCGCCAGTTCACCACCCCGTGACCCGGGCAGCACCGCGATCAGCGGACGCGCCGCATCGAGCCCAAGACGCACACGCGCCGCTGCGCGATCGGGAACCGGAGCGATACGATCGGCCAGCGGATGCCCGACGTAACACGCATCGACGCCGTTCTCCGCGTACAGCTTCTGCTCGAACGGGAACAGCGTCAGCATCAGATCGACACTGCGTCGGATCGTCGCGATGCGACCACTGCGCCACGCCCAGACCGACGGACTCACGTACTGGGCCACCGGGATCCCGCGTTCACGCAGACGCCGTTCGAGACCGAGATTGAAATCCGGCGCATCGATACCGACGAATGCCGCCGGCCGATCACGCAGGAAATCGTGTGCCAGCATGGCACGCAGACGCAGCAGCTCAGGCAGGCGCCGCAACGGTTCGACGAGCCCCATCACGGCGAGCCGTTCCGCAGGCGCAAGAATCCGCATCCCCTGCCGGTGCATGCGTTCGCCACCGACACCGCGAACATCCAGCACCGGGACACGCGCCCGCAGGGCTGCCAGCAGATCGGCGCCGAGCATGTCTCCCGAATGTTCGCCGGCGACCATGCCGAGTTGCAGTGAACTGCCGGGGGCCATCCCGTGTGCACCGCTCAGCGGGCGATTCCCCGCGTGGCGACCGCAATCGATTCGGCGAACACACGTACCGCCTCGTGCTCTGCGGCCAGATCACTGATCGTGCGTAACGCTTCGTCTACGGTAAGTTTCTGCCGATACACGGTGCGATAGGCAGTACGCAGCGCGGCAATCGCCTGCGCAGAGAAACCACGGCGTCGCAGCCCTTCGTGGTTGATGCCCTTCGCGCGTGCCGGGCTGCCGGAGACCAGCACGAATGCCGGCACGTCCTTGCCGATCGCACTGCCCATCGCGGCGAAACTGTGCGCGCCGATGTGCACCCGCTGGTGCACCAGTGCGTAGCCTCCCAGGATCGCCCAGTCACCGACGACGACATGTCCGGCAATCGCGGCATTGTTGACGAGGATCGCGTGATTGCCGATCACACTGTCGTGACCGACGTGCGCGTAGGCCATCAGCAGGTTGTCGTTGCCGATCGTGGTCATCGCACGGTCCTGGACCGTGCCACGATGGATCGTCACACCTTCGCGGATGATGTTGCGATCACCGATCTCCAGCCGGGTCGGTTCGCCCCGGTACTTCTGGTCCGCGCTGTCCTCGCCCACCGATGCGAACTGGAAGATGCGATTGTCGGCACCGATGCGCGTCGGCCCCTTGATGACCACGTGCGACGCAATGACCGTACCCGGTCCGATCTCGACGTCGGGACCGATCACACAGAACGGCCCGATACGCACATCGGATGCGATGCGCGCCTGCGGGTCGATATCGGACCGAGCGTCGATCACCGCTTGCGATCCGCGCAGAGAATCGTTGCTTCACAGGCCATCTGGCCATCGACGGTAGAGCGGCACGCAAACTTCCAGATACCGCGCTTCTCGGTCACGATCGAAGCCTCGAGTTGCAGCCTGTCGCCCGGAACCACCGGCCGCTTGAAGCGCAGATCGTCCGCTCCGACGAAATAGTAGATCGATCCGTCCGCAGGCTTCTTGTTCATCGTGCGGAAACCAAGAATGCCGGCAGCCTGGGCCATGGCCTCGATGATCAGCACCCCGGGCATCACCGGCAGATCCGGAAAGTGTCCCTGAAAAAAGCCTTCATTGCCGGTCACGTTCTTGTAGGCGACGATCGAATGCCCCGGTTCGAGCGCGATCACGCGGTCGACCAGCAAGAACGGGTAGCGATGCGGCAGGTATTCACGAATCTCGTTGATGTCCATCAGCATCCCGCCGGATCCTCCGTTTCCTGGTCGCCCGATGCACTGCGCGCGAGCAACCGCTCCACACGTCGCAGGCGACGGTTCATTTCGTCCAGCTCGCCGAAGCGAAGCGCCGAACGCTTCCAGCGCTGCAAGGTCTGCAGCACGGTGCCGGAAGTATAAACACCCGGCTCCTCGATCGAGCGCGTCACCAGACTCATCGGGGTTATCGTCACCCCGTCCGTCACTTCGATATGCCCGACCAGTCCGGCGCCCCCGCCGATCCGGCAACGCTTCCCGATCCGCACGCTGCCTGCGATTCCGGCACAGCCGGCAATCGCCGTATGAGCACCGACACGTGCGTTGTGCGCAATCTGCACCTGGTTGTCTATCTTGACGCCACTCTCGACCACGGTATCACCGAGCGTACCGCGGTCTATCGTCGTGCCGGCACCGATCTCGACGTCGTCACCGATCTCGACTCCACCCAGTTGCGCGATCTTTTCCCAGCCGGCCGATCCGGGTGCGAAACCGAACCCGTCCGCACCGAGCACTGCACCGGCGTGTACCGTGACACGGTCGCCCAGACGCACGCCATGGTACAGCACGACGTTCGCCCACAAGCGACAATCGCGACCGACCCGGCTGCCCGCACCGATCCGGCAGCCCGGACTCACGACGCTGCATTCGCCGATCTCGGCGCCTGCCTCGATCGAACAATGCGCGCCAATGCTCGCCGATGGGTGCACCCGTGCATCGGATGCAATCACCGCCGATGCATGTACACCGGGTTCTGGGCGTGTCAGCTCGAGGAACAGTTGCGACAGCGTCGCGAAGGCGCGATAGGGGTCATCGACCAGCAGACAGTCGGTCGGACAATCACTCGCGATCGCAGGGGTCAGTACGACCGCACCCGCGCGGGTGGCCGCGAGGTGACGGCGGTACGCCGATGAAGCGAGGAATGCGAGCTGATCCGGGCAAGCATGCTCGATGTCACCGACGCCACGGATCAGGCGTGCCGGGTCTCCCCGCAACCGTGCGCCGACGAGGGCAGCGAGTTCACCGAGCTGGTATTCCATCGGGGAGCCCCTGTGGCGTGACTTCCCGCGACAGCATCAGGTGCGCTTCGCCGCGACTTCGACTTCGTTCGCCAGACCGGCTCCGCGTGCGCTCACTTGCCGCCCTGGTTCAGCTTGTCGGTCACCTTTGCATCGAGTACGAACCCCGGCTCTGCGTACAACGCGGCCTGCGCGTTCAGCAGCAGGCCAATGCCTTCCGCCTTGATCAGGTCCATGACCACCGTGTTGGCACGCGGCCCGAGTTCACGCATCACCCGCTGGGCGACCGTGGCCTGTGCCTGCTGCAGCTTCTTCGCGACGAACTCGAAATCGGTTTCCACGTCCTTCAGCTTGCGCGCCTGCTCCGCCTCCTGCTCCGCGCTCATCACCTCGCGGTTCTTGTTGAACTGCTGCGCGAGATCCTCGTACTGCTTTTTGAGGCGATCGTATTCCTTCTTGTTGCTCTGGAAGTCCGGCGTCTGGCGCAGTGCTTCAAGCTGCTTCTGTGCCTCGTTGGTTTCGAAGATCGCCTTCTCGAGGTTCAACACCGCAACCTTGCCCTCTGCCAGAGCGAGACCGGGGACCAGGGTAATCAGACAGGCAATCGCTGCAACACGGCCAAGACGCATCACGTCGGAACTCCAAAGATTCAGGTAATCGGGGGCCAATTCGTCAAAAACCCTGACCGAGCGAGAACTGGAATATCTCGGTCCTGTCCCAGCGCTCTTCGTTGAGCGGCTTTGCGAGGCTGAAGGTTATCGGGCCGAAGCCTGTTATCCACGTCACCCCGAAACCCACCGAATAGCGCAGCTCGCCGAAATCAAGGTCGGAGCATATTACTTGCGTGACAGCGCAATTGGTATCAAAAACATTACCGAAATCGACGAATACGCCGGAGCGCACCGAACGCTGATCCTTGATGAACGGCAACGGGAACAGCACTTCCATGCCACCCTCGATCAGCACGTTACCACCGAAGGAGTTGTACCGGTCGTCGTAGCCGAGCGGGCTGTAGAGAACCTTTTCCCCTTCGGGGCCGCACTTTGTGTGCGCCGGGTTCGTGTCGCTATCGCGTGCGCAGGTCACATAGACGTAGTTGCGCTGGAAATCGACGATGTTCCCCTCGCTGTCGTACTCCGGGATGTTCAGGATCGTGTAGCGCAGCGCAGGCGTGCTCTGCGGGCCGAGCGTGTTGCTCTTGAAGCCGCGTACCGAACGGAAGCCTCCGGAGAAGAAATTCTCGTAGAACGGCAGCCCCTTCGTATCGCCCCAGCCGTCGCCGTAACCGATATCGGTGCGCAGGCGCAAGGTGAAATCCCGCCACACCGGAATGAACACCTGACCGCTGTACATCAACTTCCAGTAGGTGAGATCGCTTCCCGGACCGGCAACCTGTAACGATAGGTTCTGCGAATAGCCGCGCGTCGCGAGCTGGCCACGGTTCAGTGTCGACTGCGACCAACTGCCGGTCATCGTGTAGTTGTCGAAACGATCTCCATGTAGATCGAGGAAACCCTTCGGAATCCCTGCCTGGAACACATCACCGGGAACCGGCGAACGGATCACCGCGGGATCGAACCATCCGTTGCCCCCCACACCATCGTTGAGATCGCTCTGGCTGATGTAGCCGATCGTATCCTTGATCGGGCGCGGACTACCGGAAATTTCCTGCACCGCGCCAATGCCCGCACCGATATCGGTTCGGCTGATACCGAAACTCAACCCCAGTCGCTGCGTTTCGCTGATCGGGTAGCCGAAGCTCACCGTCGCACCGATGGTATCGGTGGTATAGCTCGCAATATTGATTTCCTCGAGATCGGTAGCGCGGTAGAACACCGAAAAACCACGACTGACGCCGTCCTCGGTGTAGTACGGGTTCACGTAGCTGAAGCTGTACAGATCCTGGTACTTGCTGGAGTTCAGCCCGATCCCCACCTGCTTGCCGGTACCGAGAAAGTTGTTCTGCTGCAGGTTCGCACCCAGGATCAGGCCGGCGTCCTGCGCGTAGCCGATGCTTGCACCGATGCTGCCGGAAGACTGCTCCTCGACCGTGTACTGCACGTCGATCATGTCGTCGGTACCCGGTACCGCGACATTTTCGGTCTTGACCTCCTTGAAGAAGCCGAGCCGCTCCAGGCGCACCCGCGACTGTTCGATCAGCGCCGAAGACGCCGGTGCCGACTCCATCTGGCGCATCTCGCGCCGCAACACCTCATCCACGCTCTTGGTGTTGCCGCGGAATTCGATGCGGCGCACGTAGGTGCGCTTGCCGGGGTCGACGAAGAACTTCATTGCCACCGTATGGTCCGTGTCGTCGATTTCGGGGATACCGTTGACCTTCGCAAAGGTATAGCCCTCGACCCCGAGCCGCTTCGTGATCATCTCCTCGGTGTTCGTCACCTGGACCTGCGAAAAGTCCTGTCCCTCCTGCATCAGCAACAGCCCACGCACCTCCTTTTCCGGAATCACGATGTCGCCGGACACGTCGACCTTGCTGACCTTGTACTTGTCGCCTTCGGTGATATTGACCGTGAGGTATACCGCGCTGCGATCCGGAGTGATCGCCACCTGCATGGAATCGATATTGAAGCGGATGTAGCCGCGATCGAGGTAGTACGAACTGAGTTTCTCCAGATCGCCGTTCAGCTTCTCGCGCGAGTACTTGTCGTTGCCACTCAGCCACGAAAACCAGCCGGTGGTCTTCAGTTCGAACAGATTCACGAGTTCGTCGTCTTCGAACACCGTGTTGCCGACGATGTTGATGTGCTTGATGCGTGCGACACTGCCCTCGCTGATATCGATGTTCACGGCCACCCGGTTGCGGGCCTGTTCCGCGACCTCGGTTTCGATACGTGCATCGTAGCGACCCTGGCTCACGTACTGGCGCTGCAACTCGACCCGCATCTGCTCGAGCGTGGCACGCTGGAACACCTGCCCCACTGCAAGCCCGGCCTCCTTGAGGCCTTTCAACAGATCCTCGGTCTTGATCGCCTTGTTGCCTTCAATGTTGATCTCGCTGATCGACGGGCGCTCGACCAGCGTGATCACCAGCACGTCACCGTCGCGCCCGATCTGCACGTCGTCGAAATTGCCCGAGCGGAACAGCGCGCGCGCGGTCTCCGCTATCGCCGCATCGTCGACACGGTCGTTCACCTTGATCGGAATGTCGTTGAACACACTGCCGGGAGAGATCCGCTGCAGGCCTTCGACCCGAATGTCGGAAATCACAAAGGATTCCGCGCAGACAGCGCCGGCCAATGCCAACCAGAGGAAGATGACCGTGAGATGACGCATCATTGGGAGTGCCCGAGAGTCCTTTGCCGGGATGAGTGCCCGGTTTGTGCGGAATATGGATCAGTTCGCAGCCAGCCGGTTCAGATCGTTGTACAGCGCCAGCAGCATCACACCTACCAGGATCACCAGACCCACCTGGTAACCCAGCATCTGCACCCGTTCCGATACCGGACTGCCCTTGACCATCTCGATCAGGTAATAGACCAGATGTCCACCGTCGAGCACGGGAATGGGGAACAGGTTCAGCACTCCGAGGCTGATGCTGAGCAGCGCGAGAAAGCCGATGTAGCTCTCCAGGCCCGCGCGCGCCGAATCGGTCGCCACTTTAGCAATCGTGATAGGTCCGCTCAAGTTTTTCGGGGAAATCATCCCCTCGAACATCTTCTTCACCGAATCGACGGTAAATGCCGTCAATGACCAGGTCTGTGCCAACGCCGGCCGCCATGCCGCCAACACCCCATAGCGTTCCGTGCGCAACATTTCTGCAGGCCATGGCTGCTCGGCCACGCTGACGCCCACCTGCCCGATCGTGGCACCATCGGGCCCCTTCACTGCGGCAGGCGTCACCTGCACGTGCAGGCGTTCGCCCCCGCGGTCGAGTTCCACCGCGAGTTCACGCCCTGCGCCGGCGCGCACCGTCGTGACCCAGGCATCCCAGGAGACTACCGGTTCGCCGTTTACCGCGACCACCAGATCTCCGGCACGCATCCCCGCACGCGCGGCAGGACTGTCAGCCAGCACGTTGCCGACGCGCGCTGCAAGCGCTGGCGTCCAGAACGAGAGTCCCAGCCCAGCGAGCAGATCAGGGTCGTCCTTGCCGGCCAGCCAGTCGCTGATCCTGGCCGTCGATTCGTAGACCAACGCAGACTGCTCCTGTCCGTAACGCACCGAGAAACGGATTTCCCCGCTTTCGCCGAGGCGCTTCAGCAAACGCATCACGACCGCCTGCCGCGTCGGTGTCGGCTCCCCGTCGACCGCGATGATCTCCTGTCCACGTTCGAGGCCTGCAGCGTCGGCGATCGAACCCGGAGTGACTCCGCCGATCACCGGTGCGAGTCCAGGCACACCGCTCACGTAGAGTGCATAGAACGCAACGATGGCGAGCAGAAAATTCGCCAGCGGACCAGCGGCAACGATCGCGAAACGTGCTCCTACCGGCTTGCGGTTGAAACTGCGGTGCAGCTCCGTCGCCGCTACCGCGCCCTCGCGCTCGTCGAGCATCTTGACGTAACCGCCAAGCGGTATCGCGGCAAGTACGTACTCGGTTCCATCACGCCCCGTACGCCGCCACAACGCACGGCCAAAACCGATCGAGAAGCGCAGCACTCGCACGCCTGCCCTTCGGGCGACGAAGAAATGCCCATATTCATGCACTGCCACCAGGATGCCCAGAGTCAGCACGGTGATCGCAACCGTCTGCAGCAACTCCACGTTCTTCAGCCCCCCCTCTCGACGCCGATCAGGCACGACGCGAACGCCCGTGCCTCTGCGTCGATCGCTTTGACCTCGTCGAGCGATGCCGGTTCGACACTGCCAAGCCGATCGAGCACACCACCGATCACGGCGGCGATACGCGTGAAACCGAGTCGCCCATCCAGAAACTCCTGCACGGCGATTTCGTTTGCAGCGTTCAGCACCACCGGAGCCGAGCCACCGGTACGCGCTGCCTGTAACGCCAGCCCGAGGCACGGGAAACGTTCGAAATCGGGAGGCTCGAACGCCAGTGCCGCGGCTCGCGCGAGGTCGAGCGATGCCGCACCCGACGGAATCCGCTCGGGCCATGCCAGACCACAGGCGATCGGAACGCGCATATCGGGATTGCCGAGTTGGGCCAGCACCGATCCGTCGACGAATTCGACCAGCGAGTGCACCACGCTCTGCGGGTGTATGAGCACCTCGATCCGCTCGGCCGGCATCCCGAACAGCCAGCAGGCCTCGATCAGTTCCAGGCCCTTGTTCATCATGGTCGCCGAATCGACCGAGATCTTGCGTCCCATCACCCAGTTCGGATGCGCGACCGCCTGCTCGGGAGTCACGCCCGCGAGTGCAGCCGGAGCCAGCGAACGAAACGGTCCCCCCGAGGCAGTCAGCAGCAGGCGTTGCACCAGCGGTGATCGCTCGCCAGCACGATAGCCGCCAGGAAGGCACTGGAAGATGGCATTGTGTTCGCTGTCGATCGGCAACAGCGTGGCGCCACCAGCAGCCACCGCATCCATGAAGAAGCGCCCGGCCATCACCAGCGCCTCCTTGTTCGCCAGCAGCACACGCTTGCCTGCACGTGCGGCGGCGATCGTCGGCATCAGACCGGCTGCGCCGACGATCGCCGCCATCACGACATCGACATCCGGGTGTGCGGCAACCGCCTCCAGACCAGCGGTGCCGTCGAGCACATCGACAGCAAGGTTTTCGGCGCGCACCGCTGCACGCAACCTGGCCGCAGCTCCCGGATCCGCGACCACCGCGTAACGTGGCAGGTGCACGCGGCACTGCGCCAGCAATTCCTGCCAGCGACGGCCGCAGCCGAGCGCGAACACGCGGTAACGCCCGGGATTGCGCGCGATCACGTCCAGCGTGCTGTCACCGATCGACCCGGTGGAGCCCAGCACCGTAACCCGCAGGCAGTCTCCGTTCACGGCACCAACCCGGTCCGCGCAAGCACGAACGCAAACACCGGCAATCCGGCACTCAGGCTGTCCAGCCGATCGAGCAAGCCGCCGTGTCCCGGCAGCAGCGAACCGCTGTCCTTCTGCCCGCCGTGGCGCTTGACCATGCTCTCGAGCAGGTCGCCGAACACCGCTGCAACCGCGGTGAGCACCGCCAGTACGCACCACAGAGCAAGCTGCGCTGCGGCCAAACCAAGCCCGATCCCGACCGCAAGCGCGAACAGCAGGCTGGCGCACAACCCGCCAGCGAACCCCGCCCACGTCTTGCCGGGGCTGACGCGCGGCATCAACTTCGGACCTCCGATCCGGCGCCCCGCGAAGAACGCACCCATATCGGCGAATGCAATCAGCGCGATCACGTAGATCAACAGGTATTCGCCCTGCGGCAACGCTCGCAGGAATACCAGCGCGAGCCAGGGTGGAACCAGCACGACGAGTCCGACCAGCAGCAGCGACCAGCGCGAACCCCAGACATCCGAACCGGCCGGATAGGCTTTTACTGCAAGCGCTGCAAGCGCCCAGAAGCCGAGCACCGGCCCGATCACTGCGACCAGTGCACGGCCATCCGCAGCCGCAACCGATCCCAGTGCTCGCACGCCGATCCCCATCGTCGCTGCGACCAGCACGACGCACACCGCGCGCGCTGCCAGGGACCTGAACCCGGCCAGCGCCGACCACTCCCACGCCCCTCCCAGGACCAGCAGGCCAAACAGCGTTGCCGTGATCAGCGGTGAGGTGAACAGCACCACGGCCAGCACCAGTGAGGCGAATACCAGACCCGTCACGATGCGCTGTTTCAACATGCCACCACCTGCGGCGCCTGCGGCCGGGCACCGAAGCGCCGCTCGCGCGCCGCGTAGTCACCCAGCGCCTGCCTGAACTCGCTCACGTCGAAATCCGGCCAGTAGCATTCCGTGAAATAGAGTTCCGTATAGGCAAGCTGCCAGAGCAGGAAATTGCTGATGCGGTGATCACCACCGGTCCGGATCAACAGGTCGGGCGGCGGCAGCTCACCCAGGCACAGCCGAGCCTGCACGTCCGCGGCATCGATGCGCTCCGGGTCCAGGCGCCCGACGGCCGCCTCACGCGCCAGGGTGCGGGCAGCCTGCACGATGTCCCACTGTCCGCCGTAATCCGCCGCGATGACCAGAGTGGACGCCGTATTGGCGACCGTCTGCTGTTCCGCCTCGGCCATCAGGCGCCCGATCCGCGGACCGAAGCGCTCGCGATCACCGATGATACGTATCCGGATGCCGCTTGCATCGAGTTCACGCACCTCGCGTCGCAGATAGCGCGCGAACAGCGCCATCAGTCCGCGCACCTCGTCAGGCGGACGCTGCCAGTTCTCGCTGCTGAATGCGAACAGCGTGAGCACGCTGATCCCATGCTCCCGGCACGCCCGCAGCAGCTTGCGTATCACCTCGACTCCCGCACGATGACCTGCCAGCGCAGGCAAGCCGCGAGCACGCGCCCAGCGACCGTTGCCATCCATGATGACGGCGACGTGTTGCGGTACGCGCTGCGCGGCTTCAGCCGGGGACTTCGTCACGGATTGCATGCGAGTGTCGTGCGCCACCCACTCAGATTTCCATCAGGTCCTTTTCCTTGGCCGCGAGGTGCTGGTCGATCTCGGTGACGAAACGATCGGTGAGCTTCTGCACCTCGTCGAGCGCACGCCGCTCCTCGTCTTCGGAAATCGCCTTTTCCTTCAGCAGATCCTTGAGATCCGAGTTGACGTCCTTGCGCACGTTGCGCACGGCAACCCGTGCCAGTTCGGCCTCCTGGCGCGCCTGCTTGATGTAACCCTTGCGGGTTTCCTCGGTCAGTGCCGGCATCGGCAACCGGATCACCTGTCCCGCCGTGGATGGATTGAGGCCGAGGTCGGATTTCATGATCGCCTTCTCGACATCCGGGACCATGCTCTTTTCCCACGGGGTCACCACCAGCATGCGCGCATCCTCGACGGTGATGTTGGCAACCTGGTTGAGCGGTACCTCGTTACCGTAATAGGACACCCGTACGGTGTCGAGCAAGCTCGGATGCGCGCGGCCGGTCCGGATCTTGTTGAACGCAGCGCCGAGCAGCTCGACGCTCTTGCGCATGCGTGTTTCGGCATCCTTTCTGAGATCGTTGATCACGCTGACTCCTCCACTCCTATTCGATCAGGGTGCCTTCATTTCCGCCCATCACGATGCTCAATAGCGCGTTCGGCTTGTCCATCGCGAACACGCGCACCGGCATCTGGTGATCCCGGCACAGGCAGATCGCGGTCAGGTCCATCACGCCGAGCTTGCGATCGAGCACCTCGTCGTAGCTCAGCCGGTCGAAGCGAACCGCAGCCGGGTCGGTCATCGGATCGCTGGTATAGACACCATCGACCTTGGTCGCCTTCAGCACCAGCTCGGCATTCACCTCGATCCCGCGCAGGCAGGCCGAGGAATCCGTGGTAAAGAACGGATTGCCGGTGCCTGCAGCGAAGATCACCACATCGCCTTGCGCGAGCTGGCGTATGGCCTTGCGACGATCGTAATGATCGACGATCCCGCTCATCGGGATCGCTGACATGATTGCCGAGGAAATATTCGAACGCTCGAGTGCGTCACGCATCGCCAGCGCGTTCATCACGGTGGCCAGCATCCCCATGTGGTCACCGGTAACCCGATCCATTCCCGCCGCGTGCAGCGAGGCTCCGCGGAACAGGTTGCCGCCTCCGATGACCAGTCCGACCTGGACCCCGATACCGACCAACTGGCCGATCTCGAGTGCCATGCGGTCGAGGATGCGCGGGTCGATGCCCAGGCTCTCGTTACCCATCAACGCCTCCCCGCTCAGCTTGAGCAGGATGCGTTTGTACTTCTTGTCCTTCGGCTTGTGCATCGCGCGACGCCTGACTTGCCAGCAAACGCGCGTCAGTCTACAGGCAACCGCACGCCACGTCTGCGCAGGATTCCCGCGCACGGAGAGCACCCATGCGCGGCCATTCGCTCAACCCTTCAACTGGGCAGCCACCTCGGCAGCGAAATCCTTTTCTTCCTTCTCGATACCCTCGCCAACCTCGAAGCGCACGAATCCGCCCAGTTCCGCACCGGCCTGCTTCAGCAGCTTGCCGACGGTGATTTCCGGATCCTTCACGAAGGGCTGCTCCGACAGGCTGATTTCAGCGAGGAACTTGCGCACCCGGCCTTCGATCATCTTCGCAACGATATCAGCCGGCTTGCCGCTGTCAGCCGCTTGCGCGACCAGGATCTCGCGCTCCTTCTCGATCACCGCCGCCGGCACCTCGGCCGGTGTCGCGTACTGCGGATTGATCGCCGCGACGTGCATGGCGACGTCGCGCGCGGTTTCTGCCGAACCGCCCTTCAGGGCGACCAGCACACCGATCTTGCCGTTGCTGTGCACATAGCTGCCGACCACGCCACCCGGCGCCGCCAGCGCGTGCAGACGACGAACCGTGATGTTTTCACCGATCTTCTGCACCAGCGCTTCACGCTCCGCCTCCAGCGCACCGGTCATCAGCGTGCCGACGTCGGTGCTGCGCTGAGCGAGCGCGGTGTCGGCGACCTTGGCGACAAAACCGAGAAAGTTGTCGTCACGGGCAACGAAGTCGGTCTCACTGTTCACCTCGAGCAGCATGCCGTAGTCCGACCCGGCGATGCGCGCACAGACCACGCCGTCGGCTGCGGTACGACCGGCCTTCTTCGCCGCCTTCATGCCGCTCGACTTGCGCAGTTCCTCGACCGCCCGTTCGATGTCGCCATCCGCTTCGACCAGCGCCTTCTTGCACTCCATCATGCCGAGGCCGGTCCGCTCACGCAGTTCCTTGACCATCGACGCCGTGATATCAGCCATTGCCGTGCTCTCCAACAAACGGTTTGTGCAAGCAGAAGCGGCGGCATGGAAGCCGCCGCCAGTGATTCGCTGCCGGCCAGCCGGCAGCGCACCCGGATCAGGCGTCCCGGGTCTCGGCGCCAACCTCGACGAACTCGTCGCGCGACCCGATACCGCCGCCGTCCTGGCGACCGGCAACGCAGGCATCGGCAATCGCCGATACATAAAGCCTGATCGCACGGATCGAGTCGTCGTTGCCCGGAATCAGATAGTCGATTCCTTCCGGATCGCTGTTCGTGTCACAGATGCCGATCACCGGAATGCCGAGCTTGCGCGCTTCGCTGATCGCAATATGTTCGTGGTCCACGTCGATGACGAACATCGCATCCGGCAGTCCGCCCATGTCCTTGATGCCACCGATGCTCTGCTCGAGCTTGGCCATCTGGCGCGAGCGCATCAGCGCTTCCTTCTTCGTCAGCCGTGCGAACGTACCGTCCTGGCTCTGCTGTTCGAGTTCACGCAGACGCTTGATCGAAGCGCGAATCGTCTTGTAATTGGTCAGCATGCCGCCGAGCCAGCGATGACTGACGTAGGGCATGCCGGCGCGCTGCGCCTCTTCCTCGATGATCTTGCTCGCCGAGCGCTTGGTGCCGACGAACAGCAGCCGGTTCTTGTTTCCGGCGAGCTGGCGCACGAAGCCAAGCGATTCGTTGAACGCGACGGCAGTATGCTCGAGGTTGATGATGTGAACCTTGTTGCGGGCACCGAAGATGTATTGCTTCATCTTCGGATTCCAGTAGCGGGTCTGGTGTCCGAAGTGAACACCGGCCTGCAGCATTTCCTTCATGGAAACGTGAGTCATGATTGCACCTTGCATTGTCAGGGTTGAGCCTCCACGCACCCCATGATCCGACCTGTGCAGCGATTCCCGCCGCGTCGGGCACCCCGGAGCATGTGCCGATGCGTGTGTGTCGTTCGGATCCACTCGTACGGCGCCCGACCGGATGGTCGGACCTGCCGCGGCAGCATCCCGCCCCATGCGTGGACCAGGTCCAGCGCGGGGCGGGCGGCTTTATACCACAGCACCACCGCGAACAGAAGTCGCGGCTGGTCCGGCTCCGACTATTGCCGGTATTGGGCCGATGCCGTGCGTGAGCCCTGGTTTACAATGGCAGCCATAGCCAGACGGTGAGTTGCCGTGCCACGCGCTCCGGAAGCCGAAACCATCATGAAGAGCCAGCCGAATCCGCCGCCGGGGTTCATCAAGAATCCGGCCGAAATCGAACGCATGCGCGTCGCCGGACGCCTTGCGGCAGACGTGATCGAAATGATCACGCCGCACGTACAGCCCGGCATCAGCACCGGGGAACTCGACCGTATCTGCCACGATTTCATCGTGAACGTGCAACAGGCGGTCCCGGCGCCTCTCAACTACCACGGCTTCCCGAAGTCGATCTGCACTTCGGTCAATCAGGTCGTATGCCACGGCATTCCCAGCGACAAGCGCATCCTCAAGCACGGCGACATCGTCAACATCGACATCACCGTAATGAAAGACGGTTATTACGGTGACACCAGCGTGATGTTCCTCGTGGGGCGCCACGAAGTCCATGCCGAACGGTTGGTACGAATCACGCAGGAATGCCTGTACCGCGCGATCGACGTGGTGCGCCCGGGTGCACATCTCGGCGACATCGGCCACGTGATCCAGCAGCACGCGGAGGCCAGCTACTACTCTGTGGTGCGCGAGTACTGTGGTCACGGCATCGGCAGCCAGTTCCACGAAGAGCCGCAGGTGCTGCATTACGGGCGACCCGGCACCGGCATGCAACTGCTGGAAGGCATGACGTTCACGATCGAACCGATGATCAACGCCGGCAAGCGCCACACGAAACTGTCACAGCGCGATGGCTGGACCGTGGAAACCCGTGACGGCCGGCTCTCGGCGCAGTGGGAGCACACGCTGCTGGTGACCATCAACGGCTGCGAGGTGCTTACCGCGCGCCGCGGGGAACCATGGCGCGAGGCGGACTGAACCGATGTCAGAACAGGCGCCACCGCAAGACGGAGAGCAGATTGCCGCACGTCTTGCCGATGGCACTGCATTGCTTGCGGCCGTACGCGACCAGCTCGCACTGATCGGAGCGGACCTGGATCGGCGCTTCCTCGCCGGAGAAGACATCCACACGCTGGTCACCGAGCGTGCGCTGCGTCTCGATGTGGTACTCGACTGTCTCTGGACCCACTACGGGCTCGCCGCGGAGCCGTGCATCGCGCTGCTCGCGGTCGGTGGCTACGGTCGCGGGGAACTGCATCCACATTCCGACATCGACCTGCTGGTACTGCTGACCGACGAGTCGGTCCGCGGTCTGCATGCGGATGCGCTCGAAGCGTTCATCACCTGCCTCTGGGACACGCGTCTGACGATCGGCCACAGCGTGCGCACGCTCGCCGAATGCCGTGAGGCAGCTGCAGCCGACATCACGATCGTGACTGCGCTGATGGAGGCACGCACGCTCTGCGGTGACGACGCACTGCGCGAGCGGCTCGCGATGCTCACCGGTCCCGGCCAGATCTGGCCAAGTGCCGACTTCTTCCGCGCCAAATGGGACGAACAGAAGGCCCGTCACCACAAGTTCAACGACACCGAATACAACCTGGAACCGAACATCAAGGGCTGTCCGGGCGGTTTGCGCGACGTGCAGACCGTCGGCTGGGTCGCCAAGCGCCACTTCCACGCCACCAGCACGCTCGAGCTCGTCGCTCGCGGTTTCCTCAGCGAAGCCGAGTACCGCACGCTGATGCGAGGGCAGGATTTTCTGTGGCGAATCCGCTACGGCCTGCACATGCTCGCCAAACGCGCCGAGGACCGCCTGCTGTTCGACTACCAGCTCGGTCTGGCGCGCATGTTCGGCTACGCCGACGACGAACGCGGGCTTGGTGTCGAGCACTTCATGAAAGACTGTTTTCGCTGGGTACTGCGCCTCGGCGTCCTCAACGAAATGCTGACCCAACTGTTCGATGAAGCGATCCTGCGCGCCTGCGAACCGGTTGACCCGTACGAACTCAACCAGCGGTTTCGCGTCTGCAACGGCTGTCTCGAGGTGGCCCACGACAACGTGTTCCGCAAGAGTCGCTGGGCGCTGATCGAGATGTTCACGTTGATGGCGCAGCACGAATTCATCGTCGGCGTACGTGCAACCACGATCCGTCTGGTGAACAAGTCGGGCCATCTGATCGACGACGAACTGCGTCGTGATGCACACGCAAACCGCTTGTTCCTGCAGTTGCTCGCCTCGCCGTGGCACGTCGCCACACAGCTTGACCGCATGAAACGCTACGGTGTGCTGGGGCGTTTCATCCCCGAATTCGGCGGTATCATCGGCCAGACCCAGCACGATCTGTTCCACGTGTATTCGGTCGATTCACACACGATCCGTGTGGTGCGCAACATGCGCATATTCCTGCAGCCGCAGGCACGCGAGGAATTCCCGATCGCAGCGCACGCGATCAAGCGCCTGCCGCGCCCGGAACTGTTGTACCTGGCTGGATTGTTCCACGACATCGCTAAGGGGCGCGGCGGTGACCACAGCGAACTCGGCGCAATCGATGCAGCCGCATTCTGCAACCGCCTGGAACTCAGTCCACGCGAAACCGGACTCGTCGTCTGGCTGGTGCGCAACCACCTGCAGATGTCGACCACCGCGCAGCGCAAGGACATCTCGGACCCGGAAGTCATCGAAACCTTCGCCCGCCTGGTTTCGGACCAGGCACACCTCGATCACCTGTACACGCTCACCGTGGCGGACATCACGGCAACGAATCCCACACTGTGGAACAGCTGGCGTGCCAGCCTGCTGCATTCCCTGTACGTACAAACCAAGCGCGCGTTGCGACGCGGGCTCGAGAATCCGATGGATCGCGGTGAACGCATCGCGGAAACACGTGCAGCAGCACTCAACCTGCTTCACAACCGCGGCGCCGATTCACAGCGTGTCGAGGCGCTGTGGGCGCACATGGGGCAGGATTATTTTCTGCGTGAGGACGCCGCCGACATCGCCTGGCACACCGAGGCAATCCTCGCACGCACCGACAGCGACACCCCGGTAGTGCTGACCAAGGCCGCCGGCAGCCGCTTCGATCCGGTGACCCAGATCTTCATCTATACGCGTGATCGCGATCATCTGTTCGCGGTGATAACCGCAACCATGGAACAGCTCGGACTGAATGTGCACGGCGCGCGTCTGTATTCCTCGGCCGATCACCACACGCTCGATACCTTCTTCGTACTCGAGCAGGATGGCAGACCGGTGCCTCCCGGCGGATCGCGTGCGGCGCAGATCCGCAGAGCGTTGACCGATCAGCTGACCGGCACGGAACACTATCTCGACGTCGTGCAACGCCACACACCGCGCGCACTGAAATACTTCACGGTGCCGACCGAAACACGCCTCACGACCGACCCTTCCGGCAGCCACTCGATCCTCGAGGTGATGACTCCTGATCGTGCCGGCCTGCTCGCGCGCATCGGAAGAGTGTTCTTCGTCTTCGGCATCAAGGTGCGCAACGCACGCATCACCACGCTCGGCGCTCGCGTCGAGGACGTTTTCTTCATCACCGATGCCACACACCATCCGATCGAGGATCCGGTACTGGCCAGCGACCTGCAGCAAGCGATCCGTGCTGCACTCGATCGCAACGAGGCTGCTCCGATGCCGCCACCTGCGAGACCGTGATTTCCGCCTCCCGCAAGGCCTTCTGCTCTCTCCGGCATGCGTCCGGGGTTCACAGCCCGAGGACATTGCGGGTATAAATGACGGCAGGAACATGTACGGGCCTACCGGGTGTCCGCTGCACACACGCCAGAGTCCATCATCCTGCGGGATTCCCTTGCCAGCACCGAGCGGCTGCTGTCGGAGGTGATCGCCCGTGCGGGCCAGCTGCACGCGCTCACGCTGTTGCCAGACCTGGAAAAATGCGCGCTCGCTGCGGCACGTGCCGCAGATTGCCTCACCGATGAGTGGACCGGCGGACGCAATGAGCTGCTGCACGAGCTGCGCAACCACATCGGGGCGATGAGTGGCTATCTGGAGCTGCTGCTGGAAGACCGCGAAGAGATCGACCGGCGCCTGCTCGACGACCTGGATGCACTGCGTGCACACGTCGGTGAACTGCTGACCGCAATGACACCGGAAGCGAACACCGCGTTGACCCGCAGCACGACATTGCCGCCGGGAGAACGCGGCACCCTGCTGGTGATCGACGACAACGAACTCAGCCGGGAACTGCTCGGCCGCTACCTGCGCCGTCAGGGTCACGCGGTGCTCACCGCCGCGTCGGGCGCCGAAGCGATGGCAGTTCTCGGCGGGAGAACCGTCGACCTGATCTTTCTCGATCTCGTGATGCCCGAGATGAGCGGACTGGAGTTGTTGACGCGGATCAAATCCGACGAACGGCTGCGTGCGGTGCCGGTCATCATCGTCTCCGGTATCGCCGATGACGAAGGCGTGATCCGCTGCATCGAAGCCGGCGCGGACGACTATCTGTCGAAACCCTTCAACCCCACCCTGCTGCAGGCACGCCTGAACGCCGGGCTCGAGCGCAAGCGCTGGCACGACCGGGAAGAAGCGTACCGGCGTGAACTCGAGCGCAACCAGCGCTTCATCCGCAACACCTTCGGACGTTATCTGTCCGACGAAATCGTCGATGCGCTGCTCGAGACCCCGCAGGGTCTCGACCTCGGTGGCGTGACCTGCAAGGTCACGATCCTGATGGCGGACATCCGCAACTTCACGCACATCTGTGAAAGTCACACGCCGCAGCAGGTCGTGAAACTGCTGAACAACTATCTCGGTGCAATGTCATCCGTGATCATGGAACACCGCGGTACCGTCGACGAATTCATCGGCGACGGCATCCTCGCAATCTTCGGCGCACCAATCGCGTACGAAGACGACGCACGACGGGCCGTACGCTGCGCCCTGGCGATGCAACAGGCGGTGCACGGCATCAACGCGCGCAACCGCTCGCTCGGACTGCCCCCGATTGCGATCGGAATCGGACTGAACACCGGACTCGTGGTGGCCGGCAACATCGGTTCGGAACGGCGCAGCAAGTACGGGGTGGTCGGCCACACGGTAAACCTCACTGCGCGCATCGAGTCACTCACCACTGCCGGCGAAATACTTGGTTCACAGAACACCGTCGACGAAGTCGGCCCGGGCCTGCATACCGGCCGCTGCGTTCGCACGCGCCCCAAGGGCATGGCAGCCGAGGTCACCATCCACGCGATTACCGGCCTGGCCAGCACGGATACCGGACAGGAACAGGCCAGGGGAGGAATACCTGCATGACGCGTATCCTGCTGGTCGAGGACAATGAAATGAACCGCGATATGCTGTCGCGCCGCCTTGCCCGCAAGGGGTTCGAGGTTCTGGCTGCGACCGATGGCGAGCAGGCCGTCGCGCTTGCGCTCGACGCACAGCCGGACGTGGTCCTGCTCGACATGAACCTGCCGCTCAAGGACGGCTGGACGGCAGCGCGCGAGATCCGCGCCGATGCACGTGGCAAGCAACTGCGCATCATTGCGTTGACCGCGCATGCCATGTCCGATGATCGCGCGCGTGCGCTGGCGGCAGGATGCGATGACTACGAGACCAAACCGCTCGACTTCGCGCGCCTGCTGGGCAAGATTGCGGCACTTGTCAGCGCACGCGTCGAGCCACCGTCATGACGCTGCTGCAACGGCTGACGATCGCGATCTTCGGCGTGCTGGTGCTGTTCGCGATCAACGTCGTGTCGTTCGCGATCGGCAACAACACGATTCGCGAGTCACTCGACGAAGTCACCGATGCAGTGCGAGGCCAGCTCTACGCGAGTACGCTGCACCAGTCGCTGGACAACCTGCACAAGCAGTTGCTGGTGCTGGTCACGCTGCGTGAATCTGCCGGACAGGGTATCTCGGCCACCGAGGCCGACCGCACCCGGCGCGAAATCGCCGAGCTGCGCGCTCTCGTACAGTACATGGAGCGCGCCACCAACGAAGACTCGCTGCCCATGCACGGCGTGCTGGTACGTGAAACGGGCCTGCTGTTCAGCGACTGGGAACACCTGTTGCTCGACCTGCGCAGGCCACTGCGTCGCAGTATTTCGATCGATGAACTGAAGGCAACCTACGCACGCACCGAACAGGCACTGGCTGCCTTCGAAGCGACGATGATCGGCGTCTCGCGCAACGAGAGCCAGCAGGTCGAGAAGACCGGCAAGATCATCGGCCGCATCACGATCATGGTGTTCCTTGTTTCGATATTCTTCACCAGCTTTCTGGGCTTCCGGCTGATCCGCCACACCAACGAATCCCTGTGGCGCCTGCGCAAGGGGATCATACGCATTGGCGGTGGCGACCTCGCCTACCGCATCACCGTGCCGGCAAACGACGAGTTCGGCCAACTTGCACAGGCATTCAATGAAATGTCGGAGAAGCTGCGCCGTGCGGTACAGGAGGTGCAGGAGGCAAAGGAGCAGGCCGACCGCGCGAATGCGGCCAAGAGCAGCTTTCTGGCCAACATGAGTCACGAACTGCGAACCCCGCTCAACGCGATCATCGGCTACAGCGAAATGATGGTCGAGATGGCCACCGAAGAAGAGGACCTGGCTGCCGCCGAACTCACCGGAGACATGCAGCGCATCCTGACCGCGGGGCGACACCTCCTGTCTCTGATCAACAACGTGCTCGACCTGGCCAAGATCGAAACCGGCAAGATGACGCTGTATCGCGAGTCCTTCGACGTCGTCGAAGTGCTGCTCGAACTGGCAGCCACGATGCAGACGCTGGCGACACACAACCGCAACAGCATCCTCATCGCGCCACCGGAAGCTGCAAGCCTGCACATCGTCAGCGACCAGACACGCTTTCGCCAGATCTTCGCCAACCTGCTCAGCAATGCCTGCAAGTTCACCGAAGACGGCACCGTCACGGTCGAGGTCAGCGGATTCGAGCGTTCCGGCAACGAGTGGCTGCGGATGCAGGTGCGTGACACCGGCATCGGCATGACGCGTGAACAACTTGATACGGTATTTGACGCCTTTGTGCAGGCGGATTCATCGACCACCAAGAAGTATGGCGGAACCGGCCTCGGACTCGCGCTGTGCCGCGAATTTTCGACACTGCTCGGTGGCACCATCGATGCGACGAGCAGCCCGGGACACGGCAGCGTGTTCACGGTCGAACTGCCCGTCGACGCAACCGCTCCCCCACAGGTGCCGATCACGACGGCAGAGAGCACTCGCCCGGCAAGCACGACGCACGACACCGGCGCGCAGACGGTGCTGGTCGTCGACGACGACGACGACGCACGCGAACTCAGTGCACGCGTGTTGCGCGCCGAAGGCTACCGTGTACTGGAGGCAGCGGGCGGCGACGAGGGCCTGCGGCTCGCCCGCGAGCACATCCCCGATCTGATCGTGCTTGATCTCGTCATGCCCGGCATGGATGGCTGGGAGGTGCTTTCGGTACTGAAGGACAACGAGGAAACACGCAACATTCCGGTCGTCCTGCAGTCGATGCTCGACGCACGCGATCAGGCACGCGAACGTGGTGCCGCCGCGTTCCTCGACAAGCCGGTCGACAAGCGCCGTCTCGCGGCAACACTGGAGCGGCTTGCACCGCGAGACCGCAGCGGGCACGTACTGCTGATCGAGAGTACATCGCCGGCGCGCAATGCACTGGTCGAAGGACTGGTCGACCAGGGCTGGTACGTGAGCAGCACCGAGCAGGCGGGAGAGGCGCTCGCCATTGCACGCCAGTCACCACCCGACCTGATCCTGCTGTCACTCGGCCTGCCCGGCGACGACGTCGTCGCACTCAGCGAGGAAATCGCGTACAACCCGGTCCTGCGCGAGATTCCTGTGTTCGTGCTCGCAGGTGCCGACGGAGAAACCGATGCGCGCGAGCGGCTCGCATCCGCGCTCGATCGTCTGGTCGTTCACGATTCCGCAGCGCTGGAGGCACTGCTGGAGCAGACCGGCCACCTCGCCGCCGACGCACCGCTGCTCAGTTCCCTCCCACGCTGAGCGCACGCAGTTTGCGGATCAGCGCATCGCGCGCTGCCAGGTCGGCACGCAGAGCCCGGTTTGAGTTGCGCAACGTCGCAAGTTCGCGTCCATGCACCAGCAGTGCGCGCAGCAATGCCACGTCGAGACCGAACTCATCGCGCAGCGAATTCTCCCGCACGTGCTGCTCGAACCCGGCCATCAAAGCCTCGGCGGCACGCGGATCGACAAGCGTGGAAGACGGCAATACACGCAACGTCAGCATCCCGAGCAGCGCGTGCGCCCGATCGCGCGCCGACGCTGCATTCACTGCCACACTTTCCCACTCATGCATCGCCGCAACGTGGTCGCCACGGTCGAACGCCTCCTGCGCCGCGCGCAGTCCCGCGGCTGGCAGCTCCGGTCGAGGTTCCGCTTGTGGCTCCGATTCCGGTTCCGCTCGCGTGGCCGTCTTCGCAGCCGTTGCCCCCGGTGCCACAGGCGTCGCGTCGGATGATGCCGCTTCCGTGGATGCCGCCGGCCCCACCGGCGCGCTCGCGCAGCCGCCGAGGACATTCAGTGCAACCAGCAGTGACAGCACACGCGCCCGATACGCTGCCACCGTCGCGCTGCGAACCATCATGGCTCAGCCCTGCGGCCGCAGATGCGGAAACAGCAACACGTCACGAATCGACGGCGAATCGGTAAGCAGCATCACCAGTCGATCGATCCCGATGCCCACGCCAGCCGTGGGCGGCATTCCGTACTCGAGTGCCGTGATGTAGTCGGCATCGTAGTGCATTGCCTCGTTGTCGCCCCCCTCCTTCATTGCGACCTGCGCACGGAAGCGTGCCGCCTGGTCCTCCGGGTCATTCAGCTCCGAGAAACCATTGGCGATTTCACGCCCGCCGATGAACAGTTCGAAGCGGTCGGTGATGAAAGGATCTTCATCGTTGCAGCGTGCGAGCGGCGACACCTCGGTGGGATACGCGGTGACGAAAGTCGGCTGACGCAGCCGTGATTCGACCGTTTTCTCGAAGACCTCGATCTGGATCTTGCCGAGCCCCCATGAGGCACTCACCTCGATGCCCAAATGCTCGGCTACGTGACGCGCGCGTTCACGCGAGGCGATATCGTCTCCGCTCAGCTTCGGATTGAAGCGCAGGATGGCGTCGAAAACCGTGATCCGTTCGAAAGGCTGGCCGAAATCGTACTGCTCACCCTGGTAGTCGACCAGCGTGCCGCCAGTGGCACGCACCGCAGCCTCCCGCAACATGCCTTCGGTCAGGCCCATCGCATCGCGGTAATCCACGTAGGCCCAGTACAGCTCCAGCATCGTGAACTCGGGATTGTGCCGCGTCGACAGCCCCTCGTTGCGAAAGTTGCGCGCGATCTCGAACACGCGCTCGAAGCCGCCGACGACGAGCCGCTTCAGGTACAGCTCGGGTGCGATGCGCAGGAACATCTCGAGATCGAGCGCGTGGTGGAACGTCACGAACGGACGTGCTGCTGCGCCACCCGGAATGAGCTGCATCGCCGGTGTTTCGACCTCGAGGAAATCACGGTCGGTGAGGTAGTCGCGCAGCGCATCCACCACGCGCGAGCGTGTCCGGAACACGCGCCGCGTGTCCTCGCTCATGATCAGGTCGACGTAGCGCTGGCGGTAGCGCTGCTCACGATCCGCCAGCCCGTGATACTTGTCGGGCAGTGGCCGCAACGACTTGGTCAGCAGCCGTGCGCTGTCCATGTTCACGTAGAGATCACCCTTGCCGGAACGCGCCAGCACGCCAGTCGCGCCAACGATATCGCCGATGTCCCACGTCTTTACCTCGGCCAGAGTATCGGTCGGCAGCGTGTCGCGGTTCACGTAGAGCTGGATCTGTCCGCTGGCGTCGGCAATGACCAGGAACGTGCCACGGATACGCATGATGCGACCGGCCACGGCGACCTGACGCCGCACACGTTCAAGCTCCTCGCGATCGTGCCCGGCATGCTCGCGCTGCAGCGCATCCGCGAAATGCTCGCGCCGGAAGTCGTTCGGAAATGCGTTGCGCCTGCCACGGATCGTATCGAGCTTGGCGCGCCGCTCCGCAATCAGACGATTCTCGTCCCTGGGCTGTGCGGCATCGGTGGTGATCATCGTGTGTACTCCGTGCGAATCACAGGCCAGCCTTCAGCGAGGCCTCGATGAAACGATCCAGGTCGCCGTCGAGCACGCCCTGCGTGTTGCTGGTCTCGACGCCGGTGCGCAGATCCTTGATCCGCGACTGGTCGAGCACATAGGAACGGATCTGGCTTCCCCAGCCGATATCGGATTTGCTGTCTTCCAGCGCCTGCAACGCCGCGCTGCGTTTCTGCAGCTCCATTTCATACAGCTTCGCACGCAACTGTTTCATGGCGAAGTCGCGGTTCGCATGCTGCGAGCGCTGCGACTGGCACTGCACGACAATGCCGCTGGGTTCGTGCGTGATGCGCACTGCCGAATCGGTACGGTTCACGTGCTGGCCGCCGGCGCCACTCGCGCGATAGGTATCGACACGCAGGTCTGCCGGATTGATTTCGATCACGATCGAGTCGTCGATCTCCGGCGATACGAAAACCGAAGCGAACGATGTGTGGCGGCGGTTGCCCGAATCGAAAGGAGATTTGCGCACCAGGCGATGCACCCCCGTCTCGGTACGCAGCCAACCGAAAGCGTATTCACCCTGGAAGTGAATCGTCGCGCTCTTGATGCCGGCCACTTCACCAGCGCTGCATTCCATCAGCTCCGTGGCAAAACCCTTGTCCTCACCCCAGCGCAGATACATCCGCAACAGCATTTCTGCCCAATCCTGCGCTTCCGTACCGCCCGAACCCGCCTGGATGTCAACGTATGCGTTGGCGGCGTCGTGTTCGCCGCTGAACATGCGGCGGAACTCCAGCTCTTCGATGCGTCGTGTCAACGACTGCGCATCGCTCTCGAGGGCCGCAAAGGTCTGCTCATCGTTTTCGGCAACCGTGAGCTCGAGCAGTTCAGCCGCATCGTTCAGACCGGCATCGATGGCCTCCAGCGTCTCGACCACGGCGACCAGCGAAGCACGCTCACGACCGAGTTCCTGGGCACGCTCGGGTTCGTCCCAGACGCTGGGTTCGCTCAGTTCGAGCTCTACTTCCTGCAGCCGATCCTTGCGCTGTGCGTAGTCAAAGATACCCCCTGAGGCTCCGCGCGCGCACGCCGAGATCCTTCAAGTGGTTTTGCAGCGCATTGATTTCCATGCCGACGGCTCCGGATGTTGCGGGGTATCAAAAAAGGCGGCGTAGTTTAACCGCCGCCTGCAGCCGGCTCCAGCCGTCTTCGCACCGAAGCGTGCGCGTTGCCGCCAAGCGCGCAGATCGCCGAACCGGCAACCACCGCCAGACACGAAACAACGGCAGTCGTGGTGAGAGAACTCGATGCGAACCACGCAGGCAGCAGTTGCGTACCGGCAACGGCACCGGCCAGCGTCACTACCGGCTGCAATGCCAGCACCGCCCCGACCCGCGATGCATCCCAGCATTTCAGCGCCTCGGCGAAAGAGCCATAACCGACCAGCGTATTCAGCGCCAGGAAACCCAGCAGTGCGAGTTCCCCACGCCCGAGTGTCGCCACGACTCCGGGACTGCTGGCCGGCAGCAGCAGCAAGGCACCGGCGAGGTAGATTCCCATCAGCACGGCCTGTGGAGCCAGATACTGCAGCAACCGCTTCTGCGCCAGCCCATAGGCCGCCCACGCAAGCGCCGCAACCACCATCAGTACGACGCCTACCCCGAACACCTCTGCACCGGTACCGGCAATGCGCAGACGGTCGAAGCAGAAGATCGTGATCCCAGCGAGCAACAGCGCGAACCCGCCCCACTGCAAGGCACCGAAACGCTCGCCGAACAGCCACAGGCTGCCGAGCATCAGCAGGACCGGCGCCACCTGCACCACGACCTGTGCCACCGGAGCCGTGATGTAATGCAGGCTCTGGACGTAGAAAAGCGAATTTCCGACCAGGCCCAACACGGCAATGCCGAACGGCCATGCCACCGTGCGCCAGTCGAAGCGCAACCGGTACAGTCGACCACTGGCAGCAAAGAACGCACCCAGAACCACACCGGCGACCGCGAAGCGAAACCAACTGATCGTCACTGCATCGATATGCGCAACCAGTGGTGTCATCGCAAGCGGTACGGCACCCCACAGCACGGCAGTCGTCAGGGCAAACAGAAAACCGAGCCCGGCGGTGTGTTTCATGAAAAAGGTCCGATCGGCGCGCTGGCGTGCACAGGCGTCTCAGCCCCGGAACGCATTCACAGTCGCGGTGACGGCATCGACTTCGGCAGTCGTCAGCGTCGGGCCTACCGGCAGTGACACCACCTCTCGATGCATCGCCTCGGTCACCGGCCATGATGGCGACCAATAGCCGCGATAGGCATTTTGACGATGCGGCGGAACCGGATAGTGGATCAGCGTCCCGATGCCTTGCCGCTCACAATGCTGCATGAAGGCTTCACGCTGTGCGCAGCGCACCACGAACAGATGCCAGACATGCTCGCCCCGATTCGGGGTATGCGGCAGACGGATCAGCCGGTTGTCGATCCCGTCCAGATAGCGCTGGGCAATCTGTCGGCGCAGACGGATATCTTCATCGAGCCAGCGCAACTTCACTTCCAGCAGCGCCGCCTGCATTTCGTCGAGCCGACTGTTAACACCCTGGATATCGTTGATGTACTTTTCATGCGAACCGTAGTTGCGCAAGGCACGCAACGTCTGCGCCAGTGCGGCGTCGTCGGTCGTCACCGCCCCGGCATCACCCAGTGCTCCGAGGTTCTTGCCAGGGAAAAACGAGAAACCGGCAGCGTCACCCCAACTCCCTGCCTTCCTTTCACTCGCAATGGCTCCGTGCGCCTGCGCGCAGTCTTCCAGCAGCAGCAGGCCGTGCCTGTCTGCGATACCACGAATGGCGTCCATCGCAGCCAGCTTGCCGTACAGATGCACGACCAGGATTGCCCTGGTCCGCGGCGTGATCGCGGCTTCGATCAACGCCGGATCGAGATTGAACGATTGCTCCTCGGGTTCGACCAGCACCGGCTGCAGTCTGTTCTCCGTAATGGCCAGGATCGATGCGATATAGGTATTGGCCGGCACGATCACTTCGTCGCCCTCGTGCAAGCGGCCGAGCTCCTTCCAGGCGCGCAACGAAAGCGTCAATGCGTCCAGCCCGTTGCCCACACCGATACAGAAACGCGTGCCGCAATAATCGGCAAACGCCCCCTCGAAGCGCGTCACCTCATCACCAAGGACATACCAGCCGGAATCGAGCACGCGTGTGAATGCCGCAATCAACTCGTCGCGATGGCGTGCATTGAGTGCCTGCAGGTCCAGAAACCTGATCATGCGGGTCTGTCCTCGGCATAGCCGACAATGCGGGCGGGGTTGCCGACGACGATGGCAAACGGCGGAACATTTCTGGTGACCACGGCACCGGCACCGACCATCGCGTGGCGCCCGATGCTGATCCCGGGCAGGATCGTCGCATTGCCACCGATCGAAGCACCCTCGTCGACGATCGTCAACGGGAACCGATCGGGATAGTGCTGCGAACGCGGGAACCTGTCGTTGGTGAACGTTGCGCCAGGGCCTATGAAGACGTGATCCGCCAGGCGCACACCGTCCCACAGGTAGACACCGGACTTGACCGTGACGTGGTCGCCGATCACCACATCGTTTTCGATGAAGCAATTCGCGCAGATATTGCAGTGCTTGCCGATCACGGCCCCCCCCAGCACTACGACGAATTGCCAGATACGCGTTCCCTCGCCGATCCGCGTGCTTTGAATGTCACTGGAAGGGTGCATCATGGTGCCTGTACCCACTGCAGGAACTCATCGTATCGACGAATGTAGTCGTCTTCGTGGTAGACCTCGCTCGCGAGGACCAGAAGGATGCAATCCCGGCTGAAGTTGTGCATCTCGCGCCAGGTGCCCGGCTTGATGTACAAGCCCTTTTCGTAAGCCTTCAGCGGTATCACCTCACGCCTGTCACCGTTATCCAGGTGGAATTCACACTCACCCTGCAGGCAATACGCCATCTGATGCAGCGTCTTGTGCGCGTGGAACCCTCGCGCCTGCTTGCTGAAGGACGTCAGGATATAGAAACGTCTCACTTCGAACGGCAGACCATTGCCCAGCTCACCGACATACAGATCCCCGCGCGGATCCGTGATTTTCTTCAGGTCGAACAACTCGTACCACATCGCAGATTCACCTTCCACGAATCTTCCCGAAATACAGGCGCCACAAGCCGCGCAACGTCCTGCCATTGCAGTCGGACCAGCGCATGTCATGCCAGATCCTGCGAGCGAGCAGCTTGTCGGCACCGGCAGCCCGCAGCAGCATGCCGTTCATGTACCTGCGGCGCACGCGAGCATAATGCGGATGCTCGCGATAATCGTCGTAGATCTTGCCAATGTTTTCATACAGGAAGGCGGTGTTGCGCATCGTGTTGTTGCTGTGAACGCGATAGCGAGCCACCACATCGGGTGTGTCGGCAAGCCGCCACCCCGCGTGCGCGATCCTGAGTTGCATGTACAGGTCTTCAACCGCGATATCGTCACGAAAGCCACCCACCTCATCGATGGCCTTGCGCCGATACAGCATCCCGGTTGCTGCCAGACGCCCGCTCCTGCCCAGAAAGATGTCATCGAAGGTCAGGAAGCGGGTCCTGGCGGGGCGTTCGTCCTGCTTGCGGTATTCATTGCCGTGCTCATCGATTCGCATCACCTGCCCGGAGACGATCCCTACATCCGGATGCGACTGCAGGAACTGCACCTGCTTCTGCAGTCGATCGGGATACATCACATCATCCGAGGCGAACGGCGCAACGAACTCACCACGCGCCATCGCCAAGGCATCGTTCAACGTACGCGACAAGCCCTGATTTGTCTGTGCACGGAAATAAAAGCCGTATCGCGCCGCCAATGGCGCGATGATGTCGGAGCTGCCGTCACGCGAACCATCGTCGAACACCAGCATCTCCATTGCGGGATACTGCTGCTCGCGCACGCTGGCCAGACACGCCTCGACGTAGGGTGCGTGGTTGTAGCAGGGGATGACTACGGATACGAGACCTGCCTCGATTTGCACGGCTGCCATGGCTACTGCGTGGCATCCTTGTAGATCTTGCCGTCCTTCATGATGACGACGAAGTTCTTTGCCGGATCGGCAATCAACCCGATGTCTTCGAGCGGATTGCCATCGACCAGCAACAGATCCGCGAGCGCGCCCTCGGCGACCACGCCAAGCTTGCCAGGGTACGGGCTGCGCGGACCCGACAACTGCAGCAGCTCTGCGTTGCTGCTGGTGGCGATCCGCAGCGCTTCGGCCGGCGTGAACCAGCGCGTCATCGTCGCCAGGATCGCGCCCGGCCGGTCTGTCAGCCGCGGATCGAGCAGGATGTCGGTACCCCAGGCCAGCTTGACCCTGTATTTCCTGGCCAGGTTGAACGCGTTGTCGGTGCCCGTGAACATCTGCAACTGTTTGGCACGCTGCGGTGAACCTTCAGGAAACGGGTTTGCAAACTCGTTGTCGAGAAACGCCTGCAGATTCAGCCATACGCCCTTTTCAGCGATGAGCCGCGCCGTCGGTTCGTCCATCAACTGACCATGCTCGATCGACTTGACACCGGCAGCGATGGCGGTGCGAATCGCACGTGGTGTGTAGGCATGCACGGTGACGTAGGTACCCCAGTTCTCCGCTGCTTCGACGGCAGCACGGATTTCCGCTTCGCTGAACTGGCTGACATCCAGCGGATCGTAGAGCGAGGCCACGCCACCGCCTGCTGCGAGCTTGATCTGACTGGCGCCGAGCATCAGTTGCTCGCGGGTCTTCTTGCGCACTTCATCAGGGCTGTCCGCGATCGCGCCCATGTTGAGCACCTCGCTGCGGCTCAGCGGAGCACCAGTGACTGCGGGCACCTCGTAGGGCATACGGAAATCACCGTGCCCACCGGTCTGCGAGATCATGGCACCGGATGGCCAGATTCGCGGGCCATCGACCAGGCCCTGATCGATCGCACGCTTGATACTGAAGGATGGCCCGGCCATGTCACGGATGCTGGTGAAACCGCGCAACAGCAACTCGCGCGCGGTGCGCGCGACGAGCAGATTGAGATAGCCGACGTCGGCACTCATCAGCACCGGCATCGTCATACCCGCCATCATCAGATGGTAGTGCGCGTCGATCAGCCCGGGCATCAGCGTGCGGCCATTACCCGCAATGCGCAACGCACCGGCTGCATCGCTCGCCGCAAACGGCTGCCTCGAAATGCTCTCGATCCTGTTGCCGCGCACAAGCACGTTCGACGGTTCCGACAACGCACTGCTCGTGCCGTCAAAGATCCGAACGTTCTCGAACACAACGGCAGCAGGTGGTGCCGCCTGCGCCCACGCCATGCCGACCGAAAGACAGACGGCAGCGCAAAGCATCTTCAGCAATCTTTCAGCTCCCACTCTCATGAATCCTGCTCCTGTGTTTTATGCACCAAATTCACTCATTATCCGTACGGCGCACCATGACCACCCTCTGTCAAATGCAAAAGTGGAAAGGGCTGCCCCTGCCCGTCGATTGGTGAGCGCCCCGATACCACAAAACCATTGGCCAAATAAAATGCCACAGCGCGGGGATTCTGCTCGTTCACGTCCACGTACAGCGAACCCTTCAGCTTTCGCGCGTGTTCGAGCATGAGTCTTCCCCCGCCTTGCCGAATGCTGGTTGGCACGATGAACAATGCCTCAAGCCTGTTGTTGTCCAACCCCATGAAACCAATGGGGGCCAACGACTCGTCGCACAACACCCATACTTCAAGGCTCGCTAGTGCCTGGTCGCGGACTACTGGTATAAGAGACTGAATGTCTTGCTCAGACAGGAAATCATGTGACGCGCGGACAGCTTGCTCCCATATGTCGAGAAGGGTCTGATGATCTTCCGCCCTGGCTTTGCGAACTTTCATGTGTGCAACGATCTCCGGTGTGCTGCCTAACGCCAAACCCGTCTTGACGCACTGTACGCGAAACATCTTAGAACACTGAAACTCCAAGGCAAGGCACCAAAGACGATCGATGATTACGTGCGGGCACTGCGCTGGGTAGCCGCACATCCCGATCGCTGCCCGGATCGACTGGACGCGGAAAACTTCAAGTGTGCAACCTGGGATGGGTCGCGGCTGCGCGCGGCCCATCCCCATTCATCAAGTGCCTACCTGCCCTTGACAGCAGGAGAGCGGTATTGTACAAATAAACGTACAACAGGAGCCCCCCCATGGACGCGATCACGTACAGCACAGCTAGAGCCAAGTTGGCCGACACCATGGATCGTGTCTGTCACGACCATGAGCCCATCATCATCACGCGAAACGGGGAACAGTCCGTTGTGATGATGTCGCTCGATGACTTCAAGGCGCTGGAAGAAACGTCTTATCTGCTGCGTAGCCCGAAGAACGCAAGGCAGCTGCTGGAAAGTATCGCAGCGCTTGAAGCGGGCAGGGGCAAAGTGCGGAGTCTGGCAGAGTGAATCTGCTCTTCTCTGAGCAGGCTTGGGAAGATTATTTGCATTGGCAAAAAACCGACAAGAAGTTGGTGCAGCGAATCAATGCCCTGGTGAAGGAAATTACGCGCACACCGCATGAGGGAACCGGCAAGCCAGAGCCACTGAAGCACGCGTTGTCTGGCTATTGGTCGCGGCGCATCAATGACGAGCATCGAATCGTCTATAAGATTGTGGATGGCGATTTGCTTATCGCACAGTTGCGATACCACTATTGACGGCGCCAAACGTTTGAGTTCACCCGACGTTCAACAGACGGCGAAACCGGGAAGCCCTTGCGTTGTTCCTCGTACCAGACCACCGTGTCACACCCACAACCGTCGTCTCGATCTGCACCCGCATCTGCACGTCATCGTGCCCGCGTCATTTCTCAGGCACAAGTTTTACCTGGAGCTTGCAGCCCACCGCGTGAGCGTACCTTTTGAGTGTGCTCAGAGAGGGAGCATGCTTACCCGCTGCCTCCAGTCGAGATCCCTATTCGTTCGGCGTCAATGGTCCACCGCTTCAGCGTGCAGCTTTAGGCCAAGCGCGTTGATGACCTTCAAAATGGTATCGAAGGTTGGAGCACGGCCCCCCGACAGAGCCTTGTACAGACTTTCACGCGAGAGTCCGGCATCCCGAGCAACTTGCGACATACCTTTAGCGCGAGCGATGTCTCCAAGCGCCTTTGCGATAAAGGTCGCATCACCGTCTGCTTCTTCCATGCAAGCTTCCAGGTAAGCCGCCATTTCCTCGGGCGTCCGAAGATGCTCAGCGACGTCATACTTGCTAGTCTTGGTCTTACCCATGAGATGACCTCACATCTAAAGATCTCGCGCCAAGCGTAACGCGGTTTTAATGTCAGTGGCCTGCGTGGATTTATCGCCGCCTGCCAGCCGTTCAATGCGAGCCTGCACACGAGCTCGAGCACGCATGTCTCGAAGTTCATCGAGCCAAATGGCAAACGTCTCGGGCTTGCGAATTTCCATGCCACAATGTAGCCAGACGGCTACAGTCTGTCAACGACCTTCCAGATGGGTCTTTGACGCCGAACGCCCGAGCTCAGCCGCCGGCAGCCAGCGGGATGGCGGTCGGCTGGAGCGAACTGTTAGGCTCGTGCACCCCGATACTCAACAGACGCTCTGCCTTCCAAAAGACCTACTACCGAGACATCTTCGTCGACGGCTGGCCAGTGAATTCCTTCGCCTTCACCGAGCATTTCAAACGTGGCAAGTTGCTCGGGCGAGGCACCAGCAAGGCGCGGAAACCAAGCCAATGGGACCGACAGAACTCGCCCATCGTTGAGTGAGACCACGAGTTCATCGCTTGTGCAGCGTACACCGACTGCATGGGGGGCGACCCTATACGTCAAAGAACTCATTCCAAGCCTCCACGAAAGTTTCTTGATGCTCTGAAACCAAGCCTACCAGCTTCTTCAGTTCATGGGCTGCAAAGCCACTGCTGCTTACCAAGGCCACAGGCTGCAACCAGAACTTTGCCAGCATGTGCTCTCGCTGCACATGGATATGACATGGCTCACTATTTTCGTTCGCGTAGAAGAAGAAACGGTAGCCACCGACCCGTAGCACTGTTGGCACGAACTGCCTCCGATCAAGTAGGGCCTAACGGTTAGGCCTCAGACCACCGTAAGCGGTCAAACGACGCCGTTATATCTTTCCGCAGGCGAGTATGGATTTCATGGGATCGTGGGCGAAGCGTGCCTTCCATTCTCGCGGCGTGAGCTCGACCGCCCGACTCGCCGGATGCACGCTGATGCGCTGCAGCACATCGACCAGGTAGGTGTAAGGATCCACGCCCTGTAGGCGGCAACTCACCAGCAGGCTCTGGATAACCGCTACCCGCTCGGCACCGACCTCGGTCCAACAGAAGAGCCAATTGCGCCGTCCCATTGGAACCGCCCGCAGGCTGCGCTCCAGGTGGTTGGTGTCGATCGGCACATCCGGATCCGACAAGAACACCCGCAGGCTCGTCACCCGCGCCTTCGCGTACTGGATCGCCTTGGCGAGCGGGTTACTCGGCAACAGATCCATGCGGTGGCACTGGTCGTCACACCAGTGCCAGAAGCGGTCGACGATCGGCTCGCTGTGCTGTGTTCGGTAAGCGAGCTTGTGTTCCCGGTCCAGGTTCTGTTCCCGGATGATCTGCTCGTGCCGGTACAGCGCGGCAATCATCGCCAGCGCCTCGGCCGCCGCCTGCGGTTCGGCATCCTGTGCCTGCTCGAAGCCTCGGCGGCAATGCGCCCAACAACTCGCGTGGGTAACGCCACCTTTGCGTGCCGCATAGGCGCTGTAGGCGGCGTAGCCGTCCGAGAGCAGCGTTCCCCGGAAGTCCGGCCCCAGGATTTTCTCGACATGGTGGTGCGCCCGGGTCGGCGCGTAGTGGAAGACGATCTCGTCGTCCTCGCCGTAGATCGGCCAGAGGTAGGCCTGGCGCATCTTGCCCTGCTTCTCGCGTCCCGCCTTGATCGGGGTCTCGTCCATCGCCACCACCGATCCGCTGAGGATGTGGGCGTGCTGGGCCGCTGCGATGGGGCGCAGCAGATCGATGGCCCGTCCGCTCCAGTTGCTGAGGCTGGTACGGCTCAGCTGGATGCCGCACTGGGCGATCCGCTGGTGCTGGCGATACAGCGGCAGGTGGTAGCAGAACTTGTCGACGAGCATTCCGGCCAGCAGGCTCACATCGGCCACGCAGCGCTCGAGCACGCTTGCCGGTGCCGGGGTGCTGACGATGCGCTGCTCTTCGACCAGCTTCCAGGTCTGGTAGTGGTACTCGATGATCCCGTAGCTGCCCGGGCGTTGCGCCAGGCGGTAGCTGACGCGCTCGGAGACCAGCTCGCGCCGATCCTCGGGTACGGCAGCAATCGCTGGATCGACGATGGTGACCACGTCGCGGGTGACATCCGGGCCAAAGCGCAATCCTGAGTCGTTCACCGCCGCATCGCGCACCTTGCGCTGGCGCGTGTAGGTGATCGACTGCTCGGGAGGCGGTGGGGATTTCTGCGGAGGTTCAAGCACACCGAGCGCATCGAGCAGGTTGCCCTGTACGGCGGGATCGATGACCAGTTGCTTTTCGCTCTTCTGCCCGAAGAGCTGGCGCTTGAACCAGTCGAGCTGCTGCTTCAGCGTTGCAATCTCGGCGCCGTACTGCTGCTTCAGCGTGCCGAGTTCCGTGCCAAACTTCTGCGTCATCGCGACCATCTGCACCGTAAGTTGCGCATTGGTTTGTTCGAGTTCGGCGATGCGCGAAGCGGTGTTCAAGGGCGGAAAATACTGCAGGAAAACCGTGCCGCCATTGTACCGGAATGCCCCTGCTCATGCCGCTGTTCGGTAGCGTTTTCGCTGCCTTTTTATCTCGACGTCGACGCCTTCGAGCAGCGCCAGAAACTCGGTGGCGCACAGCGCACGTTTCACGCGTCCATCGCGTGTCATCAGGCGGGCAAAGTGTCCGCGCTCGAGTCGCTTCGACCAGATCCAGTAGCCGCCCGTCTCGAAGCCGAGCACCTTGATCTGCGTGGCGCGGCGGTTGAGAAACGCGAACCATTGGCTGCTACTGCCCAGCGGGTCTTCTCCCAGGTGTTGCTTCACCCGCGCCGACAACCCATCGAACGAGCAGCGCATGTCGGTGGGCTCCAGACACAGCCAGATGCGCGATGCGCTGCTGACGCTCAGCATGGCGCGTCCCGGCGCAGCCGCAGCACCACGCCTGCGCCCAAATCAAGCTCTACTTCCCATGCGGGTGCGGCCGGTGACGCCTCGGTCTTGTCGACTATCGGTGCGGTCAATTCGACAAACAGCGCTTCAGGCCGAACACCAACAGCGTCAACAACCCGTGCTCCGCGTAGCTTGCGCCGCCACAGCTCGAAGGTGCTCTTCGCCAGGCCGTGGCGGGTGCAGAACGTCCGCTGCGAAACGCCGCTCGCCTCGAACTCGCTGATCAGCACGCGCCACTGTGCCGCGCTGTGGCGCGCATACTTGCGCACGGAATCTGAACCCGTCGATACCGAACCCATGGCGATACTCCTCCAACACCACTTCGTTGAAGCAGAGCATCGCGAAGGTTCAGACGGCATAACAGAACGGCGTGGTTTGGACGGTTACAGACCACCGACCGTGTTCGAAAGTAAGCGGTCAAACGACGCCGTTATATCTTTCCGTAGGCGAGTATGGATTTCATGGGATCGTGGGCGAAGCGTGCCTTCCACTCGCGTGGCGTGAGCTCGACCGCCCGACTCGCCGGATGTTCGCTGATGCGCTGCAGTACATCGACCAGGTAGGTGTAGGGGTCAACGCCCTGTAGGCGGCAACTCACCAGCAGGCTCTGGATAACCGCTACCCGCTCGGCACCGACCTCGGTCCAACAGAAGAGCCAATTGCGCCGTCCCATTGGAACCGCCCGCAGGCTGCGCTCCAGGTGATTGGTGTCGATCGGCACATCCGGATCCGACAAGAACACCCGCAGACTCGTCACACGCGCTTTGCGTACTGGATCGCCTTGGCGAGCGGGTTACTCGGCAACAGATCCATGCGGTGGCACTGGTCGTCACACCAGTGCCAGAAGCGGTCGACGATCGGCTCGCTGTGCTGTGTTCGGTAAGCGAGCTGGTGTTCCCGGTCCAGGTTCTGTTCCCGGATGATCTGCTCGTGCCGGTACAGCGCGGCGATCATCGCCAGCGCTTCGGCCGCCGCCTGGGGTTCGGCATCCTGTGCCTGCTCAAAGCCTCGGCGGCAATGCGCCCAGCAACTCGCGTGGGTGACGCCACCCTTGCGTGCCGCATAGGCGCTGTAGGCAGCGTAGCCGTCCGAGAGCAGCGTTCCCCGGAAGTCCGGACCCAGGATCTTCTCGACATGGTGGTGCGCCCGGGTCGGGGCGTAGTGGAAGACGATCTCGTCGTCCTCGCCGTAGATCGGCCAGAGGTAGGCCTGGCGCATCTTGCCCTGCTTCTCGCGTCCCGCCTTGATCGGGGTCTCGTCCATCGCCACCACCGATCCACTGAGGATGTGGGCGTGCTGGGCCGCTGCGATGGGGCGCAGCAGATCGATGGCCCGTCCGCTCCAGTTGCTGAGGCTGGTGCGGCTCAGCTGGATGCCGCACTGGGCGATCCGCTGGTGCTGGCGATACAGCGGCAGGTGGTAGCAGAACTTGTCGACGAGCATTCCGGCCAGCAGGCTCACATCGGCCACGCAGCGCTCGAGCACGCTTGCCGGTGCCGGGGTGCTGACGATGCGCTGCTCTTCGACCAGCTTCCAGGTCTGGTAGTGGTACTCGATGATCCCGTAGCTACCCGGGCGTTGCGCAGGCGGTAGCTGACGCGCTCGGAGACCAGCACGCGCCGCTCCTCGGGTACGCCAGCAATCGCCGGATCGACGATGGTGACCACGTCGCGGGTGACATCCGGACCAAAGCGCAGTCCCGAGTCGTTCACCGCCGCATCGCGCACCTTGCGCCGGCGCGTGTAGGTAATCGACTGCTCGGGAGGCGGTGGGGACTTCTGCGGAGGTTCAAGCACGCCGAGTGCATCGAGCAGGTTGCCCTGCACGGCAGGATCGATGCTCAGCTGCTTCTCGCTCTTCTGCCCGAAGAGCTGACGCTTGAACCAGTCGAGCTGCTGCTTCAGCGCTGCGATCTCGGCGCCGTACTGTTGCTTCAGTGTGCTGAGATCCGCGCCAAATTTCTGCGTCATCGCGGCCATCCGCACCGTGAGTTGCGCATTGGTGTGTTCGAGTTCGGCGATGCGCGAAGCGGTGTTCAAGGGCGGAAAATACTGCAGGAAAACCGTGCCGCCATTGTACCGGAATGCCCCTGTTCATGCCGCTGTTCGGTAGCGTTTTCGCTGCCTTTTTATCTCGACGTCGACGCCTTCGAGCAGCGCCAGAAACTCGGTGGCGCACAGCGCGCGTTTCACGCGTCCATCACGTGTCATCAGGCGTGCAAAGTGTCCGCGCTCGAGTCGTTTCGACCAGATCCAGTAGCCGCCCGCCTCGAAGCCGAGCACCTTGATCTGCGTGGCGCGACGGTTGAGAAACGCGAACCATTGGCTGCCACCCAGTGGGTCTTCTCCCAGGTGTTGCTTCACCCGCGCCGACAACCCATCGAACGAGCAGCGCATGTCGGTGGGCTCCAGACACAGCCAGATGCGCGATGCGCTGCTGACGCTCAGCATGGCGCGCCCCGGCGCAGCCGCAGCACCACGCCTGCGCCCAAATCAAGCTCTACTTCCCATGCGGGTGCGGCCGGTGACGCCTCGGTCTTGTCGACTATCGGTGCGGTCAATTCGACAAACAGCGCTTCGGGCCGAACGCCCGCCACATCAGCGTTTCGGGTTTCGCGTAGCTTGCGCCGCCACAGCTCGAAGGTGCTCTTCGCCAGGCCGTGGCGGGTGCAGAACGTCCGCTGCGAAACGCCGCTCGCCTCGAACTCGCTGATCAGCACGCGCCACTGTGCCGCGCTGTGGCGCGCATACTTGCGCACGGAATCTGAACCCGTCGATACCGAACCCATGGCGATACTCCTCCAACACCACTTCGTTGAAGCAGAGCATCGCGAAGGTTCAGACGGGATAACAGAACGGCTTCGTTTGGCCGGTTACGTTCGAAACGATAAACGAAGCGGTCCCGACTTCGCGTATCCGTCATCTCGCGCATCAGGTGCACTATCGGCTCCACATCCTCCGGGAACATACCGTCATTGGCGATGTGACACCAAAACGGAGTAAAAACTTTGATCTCTTTGGGGCCAGCGCTTGTATGAATTTTGATGGTCCTTCCAGTGAGGCGATGCTGGATCTCGGCCGGCACAGGTAAAAGCTCGGCGAAACCTGCGGACAGATCAAGGTAAATCTTGCCGACGCGCGCGTAAAGCACCGCGGTCCGCCTTTTGAATGGAGACTCCCAATACGGAACCAGGTACCCCTGGAAAGCCTGGTTGAACGAAGCCGCTTCGCGGCAGGAACAAGACACGAAGAACGAGACGCCAAAACCGGGAAACTTCTCCGGCACACCCAGGCCCGGGTGTGCATCACCGAAGGAGAAGCGACATGGATTCATCGGAGCAAACCCGTTTTGACGCACTGTACGCGAAGCATCTTAGAGCACTGAAGCTCCAGGGCGAGGCAGCGAAGACGATCGATGGTTACGCACGAGCGCTGCGCCGGGTAACCGCACACTTCGATCGCTGTCCGGATCGACTGGACGCGGAAGACTTCAAGTCCTACTTCGCCTCGCTGATCGACGAGCGCTCGTGGAGCCTGGTGAAGATCGAACGCTGCGGACTGCAGTTCTTCTACGAACACGTCCTGGAGCGGGAGTGGCCGTGGGTGGACATGCTCAAGCCGCCGGTGGTGCACGCGCTGCCCGATGTGCTCAGCGTCGATGAGGTCGCACAGATCATCCGGGCGAGTCGCGAGCGGCGCTACCGGACGTTCTGGCTGACGACCTACAGCCTGGGCCTGCGTCTGGGCGAAGCGCTGCGGTTGCGGATCGGTGATATCGACAGCGCCCGTGCCCAGGTCCATATCCGCAGCGGCAAGGGGCACAAGGACCGCTTCGTGGTGCTGCCGGCACTGACCCTGCAGTGCCTGCGCCGCTACTGGCGTGATCATCGCCACCATGAGCTGTTGTTTCCGGGGCGTGCCGGACCGCAGGGTGCCGCGCCCGTCACCTTCATGGATCGAGGCAGCACCCAGAAAGCGTTTGCCCGTGTCGTGGCCGACTGCGGCATCCGCAAGCGGGTGTCGATCCACAGTCTTCGCCATGCCTACGCCACCCACCTCATCGAAGTCGGCCTGAATCTGCGCGGTGTGCAGGAACTGCTCGGTCATGCCTGCCCGAAAACCACGGCGCGCTATGTCCACATGACGGACAAGTGCCGTGACGATCGCCGCCCACCGCTGTGTTGCATGCGCTGCCATACACCGATGATCGTCGTCGCCGTCACCAAACGCCGCCAATCCGACGGCTGAGACAATGTCTGCGGATCGCCACATGATCCGCTGGCCCGGAGAGCGTGGTGCGCTCGCTGGTAATCCACTCCCGAGGAGGATCTCGCACCACTGATGGATCCAGCCAGGTAAGACACGCTGCGCCCGTGGGTGCGGGCTGCGTTCGTCTGGTGAAAATCATTCCGTCTGATCGGGCCTTGACGCCCTCACACGTTTGAAAAGCTTTCCCCTATAAAAAACGCTCGTCACTCCGGGGCACGGGCTTGTTCAACCCGGGATCAGGTCGCGGCTGCGCGCGACCTATCCCTATTCGTTATGCGACTGAATCCAGCTGCCAGCCCGGGAAAACAAGAACAGCCGGATGGCAGTGCAGCGCAGTGGCCAACACCTTGGCACGCTCGACGCCCAGATTGACCCTACCAGTTTCGATGCTGGAAATGGTGGTTTGTGGGATACCGCAAAGCGCGGAGAGCTGGTTTTGGCTGAGCTCTTGCAGTTCGCGGATGATGCGAACGGACTCACCAGGCGTAACGTCGACGCGCTTCTTTGCAGGAATAGGTTTGCTCATATCAGCGACTCCGGTAGTCATGGGCTGTAACACGCACCACTTGAACGATCATGACCTCCGCCTCGACGGAATAAATAACACGCCATTGCTGGTTCAGGCGGGACGACCTGAAACCTTTCCAGTCACCGGAAAGCGCCTCGTCGCGGAAGCCTCGGATGGCACGTAGACCTTGCGGCCCAGAGAGCGCGGCAATGTCTTTCCACTTTTCGTAACGCTTCAGGATATCGAGCGGGACACGTCCCGACGAAAGCTCCTTGTCCGCCTGACTGTGCTCCAGAATCTTCCACATGCCACATTGTGGCTAGTACACATATAATCTGTCAACCACGCGAGATCCACACCTGCCGCATAACGAATGAAAGGGACTCCCCCGTCCCGAGTGTGCCGCGCCAAGGCGGGTTTCGGCAACCAGGTGCCATGATGGGAAGTGCAAACTCGCATCTTCACACTCGTTTGCGGAAGGGGAGGTTCCATGACCATCCCAACCCTCGTTATCGATCTGGCCAAGTCTGTGTTCGCTCTGCATGGTGTGGAGCTGCTTCCGGCGCAGCATGTGCGCCCGTATGTTCGACGCAACAAGACCGATCGCGCCGATGCCGCCGGCCTGCTGGAAGCAGCGCGCTGCGGGGATATTCGCCCGGTGCCAGTGAAGACACCCGAACAACAAGGCACGCAAGGCTTGCACCGCATCCGCGAGCACCACAAGGCCGAACGCACCGCCGCGATCAACACCGTGCGCGGCCTGTTGCGCGAGTTTGGCTGCGCCATTCCCGCCGGGGCCGACAAGGTGCGTCCGGCGGTGCTGGCGGCGCTGGAAGATGGCGACAATGATATTCCGATGGACCTGCGTCATGCCCTGGCCGGGCTGTTGGATCGGATCGTGTTCTGCCAGGACGCGATGGCCGCTATCGAGAAGCAACTTGCCGACATCGCCAAGCGCGATACCCGCAGCCAGCGGTGTCGGCCTGATCACCGCCACCGCGATGAGTGCCGGCATCGGCGACTTTGCCCGTTTCCCAGCGGTCGGCATTTTGCCAGTGCCCTGGGCTTGACTCCGCGTGAATATTCCAGCGGCGGCACTCGCAAACTCGGGCGGATCACCAAGCGTGGTGATGTGTACCTGCGCACGCTCTTGATTCACGGCGCACGCTCGGCACTGGCCGCTGCGCATACCGCCAAGAAACGCGGCAACCCGTTGGATCGCACCCACCGATGGGCGCTGGATCTGGCCGAACGCAAGGGCCACAACAAGGCCGTGGTGGCGCTGGCCAACAAGACCGCACGGCGCCTGTGGGCCGCTGAGCATCACGGCACGAGCTTTGATCCCGAACACGTCAGCGTGCGTAAACCTCACGCCGCCTGAATCCCTTCCACCTCAACCGTAATACCGCGTCACCGCAGCACCGCTACAAACTTTCTGCTGTTGCAACACGTCAACCTCATGCAAGCGTGTCGGTCCCCAGATTGGCCAAGCCGATAACAATGTTGATCCTCGTGATCGTTTGAACGTCTGGCCCCAATCTGCGGATTCCATGATGGCTCGGGAAACTATCCAACCACAAAGCCGAATACACGAATGCAACCGCTCCCGCCTTGCCGGGGTTGAAGCCAAAAGCGTCAGCAGGAGGAAAAAGTCAGAATCAAATGCCGTGAAGCTACAGCTTCACACTATTTTGCTGGAAAGGGTTGACAGGGGAGTCCATACACGATTGTTGAACGAAGCCGCTTCGCGGCAGGAACAAGACGAGAAGAACGAGACGTCAAAACCGGGAAACTTCTCCGGCACCCCCAGGCCCGGGTGTGCATCACCAAAGGAGAAGCGACATGGATTCATCGGAGCAAACCCGTTTTGACGCACTGTACGCGAAGCATCTTAGAGCACTGAAGCTCCAAGGCAAGGCAGCGAAGACGATCGATGGTTACGCACGAGTGCTGCGCCGGGTAGCCGCACACTTCGATCGCTGTCCGGATCGACTGGACGCGGAAGACTTCAAGTCGTACTTCGCCTCGCTGATCGACGAGCGATCGTGGAGCCTGGTGAAGATCGAACGCTGCGGACTGCAGTTCTTCTACGAACACGTCCTGGAGCAGGAGTGGCCGTGGTGGACATGATCAAGCCGCCAGTGGTGCACGCACTGCCCGATGTGCTCAGCGTCGACGAGGTTGCACAGATCATCCGGGCGAGTCGCGAGCGGCGCTACCGGACGTTCTGGCTGACGACCTACAGCCTGGGCCTGCGTCTGGGTGAAACCCTGCGATTGCGGATCGGTGATATCGACAGCGCCCGTGCCCGGTCCATGTCCGCAGCGGCAAGGGACACAAGGACCGCTTCGTGGTGCTGCCGGCACTCACCCTGCAGTGCCTGCGCCGCTACTGGCGTGATCATCGTCATCATGAGCTGTTGTTTCCGTGGCGTGCTGGACCGCAGGGTGCCGCGCCCGTCACCTTCATGGATCGAGGCAGCACCCAGAAAGCGTTTGCCCGTGTCGTGGCCGACTGCGGCATCCGCAAGCGGGTGTCGACCCACAGTCTTCGCCATGCCTACGCCACCCACCTCTTCGAAGTCGGCCTGAATCTGCGCGGTGTGCAGGGAACTGCTCGGTCATGCCTGCCCGAAAACCACGGCGTGCTATGTGCACATGACGGACAAGTGCCGTGATGATCGCCGCCGGCCTGCCAGAACCACTGCACCTCGCAGTGGCTCGATCGGCAACGCCGCAAGCTCCTGCCCGTGGACTACTTCATGGTGACCTTTACCTTGCCGGCACCCTTGCGTGCCATTGCGCAGGCGCACCCCGAAACCGTCTATGCCGCCTTGTTTCGCGCCGCCTCGCAGACCCTCAACGGTTTCGCGACGCGAAAGCTCAAGGCGGAACTCGGCCAATGCGCGGTACTGCACACCCACAACCGTCGTCTCGATCTGCACCCTCATTGTGCCCGGAGGCGCACTCGATGCGCGGCGCCAACAGTGGCGAAAACTCTCCGGGCGTTACCTCTTCAACGCCTTTGCTCTGGCCCGGTGGTGTTTCGCGCCCGTATGCTGCAGGCCCTGCAACTCGCCGGTGTGCCGATCCCCATCGGCCTGCCGCCAAAATGGGTGGTCGACTGTCGCCGTGTCGGTCGTGGCGAGCCGGCATTGCAGTACCTCTCGCGCTACCTCTACCGGGGTGTCATCCACGAGCGCGACCTCCTCGACTACGATCGCCTCGCCGGCACCGTCACCTTCCGCTACCGTGACGCCAAGACCCGCCAGCCCGCACTGCGCACCCTGCCCATCGCCGAGTTCCTGTGGCGCGTGCTCGCCCACGTCCTGCCGACCGGATTTCGTCGTGTGCGCGAGTACGGATTCCTGCACTGCCGGGCCAGGCGACGCCTCGTTCTCGTGCAACTCGTCTTGCATGTGCTGGTCCAGGCGGCAACGTTGCGACCACGCCCACCGCTGTGTTGCATGCGCTGCCATACACCAATGATCGTCGTCGCCATCACCAAGCGCCGCCAACCCGACGGCTGAGGCAGCGTCCGCGGATCGCCACACGATCCGCTGGCCCGGAGAGCATGGCGTGCTCGCCGGCGATCCACTCCCGAGGAGGACCTCGCGCCACTGATGGATCCAGCCAGGTAAGACACGCTGCGCTCGCGGGTGCGGGTCGCGTTCGTCTGGTGAAAATCATTCCGCCTGATCGGGCAACGACGCCCCCACACGTTTGAAAAGCTTTCCCCTATAAAAAGCGTTCGCCACCCCAGGGCACGGGCTTGTTCAACCCGGGATCAGGTCGCGGCTGCGCGCGACCTATCCCTATTCGTTAGGTGGCCAACGGTACCACGCTCGGAGTAAGCTTTGGCCGAACAAGCCTGATATGGGTGCCGGTATGGCGAGCGCGGCAATGCAGCAACTTAAGGCGCAGGTTCTGAAGCTGCCGGAAGAGGAGCGGGCGGAACTTGTACACGATGTGATTGCCAGCTTGGATGGGCCGGGGGAAGACAGAGTGGAAGAAGCCTGGGCAGAGGAGATCACGCGCCGAATCCACGAAATCAGGGCCGGAACCGTGCAGACCGTTGACGCTGCAGAGGTGATGGCACGAATTGCTGCCCGTGTCCGCGGCAGCAAGTGAGACCAGTACGATTCCACCCCGCCGCAGCGATTGAGGCTGAGGAAGCTGCGGCGTGGTACTCCACCGAGCGTCCGGGGCTCGGATCCCAGTTCGGGGCAGCGGTTGAGGAGGCCGTGACCGTGTTGATGCAGGACACGATTCCTGCCACGCGCTACCCGCATGTCCCGGATGACCTCAACGCACGCCGCATCCGGTTGAAACGATTCCCATACGATCTTGTCTTCGTACCGGACGGCGACGGCGACGGCGTCGAGGTTGTTGCTGTTGCTCATCACCGCAGACTTCCAGATTACTGGCTCGCGAGACTGGACACCTAACGTTTGCAGTAAGCGGCACGCAGCGGCAGGACGCGCTTGGCCCAGAATGAAGTGAGGGCCAAGCGTGGCCTGTTGCGGAGTGTCCGCTTGACCGCTGGGTTGAACGAAGCCGCTTCGCGGCAGGAACGAGACAAGAAGAACGAGACGCCAAAACCGGGAAACTTCTCCGGCACCCCCAGGCCCGGGTGTGCATCACCGAAGGAGAAGCGACGTGGATTCATCGGAGCAAACCCGTTTTGACGCACTGTACGCGAAGCATCTTAGAGCACTGAAGCTCCAGGGCAAGGCAGCGAAGACGATCGATGGTTACGCACGAGCGCTGCGCCGGGTAGCCGCACACTTCGATCGCTGTCCGGATCGACTGGCCGCGGAAGACTTCAAGTCCTACTTCGCCTCGCTGATCGACGAGCGCTCGTGAAGCCTGGTGAAGATCGAACGCTGCGGACTGCAGTTCTTCTACGAACACGTCCTGGAGCGGGAGTGGCCGTGGGTGGACATGATCAAGCCGCCAGTGGTGCACGCGCTGCCCGATGTGCTCAGCGTCGACGAGGTCGCACAGATCATCCGGGCGAGTCGCGAGCGGCGCTACCGGACGTTCTGGCTGACGACCTACAGCCTGGGCCTGCGTCTGGGTGAAACCCTGCGATTGCGGATCGGTGATATCGACAGCGCCCGTGCCCAGGTCCATGTCCGCAGCGGCAAGGGACACAAGGACCGCTTCGTGGTGCTGCCGGCACTCACCCTGCAGTGCCTGCGCCGCTACTGGCGTGATCATCGTCATCATGAGCTGTTGTTTCCAGGGCGTGCTGGACCGCAGGGTGCCGCGCCCGTCACCTTCATGGATCGAGGCAGCACCCAGAAAGCGTTTGCCCGTGTCGTGGCCGACTGCGGCATCCGCAAGCGGGTGTCGACCCACAGTCTTCGCCATGCCTACGCCACCCACCTCTTCGAAGTCGGCCTGAATCTGCGCGGTGTGCAGGAACTGCTCGGTCATGCCTGCCCGAAAACCACGGCGTGCTATGTGCACATGACGGACAAGTGCCGTGATGATCGCCGCCGGCCTGCCAGAACCACTGCACCTCGCAGTGGCTCGATCGGCAACGCCGCAAGCTCCTGCCCGTGGACTACTTCATGGTGACCTTTACCTTGCCGGCACCCTTGCGTGCCATTGCGCAGGCGCACCCCGAAACCGTCTATGCCGCCTTGTTTCGCGCCGCCTCGCAGACCATCAACGGTTTCGCGACGCGAAAGCTCAAGGCGGAACTCGGCCAATGCGCGGTACTGCACACCCACAACCGTCGTCTCGATCTGCACCCGCACGTGCACCTCATTGTGCCCGGAGGCGCACTCGATGCGCGGCGCCGACAGTGGCGGAAACTCTCCGGCCGTTACCTCTTCTACGCCTTTGCCCTGGCTCGGGTGTTCCGCGCTCGGATGCTGCAGGCCCTGCAACTCGCCGGTGTGCCGATCCCCGTCGGTCTGCCGTCGAAGTGGGTGGTCGACTGTCGCCGTGTCGGTCGTGGTGAGCCGGCATTGCAGTACCTCTCGCGCTACCTCTACCGGGGTGTCATCCACGAGCGCGACCTCCTCGACTACGATCGCCTCGCCGGCACCGTCACCTTCCGCTACCGTGACGCCAAGACCCGCCAGCCCGCACTGCGCACCCTGCCCATCGCCGAGTTCCTGTGGCGCGTGCTCGCCCACGTCCTGCCCACCGGATTTCGTCGTGTGCGCGAGTACGGATTCCTGCACTGTCGAGCCAGGCGACGCCTCGTTCTCGTGCAACTCGTCTTGCATGTGCTGATCCAGGCGGCAACGTTACGACCACGCCCACCGCTGTGTTGCATGCGCTGCCATACACCGATGATCGTCGTCGCCATCACCAAACGCCGCCAACCCGACGACTGAGACAACGTCCGCGGATCGCCACACGATCCGCTGGCCCGGAGAGCGTGGCGTGCTCGCCGGCGATCCACTCCCGAGGAGGATCTCGCACCACCTATGGATCCAGCCAAGTAAGACACGCTGCGCTCGCGGGTGCGGGTCGCGTTCGTCTGGTGAAAATCATTCCGCCTGATCGGGCAACGACGCCCTCGTGCGTCTGAAAAGCTTTCCCCTATAAAAAGCGTTCGCCACCCCAGGGGACGGGCTTGTTCAACCCGGGATCAGGTCGCGGCTGCGCGCGACCTATCCCTATTCGTTAGGTACGCGCCTTCCACTGCTCAGGATTACGCGCGGCGTGCATGACGGCAAGAACACTGATCTTGCGTTCAATGACGATATAGAAGACGCAGTACGGGAACCGATGAATGAGCGCGCGGCGCACACCCATATGCACTTCCTGATACTGGAACGGATTCTTTAGGACTCGCTCGACCGCTTCCTCGGCGCAAAGCATGAAGTCGTTGCCCAAGCCGGGACGACACTCTTGATAGAAGGTATAGGTGTCTGCCAGATCCGCTTCCGCCTCGGGGCGGACAAACAGTTCGTAGGCCACGTTAGGCCTTGATGATGCGGCGTTTCACGTTTTCCCAGGTGTCCCCGGGATTGGCGTCAGAGGCCATTGCGGCCAAGCGCTGCTCCAGAACGGCCTGCTGCTCCTTCGTTACAACGACGTCATTGGCGGCTTCATGCACGCTTTCCCAGAGTTCCTGGGCAAGAATGATGCGCTCGCTAGCGCTAAGCTTTTGAATATTCATGCGTTTTCAGCCTCCGACGGTGCCGGGTAAGTATACCCGCTTCCGGGGGGCTACTCGAAGCCCCGCTCGCGTACCTAACGTTTGAGCTCAGGCCGCGGCCCGTCAGGGCCGTCGCGCCTGCAGCGAATTGTTGAACGAAGCCGCTTCGCGGCAGGAACGAGACAAGAAGAACGAGACGCCAAAACCGGGAAACTTCTCCGGCACACCCAGGCCCGGGTGTGCATCACCAAAGGAGAAGCGACATGGATTCATCGGAGCAAACCCGTTTTGACGCACTGTACGCGAAGCATCTTAGAGCACTGAAGCTCCAAGGCAAGGCAGCGAAGACGATCGATGGTTACGCACGAGTGCTGCGCCGGGTAGCCGCACACTTCGATCGCTGTCCGGATCGACTGGACGCGGAAGACTTCAAGTCGTACTTCGCCTCGCTGATCGACGAGCGATCGTGGAGCCTGGTGAAGATCGAACGCTGCGGACTGCAGTTCTTCTACGAACACGTCCTGGAGCGGGAGTGGCCGTGGGTGGACATGATCAAGCCGCCAGTGGTGCACGCACTGCCCGATGTGCTCAGCGTCGACGAGGTTGCACAGATCATCCGGGCGAGTCGCGAGCGGCGCTACCGGACGTTCTGGCTGACGACCTACAGCCTGGGCCTGCGTCTGGGTGAAACCCTGCGATTGCGGATCGGTGATATCGACAGCGCCCGTGCCCAGGTCCATGTCCGCAGCGGCAAGGGACACAAGGACCGCTTCGTGGTGCTGCCGGCACTCACCCTGCAGTGCCTGCGCCGCTACTGGCGTGATCATCGTCATCATGAGCTGTTGTTTCCGTGGCGTGCTGGACCGCAGGGTGCCGCGCCCGTCACCTTCATGGATCGAGGCAGCACCCAGAAAGCGTTTGCCCGTGTCGTGGCCGACTGCGGCATCCGCAAGCGGGTGTCGACCCACAGTCTTCGCCATGCCTACGCCACCCACCTCTTCGAAGTCGGCCTGAATCTGCGCGGTGTGCAGGAACTGCTCGGTCATGCCTGCCCGAAAACCACGGCGTGCTATGTGCACATGACGGACAAGTGCCGTGATGATCGCCGCCGGCCTGCCAGAACCACTGCACCTCGCAGTGGCTCGATCGGCAACGCCGCAAGCTCCTGCCCGTGGACTACTTCATGGTGACCTTTACCTTGCCGGCACCCTTGCGTGCCATTGCGCAGGCGCACCCCGAAACCGTCTATGCCGCCTTGTTTCGCGCCGCCTCGCAGACCCTCAACGGTTTCGCGACGCGAAAGCTCAAGGCGGAACTCGGCCAATGCGCGGTACTGCACACCCACAACCGTCGTCTCGATCTGCACCCTCATTGTGCCCGGAGGCGCACTCGATGCGCGGCGCCAACAGTGGCGAAAACTCTCCGGGCGTTACCTCTTCAACGCCTTTGCTCTGGCCCGGGTGTTTCGCGCCCGTATGCTGCAGGCCCTGCAACTCGCCGGTGTGCCGATCCCCATCGGCCTGCCGCCAAAATGGGTGGTCGACTGTCGCCGTGTCGGTCGTGGCGAGCCGGCATTGCAGTACCTCTCGCGCTACCTCTACCGGGGTGTCATCCACGAGCGCGACCTCCTCGACTACGATCGCCTCGCCGGCACCGTCACCTTCCGCTACCGTGACGCCAAGACCCGCCAGCCCGCACTGCGCACCCTGCCCATCGCCGAGTTCCTGTGGCGCGTGCTCGCCCACGTCCTGCCGACCGGATTTCGTCGTGTGCGCGAGTACGGATTCCTGCACTGCCGGGCCAGGCGACGCCTCGTTCTCGTGCAACTCGTCTTGCATGTGCTGGTCCAGGCGGCAACGTTGCGACCACGCCCACCGCTGTGTTGTATGCGCTGCCATACACCAATGATCGTCGTCGCCATCACCAAGCGCCGCCAACCCGACGGCTGAGGCAGCGTCTGCGGATCGCCACACGATCCGCTGGCCCGGAGAGCATGGCGTGCTCGCCGGCGATCCACTCCCGAGGAGGACCTCGCGCCACTGATGGATCCAGCCAGGTAAGACACGCTGCGCTCGCGGGTGCGGGTCGCGTTCGTCTGGTGAAAATCATTCCGCCTGATCGGGCAACGACGCCCCCACACGTTTGAAAAGCTTTCCCCTATAAAAAGCGTTCGCCACCCCAGGGCACGGGCTTGTTCAACCCGGGATCAGGTCGCGGCTGCGCGCGACCTATCCCTATTCGTTAGGCGGCGCCCGGCGTGAGGCACGAGTGAACGTAGTTGTTGACGGCACTTGCGGCCAGCGGGGGAAAGATCACCAGTGGAAGAAGCCCCAGCGCCAGAATGACATTGAGTATCACCATTGCGGGGATACGGCCTCGCCCGCCTCCGAGAAGCCAAGGTCGATGCGGCGCGATGCCTTGTGTTGCCAAGTATTCCATGCTCGAACGTACTTCCGAGGCAAGGGAGCCCCAAGTCAGTGCGAGAGTCGACAGCGCAACCCAACAGAACACCCAGAACGGCTCCTCGGGTATCGGGAATGGACCGCGCCTCTGGACCACCTCCCAGATGAATGCCCAGACCAGCGTGATGAGCGCAATGCTGCCAAGAACCTTCAGAAGAAGTGCCAGGAGTCGAGTCCGGCGCGACTTGCGTTCAACAGCGTGTGTCGCCTCGGGAGCAGCTTTCTGCCTCGAGAGCGTGGCGGTTCGAAGGTCGGCATGGCGCTGTGACCATCTGGAAAACACAAACGCCCAATACAGGCCGCCCGTCAGCAGGCCAAGTATGGTGCCTAGGCCAACCTTGAGCGTGAGGGCCTCAGCGTCTTTCGGGTCGATCAAATTCCCAGACATCACTAAGGAACCTCTGCAAAACCTCTGTAAAAACCTGGCTTGCATCCGCCTGGTATGAGACAGTCGAGGCATGAAACAGATGAGCCTTGCCCCCATGAGCGGTTTTGAGTTGAAGACGCGGCGCACGCGAAAGCGTGTGTTCCTGAGTGAGATGCAGCAGGTCGTGCCGTGGGCGGATCTGGTGGCAATCATTGCGCCGTATGCACCCACACCCGGCCCGAAAGGCGGGCGCCCGCCATTTGCAGTGGAAACGATGCTGCGCATCCACTTCCTGCAGCAGTGGTTCGGGTTGTCGGATCCGGCCATGGAAGAGGCGCTCTACGACGTGCCGCTGTACCGCGAGTTTGCTGGTCTGGATGTGGGAGTTGACCGCCTGCCTGATGAGAGCACCATTTTGCGTTTTCGGCATCTGCTCGAAGCGCACGGCTTGGAGCACACGCCTCTTCGATCACATCAACACGCTTCTGGCGGAGCGCGGTTTGCTTCTCAAGGCGGGAACAGCTGTCGACGCCACGATCATCGCTGCCCCGTCCTCGACGAAAAACGATACGGGTACGCGCGACTCTGAGATGCACCAGACAAAGAAAGGAAACCAATGGTTCTTCGGCATGAAGGCGCACATTGGGGTGGATGCCGACTCGGGGCTGGTGCACACGGTGGTGACGACATCGGCCAACGCGCACGACGTCACGCAAGCACACGAACTGTTGCACGGTGAAGAAGAGGATGTCTTCGCTGATTCGGGCTACCGAGGCGTTGAAAAGCGCGAGGAGATCAAGGCGAATCGGCCACAGCCGAACTGGCACGTGGCGATGATGCCCGGCAAGCGCCGAGCGCTGGACAAGAATACCCCGCGCGGCAGTCTGGTCGATGCGTTGGAGCGGACCAAGGCGCGTATCCGGGCGAAGGTCGAGCATCCGTTTCGGGTGCTCAAGTGCCAGTTCGGATTCACCAAGGTGCGCTACAGAGGGTCTGGCCAAGAACACAGCCAACTTTGGCCACCCTCTTTGCGTTGGTCAATTTGTGGCTGGCGCGCAAACGAATTTTGCAGGCTTGCGGGGGATGAGTGTGCCCGCTGAGCATGACCACGGTAATCGATGGCGAGCTGATCACGCTTTCTGATGGTCTGCAGCCGTGATGTGATATTGCGAGGTGTCCGGCATTGGCGCTGCCGGTGTCGACCGCGTTTTGGGTGCGACGCAACCGCAGCGCCCGGCGGCTACGAGGCGCTGTGGCGACGGTCTGACGATGGCTCAGAAGACCGGGTCGGACGGCTCGTCGGGGATTGTGAGGGGCAGTTCGAGCTGGGTGCGCTCGGCGCGCTGGGCGGCGTACTCAGCGGCGGTGTGGCGATGGTGGCGACGGATCTGCACGAAGTAGCGCGACTCGAAGGCGCGGATCACCTCGTAGAGGAAGTCGAGGATGTGTGCCGCGCCCTCGTCGCTGAGCTGCTCGGGGAATTCGATGGGGTGGTGCCGGGACGATTTCATGGTTGCCGGCTCAAGCGCTGGTGAGCCGGGTGCGGCGCGTGCCGGCGGATTGCCCGGGGGCGTGAACACCGCGAGGTACAGCTTCTCGTCGAGCTGGACGAGCTCGCGCTGCGCGGCGGCGGCGAGCAGTTCCGCGGCCATGGTGGTGAGCGCACGGTAGTTACCCATGGCGTGGTCGCAGACGGTGTGCATCAGCTCGGGTGTCATCAGAGCGGGGGCGCCGGCGCTTGCGAGCAGGTGCTTCAGGCAGGCCAGCAGTTCCTCGCGGCTGGCGTACTCCAGCGAGAGGCGTGCGCGGATGCGCGAACCGAGCGGCAGGAGTTCGTCGCGGCGCAGCAACTCGTTCAGACGCTGGTCGCCGGCGAGCACGACGCTCAGCAGGCTGCGCGAGTCGAAGTGCGCCGAGGCGAGCAGGCGCAACTCCGAGAGCACGAGCGGGGCGACCTGTTGCGCCTCGTCGATCAGCAGCACGGGGCGAAGCCGCGTGCTCTCCAGATGGGCGATCCAGCGGGTGCGCAGCGCCTTGAAGCCCATCCAGCGGTTGTGCGGGCGCAGCTCCACGGCGAACAGATCACCGAGCTCGCGGTAGAAGTCGGCGAGGTTGGCGCTCGGGTGCGTGAGTGCGGCGACGGTCAGATCCGGCACGGGGGCGAGGCGCTCGGCGATCAGGCGCAGCGCCACGCTCTTGCCCGTACCGACGTCGCCGCTGATCAGCGCGAAGCCGCCTTCGCGCACGAGCGCGTGCTCGATACGCCAGGCGAAGTTCTCCACCGCCGGCGTGAGGCGCAGCGCCTCGGTGGGCAGTTCGGGCGAGAAGGGATTCCACTTCAGACCATAAAGGGCGAGCAGTTGCTTGTTCATCGCAGCGGATCCTCGGCAAGGGGTGCGTCGTTGGACAGGGGCACGTAGGCCGGAGGCAGCCCGGTGGCGGCATACTCGACCATGAGCGCGCGTAACAGCGGCGCCATGGGGCTGTGCGCCGGCGGGTCGGGCAGCACGGGCACCGTAGGCGTGCGCACTGCGTGCAGGCGTCTCGCGGCGCTGGCGTGAGCCGTCTTGTCCAGCGGGTAGAGCGCACAGATCGGCGTCCCGCTCAGCGGATCGATCAGCTCGACCGTGCGCAGGTCCCAGCGCGCGTAGCGCACCGTGAGCCGTGCGAGGTGGCGGTAGCGCGAGGGCACCTCGAAGCGTGTGCTCTCGAGCGAGAACGTGCCGTCGGAGCGCCGTTGGGTGCGCACGGCTTCGGTGCGAAACGCCCGGCGCAGCCGCTCGCTCGCCTGGGGCACTCGCGCCCGACATCGGTGCCGTCGCCGTAGCGTGCCAGCGGAGAACAGCCGAGTTCGCTGTGCGAACGGCGGTTGTACTCCATCTCGACCCAGGCCTGCGTGGCCTCGTTCAGCCGCTCGAGCGTGAGCTCTGCGCAGCCCTCGAGCATCGCCATCAGGCGCGACTCCACGCTCGCCCAGAACGTCTCCTGCTTGGCGTTCTGGTACGGCGAGTACGGCAGCGTGGTCTCGTGCACGATGCCGAGCGTGTGCAGCCCGGCCGTGACCTCGGCGGCCAGCATCGGTGCGCCGTTGTCGGTCATCAGCGCACGCGGCAACGCGCGCTTCTGCAGCGCTTGCGAGAGCCCGTGCACGAAGGTCTCGGCCGTCTCGGCCAGATACCACTGCAGGTGGCAGGCAAGACGCGAGTGGTCATCGATCACCCCGAGCAGCACGGGTTTTGCCACACGCCCGTGCGGCTGAGCACCGGGTGTGTGCCGTGGTGGAAGTCGGCGTGCCAGAGCGCGTTGGTGTGCGCGCTCTCGTAAGAGCGGACCTCGACCCGCGCGAGCCGTTCGCGTGCCTCGGCGCGAGCGGCGCTGTCGCGCACGGATCGCCGCGCCTGGCGAAACAACCCCTGCGCCGCAAAGTAGCGGCGCACGCTCGCGTACGAGGGCGCCGCCCCGAGTGCCGGATCCTCGCGCAGCCGTACGGCCAGGTTGTCGTAGTGCAGCTGCACCGTCCAGCTCGGGTGCGCGTGGTACTGGGCGTACAGCAGCGCACCGATCGCCGTCGACAGGCTGCGCTGGCGACCGGCATCCTTGCGCACCCCGCGGCGTAGTGCCGCCACCGGATCCGTGCGGGCGTTCTTCGCCGCGTAGTACCAGCGCTCGATCGTCGAGCGCCCGAACCGCACGGCCTCCCCCGTGACCGGGTGGCGCCAGTGTCGGGCCGCCAGCTGCACCAGCGTCTGCTGCAGCGCACCCGGCTCGGGCGGCGCCGCCAGCAGCGGACCGATGATCATGAAGCGCAGCCGTGCCCAGCGGTCTCGATCGCCCTCGACCGTCCTGCCCATGCGAAATCCCCGTGCGGTGAGTGTATGCGCAGCCTACGCAGCTCCTCCCGCCTCGCGGCACCCGCATCGTCTGCGGGTCATCCGCGCGCCCTCACCGAACGCGACAGCGGTGCGAGCAGCCGCAGCAGCCCCACCACCGAAGTTGCCGAGAAGGCCTCACCCCAGCGTTCCAGCAATCCGCGCGGCAACGCTTGCTCCTCCACTGGCGTGGCCAGTCGTGCCCGGATCGCCGCCCACGGCGCACTGGCTGCGAAATCTCTCCGCCACCACCGTCGCCAGCGCTCGAGCGTGCGCAAACCGACCCCGATACGCTCGCACAGTCGCTGCCGGTGCCGCTCACTCAGACCCTGTGCCAGCGCACACGCCAGCACCACCACGGCGCCCGCAAACACCCGGCGCCCCAGAAAACGCACCGACGACGGCGTCATGCGCCGTCGGCACCCGTCGCGGGCACAGCAGAAACTCAGGCGTCGCACCCGTCCGGCCCGAACAGCGCACGCGGCACGCCGCGCGGCTTGCGCGGGTAGTCGGCGCGATGCAGCGGCGCACCGCACGCCGGACAGCCGCCAGCGCTCTCCTGCTCCGCCAGGTCGTGATCGATCAGCTGCAAAAACCGCCAGAAGCTGGCATCGCGTAACAGGGCATGGCACATTGGGTGGTCTCGCATTCTTGGTCGAACACGAGACAACCCCCTCGGAGGGCTTCTTGCAAGCTCTTCGAGGGGGCCTTGCTTCCGCTCCTCACCAACCGTGACAAAAAACGGCCGGAAATCCCTCAGATAGTCTGGTCAAGCTCACGCAGCACGGGCAAGAGCCCCGAAACGGGCTGAAAGTAGCTAAAAAACGGGCGGATTTGATGAAAATCAGCTGCCACACTCATTATTTTGTCCAACCTACGCAATATCTCGTAATTCACCGGATGTTGTGCAGAGGTTCCCTAACCTCCGATGAGCGGACAGTTGCGCCGCCTAACGACGGCCATCAGCCGCGGGAACCGGCAAGCGAAGCGCCGCCGGTTCCTGTCGGCTGCATGGCCTGGTTATGCGAGGGGCCGATCAGACAGCAAACAGAACTCCGATGCATCCGTCCCCTCCGTTCTTCGCACGAGCCGGGCGGCCCCGGTTCAGCCGGACTGCTACGTGACCGACACGGCAAAACCGTTTGGCGCCTTCTCACGCGAGGCTAACCCGGTAGCATGCGAGACGCAATCGTGACGACGCGACTCGATCTTCTTTCGGGACCGAGCGTTGGGTGTCCGGCGTTGCAGGCCGACTCGCTGCCAACAGCGTTTGTTGGGCCACCGCAGGACTTTCCCCGAGGCCGCTCACCGATGAGCCCCCGAAGTTCACCGAGCGTTCCCCAAGGACGGGCTCCGCTTTTCCTCTCCAGCGAGTCCCCGTGGGGATATCCCGCGTGAACTCCCTTCGGGACCGAGCATTGGGTATCCGGCGTTCGCGTCCGTCTCGCTCCCAACGGGCCTTGTTGGCCCACCGCAGGAACTTTCCCCGACGCCGCTCACCAATGGAGCCTCCACAGTTCAACGAGCATTCTCTAAAGACGGGCTCCGCTTTTCCCCTCCAGCGAGCACCCGCTTGAACATGCGTGGCGAGCGGTGGTTCCGGCGACTCGGGCCGAGGCGCTCCAGGAACAGCATTCACGCCTCGACTCCTTCGAGCGTCGGGCTGACGCATAACGATTGAGCTCACCGGCGCATAGCGGCTGGCGCGCGGATTGCGAATGCAAGCCGCGTGACAGACGCGCAATGCGACCGGTGGAGCGATTGGTTAGGCTCAACTGCCACATCCACCGAAGGCGCACATTGAGATGAAGCCGATGGCCACTGACAGCACGTACATCCCCGCTGCGTAAACAGCCCCCAACAACCACCGAGTGATGCGAGCGGCCGGCACAGCCTTCATTATGGCCTTGAGTCCCGAAGCAATCAGAAATACGAGCGCGGCAATCCACACCACCAAGAGAACCTTGTCGTAATGCTCGAATCTCGCCAGCAACGCAGCCGTGATGTATGAGCTTAGTGAGAATGCGATTGGTACTCCGACGAGTCCCCAGAGCCAACGAGAAGCGGTTCGGTCGGCCATGAGCCTAACGATTCAGCTCAGCGACGGCCTCGGCGGCGGCGGTGGTGCGCACCGTGCGCTCACGAACTCCCGCGACGCTCGAACGCACGGCGGAGAGGCCGTTCGCTGCAGCGCTCTGGTTAGGCATCACGTCTTTGGGTATCTGACAATGTTTCCTCCGCCTTGCACGAAGAACGACTCGCCAGAAGGGTCGCCCCACTGCCAACTCTCGTAGCCACTTGAAAGTGGAATAATCTCCAATCGCAGCCCGCCATCGAAATCAACCAGGAGGTCTGCTGTGCCCTCGCGTAACTTGACGGCGCTGACGCTGGCAGAAGCAAGCAACGATGTCGCTGCTGCTGCCGCATCAATGTGTGCAGGTAATCCGAACTTCTGGCCGTGGTCATCACTGCTCAATCTAATCCGGCCATCTCGAATAATGCGCCACGGACAGTCAGCTGCAATCCACACCTTCGCCTCAAAGAGAAAACACCAACTATCCGGCTCACGAAACGTCACTTCGCCAACGACACGCCCGATCATCCAAGAAAGGTCAATGTCTTGGGGCGCAAAATTGAGGTGTCGGTTTGTTTCGGACATTCGCGCTCTGATGCCTAACGTTTGAGCTCAGGCCGCGGCCCGTCAGGGACGTCGTGCCTGCAGCGAACTGTTAGCAGCGCCTATCAGGCGCCGCCCACCCCCAACTGCACTTTGCCGCGCGCGAATACGAACCTGCAACTGCTGAGCTCAACTTTTCCAAACGGCACTCGGGTTGGAATGTACGCGCGCGGAACAACTGCCCCTAGGCACAGCCTGGCCGAAAGGCCCCAACTCTGACGGCTATCACGGCCGACGGAAATTGCGGTGATGGAAACACCAGCAGATCAACAACAGCATCCACTTTCTGGTGCACAACGCCACGACACCGCACGCACTCGAATCAATCATTTTTCGCCGTGAGCTCCGCGATGCTAACGCCGAAGTTAAGTCGTGCCGCGAAGCGGCATCGGCTTGAACGCATTGTTAGACATCATTGCCGAGCACCTTGGTGATCTCGCTTTTCATGAAGTGAATAAATTCTTCCAACTTATCTGCGCGCAAGACCGAGCGATCTTCCTCTTGCCCAAGATAAGCCTGTCTAGCTTCAAGCAAGACAGACTGATGCTGGGCAGGTAGATGTTCCATTGCCCAGTTGGCAGCGACATCCTTCGGCGCGATTTTACCAGTTGCTGCGCTGTACCAAATGCGGGACAACGTAAGCACTACATTTCGCTCATCGCCGGCCCAGTCGGGCTGCGAGTTCCATAGCTTCAAGGTTTCATTCAGCGCCTTGATTAGATCTTGTTCAGGAACTGGATCAAAGAGTTCCTCCGCCGCTGGACCTACCAAAGCCACGCTATGTTCTCTCGCTTTCGTTAGCAAGATAGCCAGATCGATGTCGATCGTGGCTGGCTCGAAGATACCCGCAAGAATGTCATTGCGCTGCCATTCTCCAAATTGCAGTTCGCGCTTGGCTGGATAACGCCACGGCATAATGTCTTCGTGCACGACAATGGTGACTTCTATAGCGCGGAGAATCTCACTCTCGCCTGGGAAAGCCGAAACCTCCAAAAGATCGTTGAACAAAGCTCGCCGCGTTGTGTCATCAAGCCTTGCGGTCACAGTAACCAGCAAATCAATATCACTGTATGGCTTCAGGCCGCCATCCACTGCGGAGCCGTACAAATGTACGGCAAGCAACGTCGGTTCCAGATGGTGCTCGATAACACTAAGCACCTTGGATAGTTGCGTCGAAATTTCGGCGGTCACTGAGTCCCTCATGATGTCTAACAGTGAGTGGACGGGAATCGTCCGTGTTGTAACACGGCACTCATCCACCTAGCACGCAGCGACATCGAGCACCATCCAAGCACTGATGAAGAGCCTCCAGAACCCAAAGCCATGAAAAACAACATCCTGCTCGTCTTTCCTTTCGATCAGGTTCGAAAGCTCGCCGTGTTTTTACGCAGCGACTTGCCGTATAGCACGCATGCAGCTGGATGGCCAGAATAGAACGCCATTTTCTTCTTGCTCCGGGCGACCACCGGGGTAGACTCACCCACACGTTCGACAGGGAGGTCGACCAATGGCAGCACAGCGATTGCTTGACCGGGTGCGTGAACGGATACGTACACGCCACCTGAGTTATCGTACCGAGCAGACCTACCTCGCCTGGATCCTGCGATTCATTCGCTTTCACGGGCTTCGCCATCCGAAAGACATGGGCGCGACCGAAGTCGAGGCCTTCCTGACACATCTCGCGGTCGATCGTAACGTAAGCGCCAGCACGCAGAACCAGGCCCTGAACGCGCTGCTGTTCCTTTATCGCGAGGTGCTCGGGCAGCCGTTCGGACAACTGGATTCTGTGACGCGCGCGCAGCGCCCCAAGCGCATCCCGGTCGTGCTGTCCGTCGGGGAAGTGGCTCGCGTACTCGCAAACCTTTCCGGGGTGCATTGGCTGATTTGCTGCCTGCAGTACGGATCCGGATTGCGGTTGATGGAAAGTGTTCGCCTGCGCGTGAAGGACCTGGACTTCGATCATCGCGCAATCCTCGTACGTGATGGCAAGGGCGCCAAGGATCGCGTTGTAACCCTGCCCGATGAACTGGTGGTGCCACTGCAACGCCACCTTACTGCACGCAAAGCCTTGTTCGATCGTGACACGTCGATGGACTTCGGCACGGTGTCGATTCCGTTTGCTCTCGAACGAAAATATCCGGCAGCGGCAGGCTCCTGGATGTGGCAGTACGTATTTCCCGCGACTCAGATTGGCACCGATCCACGCTCTGGACAAAGGCGAAGGCACCACATCGATGAGTCTGCCGTTCAGCGTGCGGTGCGCAACGCCGTGAGATCGGCTGACATACAAAAGCCGGCGAGTTGTCATACGCTGCGGCATTCGTTCGCCACGCACCTGCTCGAACGCGGTGCCGATATCCGCACCGTGCAGGAGCAACTGGGACACAGCGACGTTCGCACCACGCAGATCTACACGCACGTACTGCAGCGCGGCGGTCTCGCGGTGCGCAGTCCTCTTGGTGCAGCTCTATCGCCAAGCAACATCCGAGATGATTGACCAAAGTCCAACGCACCACATCACAAGATTTTGTGCTTCAACGCCACGCACCGCCCCATGCCCGCAAGCGCTCGATCCAGGACGGCGCAACGGGTGACAGTGCCGATGAGTCCATAAGCCGGTGCTTCCGTGTGGCTCCGTCTCGATCGACAAGCTCTATCTCGACACTTTTGCTGCCGGGTTCGAACCACCAACGCGTGGTGCGCTTCGAACCGACGACTTCACAACCAACCCGATTTCCCGACTCGAGCAGACGCACGCGGTGGCTTGGGGCCGCATTGCCCAGCGTCGGCAGCAGCACCACCAGAAACTGGTCATCGGCGTTTTCCCGCGCCGGGCTGACTTCGATGCGCCAGGCGCCTGGTTCACCGTTGTTGGGTCCGGTGCGGCGATTGTTCTTCAACAGCGTGCCGTGTTCGTCGTAGTTCACGCCGTCGACGAAAAAATCCAGCCCCCGCCCGCCAATCGCGTTGACGTTTGCGTCCTTCGGCAGCAGTACGCTTGCCGCAAGCGATCCGCCCGCACGTCCGGTTCGCTGCTGGGGCGCAACGCGAACGCGAAAGTCCCGCCCGCTCACGGTCGGCTGGTCGAGCGTATGCAGCAGCCAGCGTTTGCGAAACGACGCCTTGGTGGCGCGCACCTGGTCGAAGACGACGACCACATCATCGACGCGGTCGTAACCAAACGTGCGCCAGAGGCGCTCGACGCGCCGCGTGCGGTGCGAGAACATGCCCCGCCCCGACAGTTCGTTGGTATACGCTGGCGTGACGTCCGCCTGTGCAACGGCCAGTCCGTCCTCGTCCAGCACCTGTTCGATCCTGCCGGTGTGGTAGATGTCGCGCTTCGCGTTCCATTCGGCGAGGTCGAGCGGCGCTGGCTCCACACCCCAGCCGGAGCCGATGCGCCGCTGTCCACCGTCGTTGGCGATCGGACGCGGCTCTTGCCTGCCCGGTGCCGGGACCTTGTCTTCGGGGTCGGTCACGGTGACCACGTTGTGCGCGATCGCCTGGTAGGCGTAGTTCATGTGGTGGTCGGAACCGTACTGCGGTCCGTACAGCCCGCTGTCGATCGCGAGCGGCCCACCCTTGTAGATAGTGAACGCCCCCGCGTCGAGGTGCTGGTGCGACCAGAAGTTGTCGCCCGCCCTGAATGTCACGTAGCTCGCATCAGGTCCCCAGTCGCTGCGAGCGACGAGCAAACCGATACCATCGAAAAATTTTGTCAGCGGCAGTCGCGAACGGGCTGCGGGGTCGACCAGTCGTGGATTGCCAAGTGGCCCCCAGGGCCAACCGGTAGGGACTGCTCCCGGTGGAGGGTTCAGGGTGTAGGCAGCCGCATGGGAAAGCTCCAGCGCGAACGGTGCTGCGTCAGGCACGATGCGGTCGAAGAACGCACCGTCGCCCCAGCGCATGTGCGTGCCGTCGGGTCGCGTGCGGTAGACGAGAAAATCGAGGAAGCCGCGAATGCCGGGTTCGCTCGCGATCAGGTCTTCGCCGGTGGCGCTGCGCCACATCGCCGGCAACTGGTAGATCGCCTGGCCAATGCCGATGCCGACGTACTCGCCACCTTCGTGCCAGCCGCCGCTCTTGCCCATGATCTGCCGCCAGACGGGCAGCACGCGGTTCTTCCACAGGTCGTAGGTGAAGTTCATGATTGGCGCGGCGTGCGGATCGTCGCCGTAGAGCGCGATGCTGCACGCCATCAGCGCCTGCAGTGGCGAGTTGTAGAGGTAGACGTTGTACGGCGACAGGCGCTCCTTGCGAATCCTGTCGATGAGATAGTCGCAGGCCTCGATCGTCTTTTCTCTCAATTGCAGTCGTTGCGCTTCGCTCCACTGCCCGTACAGCCAGTCGTAGGCCAGCGCGAGCGGCTTGCCCTGCTCGTGACCGCGCCAGCTCGGCTGCAACGCCAGCAGTCGTTGCAACAACAGATCCAGATCGACGCTGCCCGGTTCGAGTGCGGCTTGGCGCATCACGGCATCGAAATTTCCGCTGCCACCATTGGCTTGCCGGCGCAGCTCTTGCAGATAGCGCGGATTGGCATTGCGCAGCGTGTGCAAATCCGCCTCTGTCGGATACGGTAACCGTGGGTGCGCATAACGGAAGTTCGCAAGAGGCGCCGCAGGCAACTGCTCAGGCAACGGCAATTCATGGAGCCGGCTTTCGTCGACGCGTACCTCCTTCGGGTACCGGCTCACCATCACACCGCCAATGGCCACGACAGCGATCGCCACCAGCACGATCGCGATGCTCCATACGCGATGCCTGCGATCCGTCTTTGCGCGAGAACGGCTACCGACGCCCGGACCCGCATCGGCATTGGCATCGACGTGGCCAGCCGGCACACGCCATACCGCCGCCCACGCTCCGAGCATCAGCAGCACGGTCGTGACATCACCAACCCGCCCCTGCACCTGCTGCTGGTGCCACTCGAAGGCGAAGGCCGTCAGCGCAACGAACAGGCCGCCACCCGTGGCCAGCAGCGCGCGGTGGCGCTCGTCCGACGCACGGCGTACCAGGTAGGCGAGCGCGGTGGCCGGCCACAGGCTTTCGAGGATCGACGCCATCCCGACCAATGGGTGTTCGAGATGCGCCGAGAATGGAATCCACGTGAAGCGATAGAACAATCCGCCCGGGTCGGCGCGCATCTGGTCCACCGCGAAGCCCGCAAGGATCACCAAGACCGCGATCCATGCGATGAACTGCCCACGGATCAAGCGCACGGCTGACGCCAGCAGGAGTCCGACAGATGCGCCTGCAAGCGCCTCGAGCGAGAGCTGTCGGCTGACGACCGGAATCTTGTAGAGGAGAACGGCCACAACAAAGGCTGCGAAAACTCGGGTGATTGGGCGGCCCGGAATCGCGAGCGTGCTGGCAAGCAGCCCCAGCCCGGCAACGTTGAGCACATAGACGCTGCACTGTGCCACGTCGAACGTCGCCGGGTGCAGCAGCGTGTTCCACAGCGGCGCCAGCCCGTGGCGCAGCTCGCCGACGTCGAGCGAAGGCACCAGCGGCGAAAGCTGCGAGAGCATCCAGAACCCGATCGCCAGCAGACCGACGTCCGCCAGCCTCCCCGATCTGAACCAGTGCCGCCTCCAGCGCAGGAGCACCGCCATCGGGCCGGAGTCGACGTGCCATGCTGCGCCCAGTACGGCACCGACCAGCGTTCCCGTGCTGTTCATCAACAGGTCCACGACGGAACTCACGCGCGCGGGAAGGAACTGCTGGACGAACTCCACGCTGAAACTGAGTGTTGCGCCGCACAGGGCCGCGAGCGCAACCGATGCAAACGGCGACATCCGTCGCGCCTGCAGTCGCACGAGCAGGAAGCCGAGCGGCATATAGGCGAGCACGTTCGTCAGCACATCGCCCGCGTTGAACTGACGCCCGGCGGATGGCGTGAGGAAGCCCAGCAGCCCACGTTCCGCACTGATCCAGCCGCTGAACGGGTACAGGGTCCCATAGACGACGACCGCGACGTACACCAGGGCGAGCGTCCCCCAGCGAACGTGCGCCCCCAACGGATGCGTGGATGAAGACGGCAACGCTGTTCGCTGCATTTCAGTACGTCATGGGGTTTTCATTGCACATTGCGATGTTTCCTGCCGTTGGCAGTTTGCCTGTTCGAAGGCCTGTAACGCACCATCTTCCAGGGAAAGCCGGCACGGTGCGTTGGACATCTGCCCGATACGCGACAAGAGCCGCGCCAATCACAAGGCCCCGGACATGGCTCCACGGCCACCACTGCGCGAACCGGAAGACATCGACTGGGCCACTTTCTCGACAGCCTGTCCGATCACGACCGCCCGATGCATCCTCAAACCTGGCGCGAATTCAAGCCATTGCCGCGGATGCGCCAACCATGTCGATGTCGATCTTCTGGTGCGGCATGTCAATGCCGTGACGACGCAATCGGGCCAGCAGCAGACTGTGCAGTGCGTCGGTCATCGGTAGGCGTTCGGACATTTCGCTGACGAAGACACGAACCTCGTAGATCAGCGCCGAATCGGTGATTTCCATCAGGAATACGCTCGGTGCAGGATCGCCGAGCACCCCGTCGCAATCCGTCATCGCTGCCTCGATCAACTGGCGCACGAGCTGTGTGTCGGCGTCCAACTGGACACGTATCTTCAATTTGACGCGAATGATGGTGTCGGTCAGCGACCAGTTGATCAATTGCTCGGTGATGAAGGCCTTGTTCGGCACGATGATCTCGCGTCGGTCCCAGTCGAGGATGGTGGTCGCGCGGGTCTTGATCTGGGTAACCGTGCCGGTCAGGTCGCGGATGGTGATGACGTCGTTGAGGCGGATCGGCTTCTCGAACAGGATGATGAGGCCCGAAACGAAGTTGGCAAAGATTTCCTGCAAGCCGAAACCCAGGCCAACCGTCAGCGCCGCGACCAGCCATTGCGCTCGAGCCCAGTCGATACCGACGAGATTCAGACTGGCCACGACACCGACCACGATGACCACGTACTTGGTGACGGTGGTGATGGCGAATCCCGTGCCGCGAGCCAGTCGCAGGTACTGCAACAGGCCCAGCTCCATCAGTCCCGGCAGATTGCGAACGACCACGGTCGTCAGGAACACAACGAAGGCGGCAAGCACCAGATCCTTCAATGAAATGACGTCGGTCGCGACGTTGTCGCCGCTGCCGCTGGTGATTTGCCAGACGTGAACGCTGTCCAGGAAGCCGAAGGCGGTGCGCGTTTCCGACCACAGCGGAATCAGGCTGAACATGAAACCAAGCATCAGTACGGTGCGCAGCAGACCCATCGACTGCGCGCTGATGGTATCGAGGTCCAGTTCGTTCAGCGTCGTCGCAACCTCTTCCGGGTTGGGCAGGGCCTCGGCTTGTTCCGCAGGATTCGATTCACGCTCCTGCTGCCTTTCACGCTGCTGCATGGTCTGTGCGCGCCGTGCCCGGGCCCGGTCGAATGCCAGCCGACGGCGCTGGATCAGCATCCAGCGACGCACCAGGAAATAGACCAGCAGGAATCCAAACCCGAGCAGCAGCGACGTTTCGAGCTGCCACAGCAAGGTCCCGGCGGTCGCCAGGTAACCCATCAGCGCACCCGCGATGGCCAGCCATGGCGCACCGATGAGCATGCCCCACAGCAGGTGGTTGGTCCACGAGAGTCCCGAGCCGTTCGAATCCGTGATGATCAGCGGCACCGATCGCCGGTACAGACGCCATGCGAAGCGGCTGAGAACGATGGCAATCCAGATGAAACTGACACGCCCGAGCGTCGCATGGACTGCCGGCTCGTACAGGTTTGCGCTGGCATCAAACAGGAACAGGGCCGGCAGCAGCAACAGCATCGCACTCCTGAATTCACACCACGCCGAGCGCACCTTCTCGACACCCAGATTGAAATGGTGCACCAGCAACCCGTCCTGGTGACTCAACCCGCCAACCAGCACCCATATGAAGAGCGGAACGCCCAACTGCTGCGCAGCCCGATTCAATGCCCCGACCAGAGTGCCGTCTGCCTCGACCTGGAGTGCATTGCCAAACAACCACACCAGCGCTGCCGGCAGCAGCGCAACCAGCACACCGAGCAGCAACGCCACAAAGCTGTAACGGCCCATGTCACGCGTGACCTTGCCGATCGCCGGTGCAACATGGGAGAGGTAGCGAACCAGGCCGTTGCGGGCAACGAACCCCAGCACAATCAACACCGTTGCAGCCAGTGCATGCAACGACAGGCGCGCCGTGCCGCTGCTTCGAATCGATCGTGCCAGTGGCTGCCACGTGGCAGGAGCAGCCAGCCAGCCGGCTGTTTCCCGCATCGACGTGACAAACGAACGGTCGACCGGGCGCACATCCGGCATCCAGAACAGCTTCTCGTTCGTCAGTTCGCGGATATCGGCCAAGTGCTTGTTATGCAGGGCATATGCACCTGCAAGGCTGACCTGTTCGCGAATGCTGGAGTCGATGGCACCAAGCAACTGTTCGAGCAGGCGCACGCGGGAGCGCAGCAACTTCTGCAACGACTCGCGCTGCGCTCGATCCAGCGCCTCGAACTCATCGTGCGTCAACACCCCTTGTGACGACTCGTTGCGCTGCAACGCGCCCAGCTCGCTCTGGAATTCATAGCGATCGACGCGCGCATGCACAGCGCCCGCTTCCAACGGTGCCAGAGCCAGCGGTGCCGGCAAGGCAAGCAGGCGTTGACGCATCGTTTCACCGAAGCTGCGATTGATCTGCAGCCACTGCAGTTGCTCGTTGAGATCGTTGCGCAGGCCCGCCAGCTCACCATTGCCCTGCTCGACGCGGCGCCGCTCCTGCTGCAGGCGTTCCATGTCCTGGCTGTAGCGTGCCAGCGTCGCGGCAAGTTCCTGGTTGCGACGACCCTGTGCCGCCAGCGCGGGTACATCTGCCATCGTGCCGCTCACGCGATCGCTGTCTGCGATGGTCGCCTCGGCGCTCGCACGCCGCAGTTCGATCTGACGAGCCTCCAGCGCTTCGATACGTCGCTTGTCGCCCTCCAGTTGGCGCTCGACCAGAGTCAGGCGCAGCCCCGCAATGCGCTGGCGCTGGCTCGCTGACAGCAGCCGCTGTTCGATCAACTGGATGTGTCGTTCCAGAGACTGCTGGCGCACACTGGCCAACAGCTCCTCGGCCCGATGAAGTTCGGTTGGCGTGGCGTTTTGCTGCAGCTTGTCCACTGCCTTGCGCGCCTGCTGCAATTGCGTTTGCAGGGTGCCAAGCAGGTTCTGGTCACCCGGTTCGTCGATCCTGCCGACTGCATCGACCAATTCATCGCGTTGTCGTTCGAGTTCGAGACGGTTGTTGCGTGCCTGCGCAAGGGCCTGGTCGATCCCCTCGGCATCCAGTCTGCCAACCGATGGCGACACATCCGGCACCGGTGCCGCCTTTTCCGCTTCCAGACCCTTGCGTGTCTGCGCGTATTCATCCATGAAGCGCCGCAGCTCCGCGAGTTGCTCCGCGTAGCGCTCGTCTTCACGTTTCAGTTGCAGCGCACTGCTCCAGATTTCACGCAGTTTCTTCTCCTCGGGCGTCGCATCGGCGCTGCCGTTGCGCAGCAACGATTCGAGGTCCAGCGCACGCGGCGCGGCGTTTGCCACCATCGCAGACAGGCACGCAAACACCGGCAGCAGCAGGCAAACCAGCAGGGTCGGGATTCTTGTCATGACGGACTTCATGGCCTATCGATGCCGAAGCGATGCGTATTCTGTCGCAAAACGCACGCCCGCAGGGCATCACGCTGCACGGGTTTCAATTGTCGTCAGCGTGAAGCATCCTTTGCCCGTATCGATTTGCTGCGCAGAACACTCGAACTGGAAGGGAACGACATGAAAGCCCTCATGACCGCTGCATTGATCGGCTGGATGCTTCTGATCACCGGCTGTGCCGGTTGGAACCCGGGAGGAAAAACGCACCAATCGGGGAGCATCGTCGATTACCTCTATCCCGAGGCCAAAGAGCCGCCGCAGATGCAGCCTGCCGTGACCTATTTGCGACCGCCCGTCCGTGTCGGGATCGCTTTCGTTCCCGGCACTGCCTGGGATTCCGGTTTGCCGGAGCCCGAAAAGGCCAAGCTGCTGGAGCGCGTCAAGGCGTCTTTCGCCCAATACGATTTCATTGGCAACATCGAGCTCATCCCGAGCCAGTACCTGCGCCCCAAGGGCGGCTTCGACAACCTGGAACAGGTGGCACGCATGTTCAACGTCGAAGTAATGGCGCTGCTTTCCTACGACCAGGTCCAGTTCGATGACAGCAACGCCCTGTCGGTTCTCTATTGGACGATCATCGGCGCCTACATCGTCCACGGCGACCAGTACGACATCCAGACCATGCTCGATGCATCCGTCTTCGATGTCAGCAGCCGCAAGCTGCTCTTCCGCGCGCCTGGCACCAGTCAGGTCAAGGGCAGTTCGTCGATGGCCGGGTTCAGTGAACGCGCCCGGATCGCACGCTTCGAAGGCTACTCGCAGGCCGCGACCGCGCTCGTTCCTCAGCTTCAGGCCGAACTCGAGGGGTTCAAGCAACGCATCAAATCCGACGCCGGTTACCGCGTCGAACACAAACCCGGCTATTCCGGCGGCGGTAGTTTTGGCTGGCCGGGCATCCTGCTCGCCCTGTCGCTGTCGTTGATCGCACGCGGTGTTCGGCGCAGGAGCTGATGCAATGCGCCTTGCATTGCTGCTCACGCTGGCATGCGGCGTTCTCGCCTGCACGCCCGATTCCGTGCAGGACTGGCTGTCGCTCGATCGCCATGCGCTGCTGGGCGGGGAAGCCTGGCGCCTGTGGACCGGACACCTCGTCCACTTCTCGACAAGCCACGCCATGAGCAATCTCGTGCTGCTGCTCGTAGTCACTGCCCTGGCGCAGCGCGAGTTCGGTTCGCGCGCGACCCTGACCGCCCTGCTCGTCGCTGCACCGCTGATCTCGCTCGGCCTGAACTGCCTGGTTCCGGATCTCACGGCATATCGTGGCAATTCCGCTCTGTCCGCCTTCCTGGGCGTTGCCGTCGGCATGCACCTCTGGCATCAGGTACCGCGTTTGCGGTTCGCTCTCGCGGCCGTGGGTACGGTAGCCATCGTTGCGATGTGCCTTGAAGCGAGCGGGTCGTTCGCGGGGTTCTCGAACCTTCCAGCAGGCGTCCACGTCGCCTGGCAGGCACACCTGATGGCAGGACTGGGTGCGGTCACGTGGGTGCTTTGCCGAATGCGAAGACAGACCGGCGATTCGTCACCGTGAATCGAACACGCACGACCTTGACTTGGACTCTCGCTGACCCTGCCCTGCAGGCGGGTAGCCGGGAGATCACGATCGACATGGAAGGTGTCAGGCACGAGCGGACAGCGCCTGGTGCGTCGCGAGCAGGTTCTGGCGGGCACCGTGCTCAGGACGCGTGAGGCACCACCTGCACTTCCTCGACCAGCAACTGCAGCGTGCGTTCTCCACGCCATGCGTTGACGTCGAGCCGATACGCAAGCCGCACGTGGCGCACGCCCGGGTTCGGCCACTGCGACAAGTCCACATTGAACGCGATCGCCTCGAGTTCGCAGGCCGGTTCGGTACACGGTTTCACACGCATCCTGAGGTGCCGGCCGCCGACGATGCGCTGCCCTGCAAGCAGGAATTCACCGTCGAAAAGCGGCTCGGGGAAGTGCTGACCCCACGGTCCGGCGTCGCGCAGTTGTTCGGCGCGCCCGAGCGTGAAGTCCTCCGCGGCGAGTTCACCGTCGCTCTCCAGAACATGCTCCAGATCCGTGAGGCACAGGCGGGCACGCACTTCGCGGTCGAAGGCGCTGGCGAACATGTCGAAACACCCGGCATCGATCGTGAGTCCCGCTGCAGTCGCATGCCCGCCGAAGCGATTCACGATCTGTGGCGCTGCGGCTGCCACGGCGGCGATGGTGTCACGGATATGCAGCCCGGGAATCGAACGCGCAGAACCCTTGAGCTCACCGGTATCGGCCGTTGCAAACGCGATCACCGGACGATGGTGGCGCTCGCGGATACGGGCAGCCACCAGTCCGACCACACCCTGGTGCCAGTCATCGCGGTGCAGGCACATTCCCCACGGTAGCTCCTGGCCGTGCGCTGCCACGTCCGCGATCAGACGCAACGCCTCCTGTTGCATCCCCTCCTCGATTTCGCGCCGGTCGCGATTCAGCGTATCGAGCTCGATCGCCATCGCCCGCGCGAGGGCTGGATCGTCCTCCAGCAGGCAACGTACCCCAAGCCCGATGTCGTCGAGCCGGCCGGCAGCATTGATGCGCGGTCCGATCACGAAACCGAGTTCGCTGCTGGTTGCGCGCGCCGGATCGCGCCCGGCCACCTCGAACAGTGCCAGGATGCCCGCACAGGCACGCCCCGCGCGTATGCGCAACAAGCCCTGGTGCACCAGCGCACGGTTGGTGCGATCGAGCGCGACCACGTCGGCCACCGTGCCAAGCGCGACCAGGTCGAGCAGTTCACCCAGATTCGGCTCGACGAGCCGACGGGCGTGAAACCAGCCGCGTGCACGCAGCTCGGCGCGCAACGCCACCATCACGTAGAAGATCACCCCCACACCCGCGAGCGATCGGCTCGGGAACTTCGAGGCATCGAGATTCGGATTCACGATCGCATACGCCGGCGGCAACACGTCGCCGGGGAGATGGTGATCGGTGACGATCACATCGATACCGTGCTGCGCAGCAGCCGCAACGCCCTCGTGAGCCGCAATGCCGTTGTCGACGGTGAGGATCAGCGAGGGATTGCGCTGTGCGGCGACTGCAACCAGCGCCGGGCTGAGTCCATAGCCGTGCTCGAATCGGTTCGGCACCAGGAACGTGCAGCCATCGGCACCCAGGGCATGCAGCGCGCGCAAGGCCAGCGCGCTGCTGGTTGCACCGTCGGCGTCATAGTCGCCGACCACGACGATGCGCTCGCCGGCTTCCAGCGCGTCTGCAAGCCGGCTTGCCGCAACGTCGATTCCGGGCATCGCATCCGGCGGTGCCAGCCGCGCCAGGCTGCGATCCAGCTCGGCAACGTCGGTGACTCCGCGTGCCGCGTAGATCCGCGCCAGCAGCGGATCAGCGACACCCGCAACCGCGATCGCAGGATCAACAAGCCGGCGCCGGATCGATCGCCTCATGCGAGACGGCTGCGAATGAATCCCTGCACCGTGTTCAGGTCGTGATCGAGCACCGTGCATCGCTCCTCGCGTTCGAAGAGATCTGCCATGTAGTGCGGCAGTGCCGGCTCGCACGGCACGCCCGCCCGGGCCACGGCCTCGGGAAATTTCGCCGGGTGTGCGGTTGCCAGCGTGATGATCGGTGTGGCGCGCGAACTGCGGCATTCGCGCGCCGCCTGCACGCCTATCGCCGAGTGTGGGTCGAGCAGGTATCCGGATTCCTCGAAGACGCGTGCGATCATCGCGCAGGTCATCGCATCATCGACCGCAAAGCTCGTGAACTCGGCGCGTGCTGCCTGCATGATTTCCGCTGGCAGATCGACATCACCGGCACGGAAATGCGCCATCAGTTCACGCAGCCGCTTCGCATCGCGCGCGTGAAAATCGAACAGTACGCGTTCGAAGTTGCTCGAGATCACGATATCCATGCTCGGGGAGAGCGTGTGTGCGAGCGGCGCCCGTGCATAGCGCCCGCTCGTCAGCAGCCGGTGCAGGATGTCGTTGGCATTCGTCGCGATGACGAGCTGCTCCACCGGCAGCCCCATCTGCCGCGCGAGATAGCCAGCGTAGATGTCGCCGAAGTTGCCGGTCGGCACCGCGAAGGACACCTTTCGACCGGGCGCGCCGAGCGCAAGTGCCGCGTGGAAGTAGTACACGATCTGGGCCATGATGCGCGCCCAGTTGATCGAATTCACCGCGACCAGGCGCCGGCCCGACGGCAGGAACGACTGGTCGGCGAAGCTCGCCTTGACCATTTCCTGGCAGTCGTCGAAGTTGCCGCGCACCGCGATGTTGTGGACGTTGCCCCCCGGCACGGTGGTCATCTGACGGCGCTGTACGTCCGAGACGCGCTGGTGCGGGTGCAGGATGAAGATGTCGGCACCGGCGCAGTTGCGACAGCCCTCGATCGCGGCGGATCCGGTATCGCCCGAGGTGGCGCCGAGCACGACCACGCGTTCGCCGCTGCGTGCGAGCGAACGATCCAGCAGTCGGCCGAGCAACTGCAGCGCAAAATCCTTGAACGCCAGCGTCGGCCCGTGAAACAGTTCGAGCACCCACTCGTTGTGCCCGAGCTGTACCAGCGGCGCCACCGCCGGGTGGCGGAAGCTGCGGTAGGTCTCGCGCGTCATCGCCAGCAACTCATCGGGCGCAAGGAAGCCGGTGACGAACGGTGCCATCACTTCAGCCGCGAGTTCGGCGTAGTCCAGCTGCGCCCAGGTGCGCATGCGTTCTGCGTCCATACGCGGTAGCGTCTCCGGAACGTAGAGCCCGCCGTCCGGCGCCAGACCGGTCAGCAGGACGTCTTCGAACGCAAGTGCCGGCGACTCGCCGCGCGTGCTGATGTACCTCAAGGCCGTCTCTCCGCTGTTGATTGTTCAGCCTTCCAGCTTTTCCATGCGGATCCGCGTCACACGCCCGCGTATGCTGTCGAGCGCCTCGACCGCAGTGATCGCCTCGCTCATATGGCTCTCGGTCGTGACGCTGCTCAGCAGGATCAGCGTTGCGGTTTCCTGTCCTTCGGGTGCTTCCTTCTGGATCAGCGCCTCGATGCTGATGCCCGCCTCACCGAGTATCTGCGCCACGCGCCACAGCACGCCGGGGCGATCCAGTGCTGCCACGCGCAGATAGTACGAAGTGCGTACTGCCGACATCGGCAGCACCGGTTCGCTCGACAGGCGATCAGGCTGGAACGCCAGGTGCGGCACGCGGTGTTCGGGGTCGGCAGTCAGCGTGCGTGCCACATCGATGATGTCCGCAACCACGGCCGACGCCGTCGGCTCCGACCCGGCACCGGGTCCGTAATAGAGCGTCGGGCCCACCGCATCGCCCTTCACGAGAATCGCGTTCATCACACCGTTCACGTTGGCGATCAGCCGATCGTGCGGGATCAGCGTCGGATGCACCCGCAACTCGATACCCTCGGCGGTACGCCGGCAGATTCCCAGATGCTTGATGCGATAACCGAGTTCCGCTGCGTAAACCAGGTCTTCTTCGTTGAGGGTGCCGATGCCTTCGGTGTAGACCTTGTCGAACTGCAACGGAATGCCGAATGCCAGCGAGGCGAGGATGACCAGCTTGTGCGCGGCATCGATGCCCTCGACGTCGAAGGTGGGATCTGCCTCGGCGTAGCCCAGCGCCTGCGCATCGGCGAGCGCCGCAGCGAAACTGCGTCCCTTCTCGCGCATCTCCGACAGGATGTAGTTGCCGGTGCCGTTGATGATCCCTGCCACCCACTCGATGCGGTTCGCGGCAAGCCCCTCACGGATCGCCTTGATGATCGGAATGCCGCCGCCGACTGCCGCCTCGAACGCGACCGTGACGCCACGCGCACCGGCTGCAGCGAAGATCTCGTTGCCGTGTTCGGCAATCAGCGCCTTGTTCGCCGTGACCACATGCTTGCCTGCAGCGATCGCCTGCATCACCAGTTCGCGCGCCGCGTCGCAACCGCCGATCAGTTCGACGACGATATCGACTTCCGGATCGCGCACCACGGCGAACACATCACGACTGGTGCGTACGCCAGCAGTCTCGCAACGCAGGTTGCCGCGGCGTACCCCGACATGCGTCACGCGCACGTCGCGGCCGACGCGCGCGGCAATGTCGGCCCCGTTGCGTTGCAGCACGGTGAAGGTTCCCGAGCCCACGGTACCGAAGCCGCAGATGCCAACCCGTATCGGACCCATGTGGTGCTCCTCGCTGCTCGATCCGTTCATGCTCAATTTATGCCGAGCATTTTCGCCAGTTCCTTCGCGGGCCGGTATCCCGGTATCAGCGTGCCGTCCTCGAGCACCAGTGCCGGTGTGCCGGTGACACCCACCTTTTCGCCGAGCAGCATCTGGTTGGCAACCGGATTGCCCGCACAGACGTTCTCGGGAATCGTGTCGCCGCGCTTGAGCGCCGTCAGCGCACCCTTGCGGTCAGCCGCGCACCATGCGCTCGCGATCTTGCGATACGACGGTGAGCCCAGGCCCGCACGCGGGTAGGCCAGATAGTGCACTGCAATGCCGAGCTCGTTGATTTCGGCAATCTCGCTGTGCAGCTTGCGACAGTAACCGCAGTCGACGTCGGTGAACACGGTGATCGTCGCACGCGGATTGGGTGGTGAGAAAACGATCATGTCGGCCGGATCGACGGCCGCGATCAACCGTGCCCGCTCCTGCTGGCGCCCGACCTCGTCGAGGTTCGCGAAGCCGTCCGCCCGGATCTCGAACAGATCGCCGGCGACGAAATGCGTTCCCGCACCGTTGACGTAGAGCAGGGGGCCACCACGCACCTGTACCTCGTACATGCCTGCGATCGCACTCGGCTTCGGCGCCTCGTACTGCAGATCGGGCCGCGCCTTCGACAGCGCGGCCAGGATCGCGTCAGCCGCGGGGTCCGGGCCGTCCGCGCCATTCGCGCGGGCAATCAGCAACAACGCCATGATCACGGCAGCGCCGATGCGTCGCCAGCAGCCATCAGCATGTCTCATCCGAACTTCCTCCTGTAGTAATGCGCTAGCCCCGCACCAGGACACGGCCACACCTCCGGCAGATCATCATCCGCGCGGATGGTGCGTCGCGTGCACCTGCTTCAACCGCTCGCGTGCCACGTGCGTGTAGATCTGCGTCGTCGACAGATCGCTGTGCCCGAGCAGCAGCTGCACCACGCGCAGATCGGCCCCGTGGTTCAGCAGATGCGTCGCAAACGCATGGCGCAGCGTATGCGGCGACAGCGGCTTCGTGATCCCGGCCGTGACGGCATGCTGTCTGATCCGGTGCCAGAAGGCCTGACGCGTCAGCGCACGCCCACCACGCCCCGGAAACAGCACCGCACTGTGCATCGCGTCGGGCAGTCCAGGACGCGCCTCGCGCAGATAACGACCTACCCACGTCAGCGCCTCCTCGCCTACCGGAACCAACCGCTCGCGCGAACCCTTGCCCATGATCCGCACCACACCTTGGGTCATGCCGAGCCCGGAGAGTTCCAGCGTGACCAGCTCACTGATGCGCAACCCGCATGCATACAGCAGTTCGAGCATCGCCCGGTCGCGCAACCCGATCGCCGTGGCGATATCCGGTGCTGCCAGCAGCCGTTCCACGTCGTCCTCGCTGAGCGTGCCCGGCAATGCACGCGGAGCCCGTGGTCCCGGCACGCGCAGCGTCGGATCGACGGCGATCGCACCCTCGCGCAAGAGGTAACGATAGAAGCCGCGCAGGCACGACAGCAGACGGGCGGCAGTTCGCGTCGAGCGGCCTTCACGCAAGCCAGCAGCGAGGTATTCCAGCAGCAGCGAACGGTCGACCGCCGCCAGTTCCGACCCACGTGCATGCAACCACCCGGCAAAAGCCTCGAGGTCACTGCGATAGGCCATCAGCGTGTTCGCGCTCGAGCCCTTCTCCATCCACAGCGCATCGAGGAAACGCTCGATCACGCTACGGTCCGCGTCTGCGATCATCGAGGATTTTCACCTCCGGGAGTGCGCCCGCATCGCGCACACACAAAAAAGGTGGCTCACGCCACCTTTTCCGCCGCCTGCCGTACGGATCAGTCGGCGCTCTGCTTGGCCAGCTTTTCCTTGATCCTGGCCGCCTTGCCGCTCAGTTCGCGCAGGTAATACAGCTTCGCCTGACGCACGTCACCACGACGCTTGACCTGGATGTTCGCGACCGCCGGGCTGTAGGTCTGGAACGTACGCTCCACGCCCACGCCGTGGGAGATCTTGCGCACCGTGAACGCCGAGTTCAGGCCCCGGTTGCGCTTGGCGATCACCACGCCCTCGTAGGCCTGCAGCCGCTCGCGCTCGCCTTCGACGACACGCACATCGACCACCACCGTATCGCCCGGTGCAAAATCCGGCACATTCTTGCCCATCTGCTCGGCTTCGAGCTGTCCAATGATCGTGTTCTGCATGACCTCATCCTCCCCTGTTTCGCTCGCGCAACGGGTGCGCTCGCCCCTGTAGCCGTCATTGCGCAGTGCCCAGGGCACCGCCCCCATCAATGCTCTTCGCGTGCTGCCGCCAGATCGGGACGGCGTGCCCGCGTGCGTTCGCAGGCTTGCACCAGCCGCCACGCGCGAATCCGTTCGTGGTCACCACTCAGCAGCACCGGCGGCACTGCGCGCCCCTCGAACACCTCTGGTCGCGTGTAGTGCGGACAGTCCAGCAAGCCTTCTGCAAACGAGTCCTGCACCGCCGACTCGTCGTGCCCCAGTGCACCCGGCAAAAGCCGGATCATCGCATCCAGCAGCACCATCGCAGGCAACTCGCCCCCGCTCAGCACGTAGTCGCCGAGCGATATTTCCTCGTCGATCTCGCTCTCGATCACGCGCTCGTCGACGCCTTCGTAGCGCCCCGCAAGCAGCACCAGTGGCCCGCCCTGCGCCAGCGCTTCCACCCGTTGCTGTCGCAGCGCAACCCCCTGCGGCGACAGGTAGATCACGCGCGCCGCTGCACCAAGTTCGCAACGTGCGGCACGAATCGCCGCACACAGCGGGGGGGCACTCATCACCATCCCCGGACCGCCCCCATAGGGCCGGTCATCGACCGAACGATGACGGTCGCTGGCGTAGTCGCGCGGGTTCCAGCATTTCAGCTCGACCAGCCCTTCGCGCACTGCCCTGCCCGAAATTCCAAAGCCGGTGAGCGCACCGAACATTTCCGGAAAGATCGTCACCACCGCAACGCGCAACACGTCTTGCGCTCAGAAATCCGGATCCCAGTCGACCAGCATCTCGCGACGCACACGGTCGACCTCGACGATCACCTCATCCGGCACCCACGGAATCAGACGCTCTCGCGTATCGATGCTGCCCGTGCAACCCTGCACTACCAGCACATCGTTGGCTCCGGTCCCGAACAGGTGATCGACCGTGCCGATCAGTGTCCGGCTGCCGTCGTCGCGCCGCGCGTACACCTGCATGCCCTCGAGTTCGGCCCAGTAATACTCATCTGGACCGGGGTCTGGCAACTCGGTCCGCACTACGGCAATCTCGGCCTGTGCAAAACGCTGCGCCGTCTCCGGATCGTCACAACCCGGCAGATGGACGATCAGCCCCTTGCCGTGGCGTCTGCCTGCGTCGATCCGGTGGCTTTCCCACCCGGCTGCCGTACCAATCCGCCAGATCGGGTAGTCGAGGATCGCGTCCATCGGCTCGGTGAACGACCAGACCTTCAGCCAACCCTTGATCCCATACACACCACCGATGCGACCCAGTATCACCAGATCGCGACCAGCCACATCCTCCACGCCGCTGCGTCAGGCAGCCTGTGCCGCGTGCGCGTTCTCATGCAACAGCTTCGCCACGCGCTCCGACAACTGTGCGCCCTGCTGTACCCAGTGCTGGATCCGCTCGCGATCCAGGCGCAGACGCTCTTCCTTCCCGCTCGCGATCGGGTTGAAAAAGCCGACGCGCTCGATGAAGCGGCCATCGCGGGCGCTGCGGCTGTCGGTCACCGTGACCTGATAGAACGGGCGCTTCTTGGCGCCAACACGCGAAAGTCTGATCGTCAACATGAAACGTTTCCTGACATTGATCCCCGGGTGTTCCGGTACCCGCGACACGAGTGGCCGGGCAACCTGCGAAGGGCGGCTATTCTAAGAGAAGGTTGCCGGATTTGAAACACTCGCTCGCAGACGTCTGCGACGATCGGGATTTTTACCGCCGAGGGAATCCGCCCCCTGGTGGCAGCATGCCGCCGAGCCCGCGCATCATGTTCTGCATCGCGCTGCGGTTGCCAAGCTTCTTCATCATTTTCTGCATCTGCTTGTGTTGCTTCAGCAACCGGTTCAGATCCTGGATCGAGGTTCCCGAACCCTGCGTGATGCGCCGCTTGCGCGAACCGTTCAGCATCTCCGGGTCGCGCCGCTCGGCTGGTGTCATCGAATTGATGATCGCCTCCATGCGTGTGAAGGTCTTTATGTCCACCTTCTCCTGCGCCATCTGTGCCAGTCCGCTCATGCCGGGCAACTTGTCCAGCATGCTCGCGATGCCGCCCATATCGCGCATCTGTTGCAGCTGGTCTCGGAAATCCGTGAGGTCGAAACCCTTGCCCTTGCGGATCTTCTTCGCGAGCTTTTCCGCCTTCTCGCGATCGAGCTTGCGCTCGGCCTCCTCGATCAGCGACAGGATGTCGCCCATGCCGAGAATCCGCGATGCAACCCGCTCGGGGTGGAACGGTTCGAGCGCGTCGGTCTTCTCGCCGACGCCAAGAAACTTGATCGGCTTGCCGGTCACCGCACGCACCGAGAGCGCAGCACCGCCGCGTGAATCGGCATCGGCCTTGGCGAGGATCACCCCGGTCAGCGGCACGGCTTCGTTGAACGCTCGCGCGGTCGCGGCGGCGTCCTGCCCGGTCATCGCATCGACGACGAACAGCGTTTCGGCCGGATTCAACACCGCATGCAGTTCGCGGATCTCCTGCATCATCGCTGCATCGATCGCCAACCGCCCTGCCGTGTCGACGATCAGCACGTCGGCGAACTGGATACGCGCCGTGCGCAACGCCTCACGCGCGATATCGACCGGACGCTCATCTTCATGACTGGGTATGAAACCGGCATCGACGCCGGCTGCCAGCGTCTCGAGCTGATGGATCGCGGCCGGGCGATAGACGTCGGCACTGACCATCAGCACCTTCTTGCCCTTCTCGCGCAACCAGCGCGCCAGCTTGGCGGCGCTGGTGGTCTTGCCACTACCCTGCAATCCCGCCATCAGGATCACGGCCGGTGGCTGCACCGACAGGTCCAGCCCCTCGTTGGCAGCGCCCATCGCCTGCTCGAGCTCGCGCTGCACGATGCGCAGGAAGGCTTGCCCCGGGCTCAGGCTCTTCAGCACTTCCTGGCCAAGGGCCCGCGTGCGCACCTGGTCGACGAAATCCTTCACGACCGGCAGCGCGACGTCCGCCTCGAGCAGGACCTGGCGCACCTCGCGCAGGGTTTCCTGGATGTTGTCCTCGGTCAGCGTGGACTTGCCGGCAACCTTGCGCAGGGTTTCCGAAAATCGCTCGGTGAGAGTCTCGAACATGGGACAGATCCGCCTGTGCCGCAACGACGGGCATCGAAAAGGACGCGCGAGTATAGCCGAGGCCGGCACGGGCAAGAAGCGCGTGCGTGACAGCGCGTGCGTGACAGCGCGTGCGTGACGACTGCGGCGAGCACAGCTAGACTGTGTGGCACACCGGGCCACCCCGGACCGATCACCCGATGGATGCGGATCCCGCCTGACCGGCATGACAGTGCTCGTATCCGGAATTGTCGCCTGCGCCTTCTACTTCGCGAGCATCGCCACGCATCTGCGCGCGTTGCACGAAGGTGCCACGACCCAGCAACGCTGGCTGCGCATCGCGATATGGCTGGCAGTTCCGGCACTGCTGGCGCATCTGCTGAGCTGGTCCACCGCTGTATTCCGGGCAGGCGGACTGGATCTGGGCCTGTTCAACGCTGCTTCGCTGTTCTTCTGGGTGATCGCACTGGTGGCATGGGCGGCGAGCTGGCGTGCACCGCTTGCCAACCTGCTGCCCGTCCTGTATCTGCTGGCAATCGTGTCGACGCTGTCCGCCCTGTTCCTGCACACCGGGTACGCGCCACGCACCGCCGTCGGCTGGGGCGTCGGATCGCATATTCTCTTTTCGCTGCTGTCGTACAGCATTCTTGGCATTGCGGCATTGCAGGCCGTGGCACTCGCCCTGTTGATCCATCGACTGAAGCACCGTCGCCTGCACGGCCTGGTGGCGGTAATGCCGCCACTGCAGACGATGGAGGACCTGCTGTTTCGCCTGATCTGGACCGGTGAGTTGCTGCTCACGCTGTCGATCGTGACCGGAGCGCTGTTCCTCGAGGACATATTCGCGCAGCATCTGGCACACAAGACCGTGCTGTCGATCGTTGCCTGGCTGCTGTTCGCAGTCCTGCTGCTGGGTCGATCCCGTCTCGGGTGGCGCGGCATCACGGCAGTGAAATGGACCGTGGCAGGCTTCGCCCTGCTGATCCTGGCCTACTTCGGCAGCAAGCTGGTGCTCGAACTGGTGCTGCACCGACCGGCGTGGTGATGTTCGCCGCGATTGTCTTGTCGCCTGCTTTTATTCACCATACGAGTCCCGCATACACGAGACCACCACGCTCTTGGACGACATCCCGCTGCAACTGCTGCTCAGCATCCTGATTGCCTGCCTGCTGATGTCGGCGTTCTTCTCCGGTTCCGAAACCGGCATGATGTCGCTCAATCGTTACCGGCTGCGGCATCTGCGCAAGACGCAGCGCAGTGCACGCATCGCGGCAAACCTGCTGGAACGTCCAGACCGGCTGATCGGCCTGATCCTGATCGGCAACAACCTCGTGAACATCCTCGCTTCGGTGATCGGCACCGTGATCGCGATCCGCCTGTGGGGTGACGCGGGAATCGCGATCGCCACCGCTGTGATCACGGTGGCAGTACTGATCGTCGGCGAGGTGACTCCCAAGACGCTCGCCGCGCTGCACCCGGAACGCTTCGCCTTTCCAGCAGCCTACGTGCTGAACGTGCTGAGGTATGCGCTGTATCCGGCCGTGTGGTCCATCAACGCGATCAGCAACGGCCTGCTGCGGGTGCTCGGCGTCGATCCCGAGCGGCGTCCGGACGAAGTGCTGGGTTCGGAGGAACTGCGCACGATCGTCGGTGAAGCGGGACTGATGATCCCGCCACGCCACAAGCACATGCTGCTGAACATCCTGGACCTGGAGAAAATCACCGTCGACGACATCATGGTGCCGCGCCAGGACATCTTCGGCATCGACATCACCGCGGACGATGCCATCATACTGGCGGCACTGCGCTCGAGCGAACACACGCGCGTGTTGCTGTACCGCGAAGACATCGGCAACGTGCTCGGGATACTGCACCTGCGCAAGGCGAGCAGCTTCATGCACGGCGAGCAGCTCGACCGTGAAGCGATGCAGCGGGCAGCCGGTGAACCCTACTACGTCCCCGAAAGCACCCCTCTCAACACGCAATTGCTGAACTTCCAGAAACTGAAGCGGCGCATCGGAATCGTGGTCGACGAATACGGCTCGGTGCGCGGTCTCGTGACGCTGGAGGACATCCTCGAGGAAATCGTCGGCGAGTTCACGTCGAATATCGCCAGCCAGTCACCCGATATCGTCGCGCAGCCCGACGGCAGTTGCGTGATCGACGGTGGCACTGCGATTCGCGAGATCAACCGTTCGCTGCACTGGGACCTGCCGGTCGACGGACCGAAGACCCTCAGCGGGCTGATCGTCGAACACCTGGAGACGATTCCGGAAGCCCACCTGGGATTACGTATCGGGCGTTATGACTTTGAAATCCTCGAACTGCAGGGCAAGGTGATCCACAAGGTTCTCGCACGCCGAACGTCACGCGCCTGAATTCCTCGCGACATCAGTCTCATCAACGATGCGCCGCAGGCGTACGCGAAACAGTTGCCCCTTGGCACGATAACGACGTGCGCTCTCTTCCAGACGCGCGCGCTCCTCGTCGCTCAGCGAGCGTCGCACACGCGCTGGCGAGCCAAGTACCAGCGAGCCATCCGGCACCCGCATCCCCTCGGTGACCAGTGCATTGGCACCAATCAGACAATTGCGCCCGATCACGGCCCCGTTCAGGACCACCGCATCGATCCCGACCAGGCTACCCTCGCCGATGCTGCAACCGTGCAGCATCGCCTTGTGTCCCACGGTCACCCGTTCGCCGATATGCAACGGGAAACCGGGATCGGCGTGCAGCACGGCGTTCTCCTGCACGTTGGATCCCATGCCGATCGTGATCTGCTCGGTGTCGGCACGAACCACGGCACCGAACCAGATGCTCGCCTCGGCTGCGACCGTCACGGCCCCCACCACCACTGCATCCGGAGCCAGGAAACAGCTCGCATCGATCTGCGGTGCCACACCATCGAGTTCGTAGATCATCGCCATCGCAGCACGTCCTCAACGTCGAAGTTCGACATGAAAATCGAAAGCCGCTTCCAGCAGATCGAGCAGCATCACCGCAGTCAGACCCCAGACCTGGCGCTCGCCCCACGGATACCACGGCACATCCATCTCACGCCCCTGGTGCAGCACACGATCGATGCGCAGGTTTTCCCGCAGCAGAAAATGCGCCAACGGGATGCGGTAGACCTCATCGAGTTCTGCCCGGTTCGGCTCCAGTTGCAGATCCGCAGGCACGACGGCGACGACCGGACAGACGCGTACACCGAAGCGCGACGTGCGTCCGCGCAGTGCACCGACGACCTCGACGCAGGCAGGATCGAGCGCGATCTCCTCATGACTTTCGCGCAACGCCGTATGGATCAGATCCCGATCTTCCCGATCGCGGCGCCCGCCAGGAAACGCCACCTCACCCGGGTGGGTGCTCATGTGCGCAGCGCGCAGGGTGAGGATCAGCTCCGGCGCGGGCTGCGCGGTCAGCGCCAGCAAGACTGCAGCATCGGCCTCCTCCAGTGCCGGCACGACGCTGCCGCCAACGCGCTCGCGCACACGCTGCAGCACGCTCATGCCACCGGCTCCAGGCGCAGCACGCCGAATGCAGGTTCTTCATACGGATGCGCGGCACGCAACGCAGCCAGCACACCATCCAGGCACTTACCGGAACACAGCATCTCGATGCGCAGTTCGCGCACGCGCTCGTCGCCGCCGACCGAGCCGATGAACGGCCTGGCGTCCGTTCCCGGCCGGAACTGGCCCGTTCCTTCGCACTGCCACGCACAACCACTGTAGGCACCGATACGTCCAGCGCCGGCGGCAAACATCGCTTCCTTCAGTGCTTCCGCGTGTTCCGGATCGACGTAGACGAAAATCTGGTACTCGAGTGAACTCATGAGCATGTCACGCAAGGTTGCCGGCATAACGTTGGACGAAGTCCGCACGGAAGCGTTCCCAGTTCCCCTCGGTGATCGCTGCACGGATGCCGCGCATCAGCTCCTGATAGAAGTACAGGTTGTGGATCGTGTTCAGCTGGCTGCCGAGCATCTCGTTGCAGCGATCGAGATGGTGCAGGTAGGCGCGACTGAAACGGGTGCAGGTGTAGCACGCGCAGGCCGGGTCTACCGGCTCCTCGCAGCGACGATTGACGGCATGGCGCAGCTTCAGTACGCCGCGCGAGGTGAACAGCCAGGCATTGCGTGCGTTGCGGGTCGGCAACACGCAGTCGAACATGTCCACTCCGCGTGCGACGGCATCGAGGATATCGAGCGGAGTGCCCACCCCCATCAGATAGCGTGGCCGTTCGACCGGCAACTGCGGCCCCAGATGATCCAGTACGGCCAGCATCTCCTGCCGCGGTTCGCCTACCGACAGCCCGCCGATCGCATAGCCGTCGAACCCGATGTCGAGCAGCCCTGCCAGCGAACGCGAACGCAGATCGGCGAACATGCCCCCCTGCACGATGCCGAACAGCGCTGCCGGATTGTCGGCGTGCGCCTGCCGGCTGCGGCGGGCCCAGCGCAGACTGAGCTCCATCGATGTGCGGGCCTGCTCCTCGCCGGCCGGGTAGGGAGTGCATTCATCGAACACCATGACCACATCGGAGCCTAGATCGCGCTGCACACGCATCGAGGTTTCGGGATCGAGGAACACCGCACTGCCGTCGACCGGCGAACGGAAACGCACCCCGTCTTCGCTGATCCGTCGCATGTCACCCAGGCTGAACACCTGGAATCCGCCCGAATCGGTAAGTATGGGACGGCTCCAACCCATGAATGCGTGCAGATCACCGAGTTCGCGAATGATTTCCGAACCCGGGCGCAGCATCAGGTGGAATGTGTTGCCGAGCACGATCTGGGCACCGATCTCATCCAGGTCGCGCGGCAGCATGCCTTTCACGGTACCGTAGGTGCCCACGGGCATGAAAGCAGGCGTATCGACCACGCCTCGCACGAAACTCAACCGGCCGCGCCGTGCGCTGCCGTCGTGCGCCAGCAGTTCGAAACCACCGAAACAGCCGCTCACCGCTGCAACTCCACTCGCGACTTCAGCAATGGTGCTTGCTCGCCCAGCACGAACATCGCGTCTCCATAACTGAAGAAGCGGTATTCGCGTGCCACAGCATCCCGGTACGTTGCCAGCACACGGGTGCTCCCGGCAAATGCGCACACCAGCATCAGCAACGTCGATTCGGGCAGGTGGAAATTGGTGATCAAGGCATCCACGGCGCGAAAACGGTATCCGGGATGGATGAAGATCGACGTCTCGCCCTCGTATGGACGGATGCCATCAGTACCGGCTACCGTCTCCAGCGCACGCAGTGACGTAGTGCCGACCGCTATCACACGCCGGCCCTGCGCGTGCGCGCTGTTCACCTGCTCGCACAACCGTGCACCGACATCGATGTACTCGGCGTGCATCCGGTGCTGTTCCACTTCCGTCACGCGCAGCGGCTGGAAGGTTCCGGCACCGACGTGCAAGGTCAGGAAGGCGGTCTCCACACCGAGTTCGCGCAATCGCGCCAGCAGCGCATGGTCGAAGTGCAGCCCTGCCGTCGGTGCTGCGACTGCACCATCGCGTGTCGCGTAGACCGTCTGGTAGCGCTCGCGATCCAGCGGTGCATCGGCACGATCGATGTACGGAGGCAACGGCATGTGCCCGATACGATCGATCAGCGCGAGTGGATCGCTGCCTGACGGAAAACCGAGCTCGAAGAACTCGCCCTCGCGCCCCAGCACGCTCACACGCACTGCCTCGCGCCCTTCGTCGTCGAGCAACACGATCTCCGCGCCCACTCGCGGCTTGCGATTTGCACGCAACTGCGCCAGCACGCGACGCCCCGCAAGCAGGCGCTCGATCAGTATCTCGACACCACCACCGGTATCGGGTTTGCAGCCAAACAGCCGCGCCGGGATCACCCGCGTGTCGTTGAACACCAGCAGATCGCCCTGGCGCAGCAGGGATCCGATCTCGGCGAAGCGCAAATGCTGCAACTGTGCGTCATGTGGATCGAGGTACAGCAGGCGACTGCCCGTCCGCTCAGCCGCAGGCTCACGCGCAATCAGCCGCTCGGGTAGCTCGTAGTGGAAATCAGCGACTTTCATTGCGGATCCGTACCGGAAAGGCGGCAAGGGTATCGACGCCCCGCGAGTATGGCAACGCAGTTGCCACCACACAGTTGCCGCCCTCCGATGCATTGCTATAATGCCGCGCGCTTCAAGGGCCAGAGTGTCGGAACTGGTAGACGAGACGGACTCAAAATCCGTTGCAGTAGCCCTGCGTGTGGGTTCGAGTCCCACCTCTGGTACCAAAGCGTGTTGTTTCACCCGCAGCCGCGGCGACAAATCGTCACCAGAACGAAGTCGTAAGCTGCATCAGCTGCACAAATTCGTGCAGATTTAACATTGACTTCGGGTAACGGTATGCAAGAATTCTCCTGCTATCGACCCGATCGCATCGCACATCCAAGGAGACTGAAATGCGTACCATGACGAAAAAGGCTGCACTGGTATCCGCAGCACTGGCCATTGCACTGCTGAGCGGCTGCTCCTGCAACGACCGCCTCGACGCACTCGAGACGCGTGTAGGCACCGTCGAGAAGACCGCCAACGATGCGCTGGCTGCTGCCAACCGTGCACAATCGACTGCTGACAGCGCTGCCGCTGCTGCTGCCAACGCCCAGAAGAGCGCCAACGACGCAGTCGAGGCCGTTAGCCGCATGGCTGAGAAGTGCTGCCGCAAGTGATCTGACAGCGGGAGTTCACGAACTCCCGTCCTGATCGTGCAGCAAGACCCGCATGAACCCGAGAGGGATCATGCGGGTTTTTGTTTTGGCTGCCTTTACGAGTGAGTCCGATACGCCCTGTACAGACGACAGGGTCAAACGGTCTGCATCTTTCTTGACTTGATACTGCTGTGCTGGAAGAGAGCCAGCCGCCAGCCGGCAGTACGAAACCGCTGCAGGCAGATCGATCGCGTTGTTATTCAGTCGCTGCTGCCGCTGCTGCGATACTGGTCGTGTTCGCAGTCGCGGAGACGCGCACTGGCATGCCGGACTGGTCTACGGCAGCAGCCTTGGCATCCATCCAGTCGATCTGGACCGGAGCATGTGCAATACGATTGGCCAGATGAATCGCGTCGGCCACGTCAGCCTCGGGAACGTGGTATCCACGCTGCTCTTCGAGCGCCTCGTGAACTTCCACGTACATCTCGCCGCCCTTCCAGCCAACCTTCACCGGCACATTGACGATGCGTACCGGCGCATTGCTCGCAACGCGTCGTGCAAACTGCTCCACATCCGGGTTGTACATGCGGATGCAACCGGCGCTGACGCGCATGCCGATACCCAGATCCTTGTTCGTGCCGTGGATGTAGTAGCTCGGCGCACTCAGACGGATTGCCCACTTGCCCATCGGATTGTCCGGCCCCGGCGGCACCACCGCTGGCAAATGACGTCCGTTGGCTGCCCAGTCGGCCCGGATCGAGGCCGTGGGAACCCAGGTCGGATCCTTGATGACGTTCAGCACCTTCGCCGCAACGAGCGGAGTCTCCCAACCCTCGCGACCAATGCCGATCGGATAGGTATCGACGGTGCGACCATCGGGCTGGTAGTGGTACATGCGGAATTCCGCCAGATTGATCACGATACCCTTGCGCTCACCGGGAGGCAGGATGAACTGCAACGGCAGGACCAGCTCGCGCCCCTCGCCGGGGACCCACGGATTCACGCCGGGGTTGGCAGCCACGATCTGGCGAAAACCAAGCCCGTAGGCTTCGGCGTAGGTATTGATCGTGTCCTTGTGGTCAGCCACACGGACGGTCATGACTTCACCGACGATATCCTCACCGGGGGGCGGCATGTCGAACGTCAGTGCATCGACTTGCAGCGAACAGGACATCGCGAGCAACAGCAATAACTTGCGCATCGTTACAGTAACTACCAGATTCCAGACACAAGGGTCATTTTAGCAACGCCTCCCCCAATGGCGCGACCGTACGCGGCCGAAGAGCGGCAAAGTTACGCCAGGCGACTGCTGCTCAGGGCAGAGTCACGGTCACCGAGCCGGTCACGTGGTACCCAAGGCGATTCTTGCCCGCCACCTCGATCTCGGCCATCTGCTCTCCGGCATCGACACTCACGACCTTGCCGCTGAAGACCATGACATCACCCGGGTAATTCGGCGCGCCGAGACGGATCTTCACCGAGCGCAGCATGGCTTCGGGACCGGCCCAATCGGTCACGTAGCGCCCCACCAGTCCGTTCGTGGTCAGGATGTTCATGAAAATATGCGGCGATCCCAGCGCCTGGGCTCCATCCTTGTCGTGATGCACGTCCTGGAAGTCACGCGTTGCGATGGCGCCGGCGACGATCAGCCGTGCGCTTACATCGATGCTCAGCGGCGCCAGTTCATCACCGACCTTCACGTCCGCGAAGCGGCGGGTACCCGAACCTGGCGTGCTCACAGCCCGATCTCGATCGTTTGCTGCGACAGGCTGCTGCCGAAGCGGGCCAGGATCCGGTTGCCACCGCCGAGCATCAACTCGATCTGCTTTGCCCACAGGTAATAGCGGTGTATCGGATAATCCACATCCGCACCGATACCACCGTGCAGGTGCTGGGCAGTGTGCCCGACCCGATGCCCCGCCTCGCAGGCCCACCACGCAACCGACGCCACGGCCGACTCTGCCGGCAGTTGCTCGGAGATCCGCCATGCCGCCTGCCACGCCGTCGAACGCAGCGCCTCGATATCGATGTACGCGTCGGCAGCGCGGTGCGCTACCGCCTGGAAGCCGGCCAGCGGCTTGCCGAATTGCTTGCGTGTCACCGTGTGCTCGGCCGTACGGCGCAACGCATCGGCCAGCACCCCGAGCTGCACGAAACCAAGTGCCGTCGCCGCACGCAGGCCCGACCATTCGGCAATGCCTGCACCATCACCAGGCTTGCCGAGCAGGTCTGAAGCCTGCAGCCGTACACCCGCGAATTCCAGCGCATCGATCGGTTCATGGTTGGTTCCACGGCGACGCTCACGATCCAGCCCAGCCGCATTTCCCGGCACCAGGAACACCGGCGTGTCACCATTGTCTGCTCGCGCAGGCACCACGAACGCGGTCGCCTCGAGCGCGTACGGAACGCGATCGAGAGCGCCCTCGAGCAGCCAGGCGTCACCATCGCGCTGCGCCCGTGGCAACCGCTCACCGTGCCCACCGGCATCCGGGTAACACAGCGCGCCACTCAGCAGCGTGCTGCCATCCGCCACACCCGGCAACCAGCGTGCACGCTGAGCGTCGCTGCCGAATTCGGCAACCGGCAGCGCACCGAGCACGGCCGTAGCCAGCAACGGCAGCGCCGCTACCTGCCGTCCCTGTTCCTCGAACACCGCGCACAGTTCGGTGAAACCGAAGCCACTGCCGCCGAACTCCTCGCCCAATGCGACGCCAAGCAACCCTGCCTCGGCGAGCAGTTTCCAGAGCTCGGTGTTGAACGCAATCTCGTCACGATCGAAGCGCTTCAGCATCCCATCGCTGCTGTTGTCGGCAAAGATCTGTGCCGCAAGCTCCTGAATCTGTCGTGAATCTTCCGAACGCGTGAAATCCATCTCAACCCCCCTTGCCAGCTTCCGGCGCACGATCCGGCGCACGGTACAGAAACACCCTGAAACGCATATCGGCGACCTTCTCGCCGTCCTGGTCGTAGAACTCCGCCAGTTCGGTCACGAAGTGCCCGGTTCCCAGCGCCGTGGTCTTGCACGGCGAAATCGATTCGATGCTCGACATGTGGTGAATCCTGTCGCCCGGGCGCAGATAGCGACGGTAGGTCTGCTCACAGTTCACGGCGACGACTGCCGGATACCCGCGTGCGCGCAGACATTCGACGACCTCGAACGGATCCCGCGTATCCGAACCGGGAGCCCGTTCGCTGGTGTTGCCGCGCATCGTCCAGACCTGCAGCATCGTCGGTGGAGCGACGATGCTTGCGTGAACGGATTGCGCCGCGAATGCAGGATCCGTGTACACCGGATTGCGGTCACCGAGCGCCTCGCACAAATGGCGGATCATCGGTGCATTGACGTCGTCCCAACCGTTGTACGGACCCCGTCGCTTGCCAATGAAAGCCTGCAGTTCCTCATCCACATCATCGTCGCTCACGCCAATGTTTCCTCCCCGTTCGGGTCGTCCTGTCCATGATTCGCCGCACTCACACCGGCCGTCAGCCGGCGTATCTCCTCGACCACCAGCGTGTGGTGCAGACGTTCGCGCGGCGGGTTCTCGAGGAACAGCGCGCGGTAGAACATGACCGAGATCCACTCGGTCATCTCCTCTTCGTCCAGTTCCAGCACACGCAGTTGCGGTACGCGCGCGATGTAATACTCGGCAAGCAGACGCTCGCCGGTCCCGGCGAGCAGCGTGGTCAGCAACAGTGCCTGCGCCGAGTCGAGTCCGGCCTGCGGAAACAGCCGCGGCAAGGCATTCACGAACCACTCCAGCCGACGCTGCAGACTGGCACGCCACAACTCGCCGAACTCGGGCTGCTCGTCGCCCATCTGCACCATGCAACGCATGATACCGGGATTGCGTGCGTAACTCTGCACGACCAGCCGGTTGTGCGCGTACATGCGCGCGTACCAATCCCCCCTGGCAACACCGCGCTCGATGTCGTCCAGCGCCTCGAAGCGTTGCATGAAATCCTGCAGCACCTCGATCGTCAGCGTTCTCATGTCAGGGAAGTAATGGTAGAACAGCCCTGCCGCGACGCCTGCCTCTCCCGTTACATCAGCCACCCGCATCTGGCGGTAGCCGGTGCGCTCGAGCACGCGTGTCGCTGCCTCCTTGAGACGCAGTCTTGCCGCTTCACCACGTGCGCTGCGCCGCGGCCTGTGCGTCGTGGTGTTCGTGATTTCGACAGCAGGCGGCTTGCGCGACATCTGCCCACCCATCCACACTGCCCTGACCAGAGGTTCTGGACATTCTTATTGATATTGAATCCAGATTCAATATCATGTCGTTCGTCAATCGACCGGAGCACCCGACGCCATGCATATCGACTACACGGACGCTCAGAAGCAGCTGCGCCGCGAGTTGCGCGCCTACTTCAGCCAGCTGATGACGCCGGAACTGCGCGAAGCGACACGCGGCAACGAGGGCGGGGATGCGTACAAGCAGGTGATCCGCCAGCTCGGCAAGGACGGCTGGCTCGCGCTCGGCTGGCCAAAGGAATACGGTGGGCAGGGCCGCAAGAGTTCGGAACAACTGGTGTTCTTCGAAGAGGCGCAACTGGCCGAGGTGCCGCTGCCCTTCGTCACGATCAACACGGTTGCACCGGCGCTGATCGCAAACGGCTCCGCGGAGCACAAGGCGTTCTTTCTGCCGAAGATCGCAGCCGGCGAGCTGCATTTTTCGATCGGCTACACCGAACCCGGCGCGGGAACCGACCTCGCGTCGCTGAAGACGTCTGCCGTGCGCGACGGAGATGACTACATCATCAACGGCAGCAAGATATGGACCAGCAGCGCCGAGGCTGCCGACTACATCTGGCTCGCAGCACGCACCGATCCACAGGCACAACCGCCGCACAAGGGCATCACGATCTTCATGGTCGATGCGCACCAGCCCGGCTTCACGTTCACGCCGCTGTATACGGTGGGCAGCGTGCGCAGCAACGCCAGCTATTACGACAATGTGCGTTGCCCGGCATCGATGATCGCGGGGCAACTGAACGGCGGCTGGAAGCTGATCACTTCGCAGCTCAACCACGAGCGCGTCGGCCTCGCAGCCATCGGCATCCAGGGCTGGGGCTTGCTGCAGCGCACGCTGAAATGGGCGCAGGATACCGACGCCGGCGGCGGCAGGCGTATCGCCGAACTGCCGTGGGTGCAATCGACTCTCGCCGAGGTCTATACGCGGCTCGAGGCGATGCGGCTGATGAACTGGCGCATGGCGTGGCAACTCGATACCGGCGAGCCGGACCCTGCCTTTGCCTCGGCGATCAAGGCCTACAGCACCGAATGCCTGATCACCGTGGACAAGCTGATGCTGAACGTGACCGGCATGCCGGGCGGCTTGCGTCGAGGATCTCCGGGCGGCGCTCTCGCTGGAGACATCGAGGAAAACTACCGCAAGTGCCAGATCAACACCTTCGGGGGCGGCGTGGCCGAGGTCATGCGCGACCTCATTGCACAGTTCGGCCTCGGCATGTCGGCCTACAGCCGACGCTGAGCCCCCGCCCGCCACCCGTCTGCGATCGGGGGCGGGCCGTCTGCGATCCGGGACAGGTGGCCCGCGCGACCACGCACGGTTTTCAGAACCGGGTCTTCAACGCCGCGAGGCGCGCATAGAACTCCGGCAGCTCCGCCTTGTCGCGGATGTACGGATGGTGCTCGAACTCGATCACGGTCGCACCGGCATCCAGCAGTTCCGGGATATCGGCAACCGAACGTTCGAAGTCGCCGCGATAATCGGCATCGTAATGAACCGGCGCGTGCGCGCGCACCTGCAACGTCGCCGGATCACGTCCGGCGGCAACGAAGGCCTCACGAATGCGCTGCACTCCATCACGCACGTACTCGGCGTGGGTCGAAATCGGCACCCAGCCTGCACCGAGTTCGGCGACACGCCGCGCCTGGCGCTCGGTCGGTTTGACGCCATACCAGAGCGGAATCGAGCGATCGCGCGGAAACGGCGTACTGTAGACGCGCTCGAAATTCACCGTCTTCGAGCGAAAGCTGGCCGGAGCCTCACGCCACAACACCTGCATCGCGCGCACCTGGTCGTCGAGCAGCGTCCACGCCTGATCGAAGTCGAGCCCTTGCGCCTCGAACTCTTCGCGCTGCCAGCCGGTACCGATGCCGATCTGCAGGCGTCCGGGCGCCAGCGTATCCAGTGTCGCCAGCATCTTCGCGAGCAGCGCCGCCGGCCTGAGGGGGGCGACCAGGATACCGGTTGCAAGTTCGATGCGGGTCGTCACTGCGGCTATCGCCGAGAGCAGCGTCAGCGGTTCGAACCACGGCTCCGAGGGCGGCAGAGGAAAGGCACCGTAGGGATAGCGATCGGTATGTTCACCCATCACCACGTGATCGGTGAACACCACCTGGTCGACGCCCGCCGCGTCGGCCAGACGTGCCGCTTCGATATAGCCACGCGAATCACCACCGAAGTAGTTGTGTACGCCGAACATGCCGAGCGCCAAGCCGAATTGCGCCATTTCAGTATTCTCCTGTGTCTGATGTCCTGTCCGAACGACTACGTGCCCGCAGCGCTCAGGTACCGGGGCGCTGCCCGCCGCAGAGCACGTCGGTCACCATCTCGGTATCCATGTACTCGTGCAAGCTCACCAACTGCCCGGCACGGAAACGGAACAGAAAGTGGTAGAGATTGTTGTAGAGCCTGCCGCTGACATGCATTCCACGCGACTCGGCTTCGACTGCGACGCGCTCGCCCTCGGCCGTCATCGTGTGAATGATGAACTCGATGCCAGCAGGAAAGGCCTCGAAGATGCGCCCCGAAGCTGCGCGGATCTGCTCCTTCGGAAACGTCCCTGAAATCAACGTTCGACCGCTGGTCCAGACCGCGCCATCGTCGGCGTAAGCATCCACCAGCGCAGCGACATCGCCAGCATTCAGCGCAGCGAAAAAGCGTCGTACCAGCTCCTTGTTCGCTTCTTCCACCACCCGCATCTGCACCACCCGCCCCGCACCAACAGGCGGCGACTATAGCGCTTCGGACCCGGGCTGACCACCGCGTTGCCCTGCACTCGCGGCCACTGGCACGCGGCGCTAGAATGCGGCTTGAGGCGCTGAGCAGGCGAAGCCTATGTATCGCAGCAAACGTGGCATTTCGGACACCGGCAGGTCGCAAGCCATGTGGATGGTCGGCAGCATGCTCGCGTGCCTGTTGGCCATCACGGCTCCCGCAGTCGCCAGCGACGCGGCTGGCACTGCACAGGAGCGGGAGGAGAAGCAGGAACTGCAGCAGGAGCAGGAACCACGGGAGAAGGCGGCTCCGATCCAGCGTTATTTGGAGAGCGTGAGTGAACTCGAGGCAGAAGGCGGCGCCTGGGCACCCGCGCTGCAGCAGGAACTGTTCGGACTCGGGCTGGCGTATCAGCGCGATGGACGTCACGCCGAGGCAGTGACCACGTTGAGTCGTGCCGAACACCTCACGCGGATCAACGAAGGCCTCTACAGCAGTTCCGACCTGCCGATCCTCGAGCGACTGATCGAAAGCCATGCAGCCCTCGGTGACTGGGAAAAGGTACAGAACCGCTACCGCCAGGTATTCCTGATCCATCAGCGCAACTACGGCGAGAACGACGAACGACTGCTGCCGGTGCTCTACCGGCTTTCAGCGTGGCATATGCGTGCCTACCTCGACGCAATCGGCGGCGAGCCAGCACAGCACCTGTTGACCGCGCGAAACTTCTACGATTCGGCAATCACCATCATCGAGACGAATTCCGGCATCCAGGACCGACGCATTGCCGATACGCTGCGCCGGCGCGCGCTGATCGACTACTACGTGGCAAGCAGCATGCCGGTGATACACGAGAGTTTTGGCTTCGGCGCCGAACCAGCCGACGAGGCGGCCATCCAGGCGCGGATCGCGAACAGCTTTGCCGCGGGTCGTGATGCGCTGCGCCGCGTCGTGGATCTGCGTGATGCCGATGTGCAGAGCAATGAACTGGAACGCAGCGAGGCACTCGCCGAACTCGCCGACTGGCACCAGCTGTTCGCGCGCCGCCAGAGTGCCCTGCGCCTGTATCAGCAAGCGTGGGCACAAGGTGAACGCTCCGGCAGCGAAGCCGCGCAGGTGCGCGATACGGTTTTCGGCAGACCACTCCCGCTGCCACAGCTGCCGGCAGATTTCGACAGCGTGCCCGGTTCACGTGCCGACACGGCATGGATCAAGATTCGCTTCGTCGTGAACGAAAACGGCCGGGCAACTGATGTGCAGGTCGTCGAATCATCGCCGCCCGCAACTGACCGCAATATTTCGCGGCTGCGCAAGCGCGTGCTCTCTACCGCGTTCCGTCCGCGCTTCGAAAGTGGTCAACCGGTAGCGACCGCGAACGTTGATTACCTGTATTCGTATACACCATGAAAGGACGCGAAATGAACGGCATGCATGCACGCGTGGTGGTGATGCTGTGCCTGCTCGCACTCGCCGGATGCAAGACCACCAGCACCTCCCCGCCGTCGCTGCCACAGCCTCCTGCTGCGGGCGCTCCATCGTCATCAGCGTCCACATCCCAGGGTGCATCGAGCCGCAGCAGTTCGTCGTCTGGAAATGCCGGCGCAACGCAGCAGGGCGCGCCGAGCGCCAGCACATCGGAATCGGACGCCGCGCAGGCGTCGAAGACATCCGGTGCGCAGCCCGGCACGCCGTCCGACGCGCCGTCCGACGCGCAATCTGGCGCGACCGGCTCCGACGCATCGGCAACCGAATCGGGCAAGCAGCCCGAAATTACCCTGGAGGATTCCGAACAACCGCCCGCCGGTGACACCCGCAGCGAACAGGACGTGCTCGACGCTGCACTCGAAGCGATGCGTGAACACGGTTCGCCGACACCCGCAGCGTCCACGCAACCAGACGACGGCGCCAGCGGCCAGACCGCGGCGAGCGGACAGCAAGGTACGGCAGATGCCCGCAGTACCCAAACGGAGGCCGCGCGACAGCAGGCAGGCGGTGGCAGCGGTGGCGGTACCCAGAGCACCGCGACACAGGAGACAAACGGCGGCGGCAGCAGCAACAGCAACAGCAACAGCAACAGCAACAGCAACAGCAACAATAGTGACGCGCAAACGGCTGGCGCACAGCAGTCCGGTGGCGCTCAGCAGTCGGGTAGTGGTGGCAGCGCCGGCGGTGATGGTGCAAGCGCAACCGAGCTCGCCCGGCTGGACCGTGAATTCGGGGCCTCACTGGAGCGCTTCGACGGTGCGCTGGCCGGCGAGCGTGCACGCGCAGTCGAGCGCGCGGAGCAAGCCGGCGGCGGCGCCAACAGGGCGGACACCAACGGCACGGGTCGTGGTACGGGTCGCGATACTGGCGGCGAAGACTCCGCCGGCTACGGTTCGACACAAACGACCGGGGAAGCGGCAGCGGAAGCAGCAGCGGGCGAGGATGGCGGCGATGGCGCCGTGAGTTCGGGCGGTGCCATCGGCCGCGGCGGCTCCGGTGCGGGTCCACAGGCCACAGCGCCCATACCACCCGACATACCCGACGGCAACGCCGATGATGTGGTCGCACGCCAGATACGCGAAGCGGCGATGAAGGAGAAGGATCCCGAATTGCGCGAAAAACTGTGGGACGAATACCGCAAGTACACAGGCCTGCCAAGGAGGAAGGATCGATGAGGCGGCTCGAGGTGCTGATCCGTTTCACGCTGCTCGCGTGCGTGCTGCTGCTCGGTGCCTGCGCCAGCAATTCGGTGCGGACGACGACCGTGACACCGGTGAACACCGGTGACCCCGCACGCCCGGAAGCGGAATTGCTGGACGTTGCCGTGCGCCCCTTCGACTCCGGAGCAGCGCAACTCGGCGAAGACGAACTGCTGACCGCGCCCGAGATCCGCGAGGCCGAGGCACGCTACATGCCGACCGTGCTCGCCACCACGCTGCAGGGCAGCGGCCACTGGGGAACCGTGCGTGTGATTCCGGAACAGACTGCGGTCACCGACGTGATCGTGCAGGGCCGGATCATCGAGTCGACCGGACTCGAACTCGTGCTCGAGATCACGGCGAGCGATGTCAGTGGCAGCAAGTGGTACACGCGCCGCTACGAAGGCACCGCGAGCCGCTACAGCTACGACAGCGCGCGCAGCGGAGCGGCCGCAGACCCGTTCCAGGACGTCTACAACCGCATCGCGAACGACCTGGCTGCCTGGCGTGCGAAGATGGACCCCCGACACGTGCGCGAGTTGCGTACGATCGCCGAACTGAAGTTCGCCGCCGCATTCTCACCGCAGGCCTTCGACGGTTACCTCGCAACCGACCGCAAGGGCATCGTGAAAATCGCTCGCCTGCCGGCTGAAAGCGATCCGATGCTCGAGCGCGTGCGCCGTATCCGTGAACGCGACGCGCTGTTCGTCGATACGCTGCAGGATCAGTACGACACGTTCGCCCGCCAGATGGCGCAACCGTACCAGGACTGGCGCCGCGAGACCCATGGCGAAGCGCTCGCGTACCAGGAACTGCGCCGCCAGGCCACGCTGCGTACGGTGGCGGGAATCGCCGCGATCGTCGGCGGCATCGCAGCCCAGGGCAGCGACAACAGCCGTACGCGGGCTGCAGGCACCGTGGGCATTCTCGGCGGTGCGGTGATGGTGAAGAGCGGAATGGACAAGCGTGCAGAATCAAAAATGCACGCGGAGACCCTGAAGGAACTGGGCGCATCGCTTGGGGCCGAGGTCCAGCCACACACGATCGAGTTCGACGAACGACGCATCACGTTGAGCGGGACCGTCGAGCAGCAGTACCGCGAGTGGCGCGACGTGCTGCGGGAGATCTACACCGCCGAGACCGGTACTCCGTGACACCCTCGCGCAATGGCCACAGCCGGAAGTACCCGTGATGAGCAGTGACGAATTCGAGCGCATCAAGCCTGCGAAGATCGACATGGCGATCACTCCGGCGACCGGCGCAGTCACTGCCTCGCGCGCTTCGCTGCCAATACCGGCACTGGTGATAGGCACGCTGCTGCTGCTCGCCGCTGCAGTGTTTTTCCTGCTCCCCGACTACATCACGCGCCAGCGTGGCCCGACGGTGGCGGCAACGACACCGGCCAGCTCCGCGGCGCCGCAATCCGATACAGGCGCTGCGACGGCGCAACCGTCGGAAACCCCATACGCCGCAGCCACCACCGAGCGCCAGCGTGCCGCGGCAAAGGAGGCGCTGGATGCCGTGCTGACGCTCCAGCACGAACTGCAGCAGCGCGGAGCAGAAAACTGGGCAGCAACCGAACTCGCACAGGCGACGGCACTGGCCACCGCAGGCGACCTCGCCTACCGCGAAGGCGATCATGCAACGGCGCAGGCAAGGTACGCCGAGGCGGCGTCGCTGCTGCGTGCCACGCTCGCCGGCATCGAGGAACGCCTGCAGGACCGGCTCGCGCGTGCTGCAGCAGCGCTCGCTGCCGGGAACTCTGCCGAAGCAGGCACGCTGTTCGGCGAAGCACTGGCGATCGACCCGGGCAACACCACGGCGCAGCACGGACTGCAGCGTGCCGGCACGCTCGATCGCGTGCTGGAACTCGCGTCACGTGCTGGCGCAGCCGAAGCCGCAGGTGACGACGCGCTGGCACAACGGAGCTACGAGGAAGCGCTGGCGCTCGACAGCGAGCACGCGCCAGCACGCAAGGGGCTCGACGAGCTGCGTGCGCGTGCCGGCGAACGCAGTTACCGGCTACGCCTCTCGGCGGGTTTCGCCGCACTCGCACGAGGAGACCCCGGAGCGGCAGCAGGCGAGTTCCGCGCCGCGCTGGCACTGCGCAAGGACAGCCCCGAGGCGCGTGACGGCCTGCAGCAGGCGGAGTTCCAGCTCACGCAACGACGTATTTCCGCGCGGCTCGCCAGTGCGCGGCAGGCCATTGCCGCCGAGCGCTGGACCGATGCCCGACGCGAATTCGACGCCGCGCTGGCAATCGACGCCACGCTTGACCCGGCGCTCGAAGGCAGCCAGCAGGCCGCGCGACGGATCGCACTCGATGAAGCGCTCGTCGAACTCGAGCGCAACCCCGAACGTCTGCTCGACCCCGGCACACGCGCGCGCACCGAGGAGCTGATCACACGCACAGCAGCGATCAGTGATCCCGGTCGACGCCTGCAGGCACAGCTCGCAACGGCACGCCGCCTGCTGGGTGCCTACAGCACGCCGGTTGCACTGCACCTGCGCTCGGATGGGCAGACCGAGGTCAGCGTGCTGCGCATCGGCAGCTACGGCACGATGACGGACAAGGCCCTCGAGCTGCTGCCGGGGGACTATGTCGCCGTGGGACGGCGCACCGGCTATCGCGACGTACGCATCGCGTTTCGTATTCGCCCCGGACAGGCACCGGGCGAAGTGCTGGTGCAGTGCGTGGAGAAAGTGTGAACGCGAACAACCGCAACACCCGTGCGCATGACGGCGAATCGATCGCACCGGTCAGTTACACGCCACCATCACCGCAACGGGCAACGCGCACTCGCCTGCGCACCGACTGGATTGCGCTCGGCGTGTCGTTGCTCGTACTTGTCGCACTCGCCTGGTTCGTACTCGCAGCCAAGATACTCGAAGTCCGTGTCGAGCCGGCCGATGCCCGGATCAGCGTTTCCGGCGGCCTCGCCGTTCCCTTCGGCGCGCGCATCCTGCTGCGCCCCGGAAATTACACGCTTGAAGCCAGTGCACCGGGATACGTCGGAGCCCGACGTGAGCTAGCGGTCGATACCAGCGCCGGCCAGCGGATCGACATCGAGCTGGCGCGTCTGCCAGGCCGTCTGGCGGTACACACCGCGCCGGTCACGGCGCGCGTCCTGGTCGACGGGGTTGCGACCGGCGACAGCAACGGCGAGCCGATCCCGGTCGAAGCCGGCGAGCATCGGCTGCGCATCGAGGCCGAACGCTATCTGGCGCAGGAACAGACGCTGTCGATTACCGGCAAGGACGAACTGCAAACGCTGGAAGCAACGCTTGCACCCGGCTGGGGCACCTACGGCATCGACTCGCAGCCGGCAGGAGCACGTATCCTGGTCGATGACGCAGACTCCGGCACCACGCCGGCGCAGCTTGAACTGCTGGCCGGTGCACACCACCTGCGTCTCAGCCTCGACGGTCACCGCGATGGGGTATTGATGATCGATGCAGTCGCTGGCGAGCAACGCACGCTGGAACCGCTGCTGCTCGAGCGTGCCGACGCGCGCCTGCGCATCACGACGCGCCCGGATGGCGCGAGCCTCACGCTCGACGGTGTCTTCCAGGGGCGCACCCCTCTGGAGCTCGCGATCGATTCTTCGCGTGCGCACGAGCTGATCGCGTTCAAGGCCGGCTACGAGCGCGTGGTACGGACGCTGACTGCCGGCTCGGGTTCGCAGGACATCACGCTCACCCTCCCTGCCCTGAGCGGCGAAGTACAACTGGCGATCGAGCCAGCGGATGCCGAAGTGCTGCTCGACGCGCGTGCACTCGCGCGCGAGACGCGCGCGCTGACGCTGCCCGGAGTGGAACACACGCTGCGCGTGCAGCGCAGCGGCTACCAGTCACGCGAGTTGCGCTTCACGCCACGACCAGGTTTTGCACAGCGGATCGAGGTGAAGCTGGTGCCGGTCGCAGCGGCAACGAAGCCTGCTGCGGCGCCGCGCAGCGAACGCATCACGACGTCCGAAGGACAACAACTGGTGCTGCTGCACCCGCAGTCGTTCACGATGGGATCCTCGCGGCGCGAGCCCGGGCGTCGCGCCAACGAAGCACTGCGCGAGATACGGCTGCAGCGTCCGTTCTTTCTCGGCGTGAAGGAAGTCGGAAACGCCGAATTCCGCCACTTCCGTTCCGCGCATGCCGCGGGTGATTTCAAGGGTCATGCGCTCGGCGACGGCGACCTGCCGGCAGTCAACGTGAGCTGGGAAGACGCAGCACTCTACTGCAACTGGCTGAGCGAGAAGGAGAAGCTCCCGCCCTTCTACCGCGTGCAGAACGGCCACGTCAGTGGTTTCGACCCAGCCAGCCGCGGCTATCGCCTGCCAAGCGAGGCCGAGTGGGCGTGGACGGCCAGTGTGATCGGCGACGGTTCGGTGCGCCGTTTCGGGTGGGGACAGGAACTGCCACCGCCCGCACGCGCCGGCAACTTCGCGGACCGCAGCGGCGCGACCGTGCTCGGCGAGACCATCGCAGGCTACGACGACGGTTTCCCCGTCGCGGCCCCGCGCGGCAGCTTCGCACCCGATCGCCACGGCATTTTCGACCTCGACGGCAACGCGGCCGAGTGGGTGCACGATGTCTACGAACCGTTGCCGACAGCGACTGCCAGCGATCCGCTCGGCCCTCAAACCGGCGAGCTGCACGTGATCCGCGGCGCCAGTTGGCGCCACGGTGATCTCACTTCACTGCGTCTGGCGTTTCGCGACTACGGCAAGGACCCACGCCCGGACCTTGGTTTCCGCATCGCAAGGTACGCCGAATGAAACACCCGCTCGCGTTCACGGTCACACTGCTGCTTGCTGCGGCGGCGCTTGCACAGGAGCCGCCGAGCGCGGCCGAAGCTGCGCCAGCGCACCAGCCATCGACTGCAGTGGAAACGGCCCCGGCGCCCGATGCTGCAAGTACGGGGGCAGCGCGCGAGCCGCAACGCCGGCCGGCACGCAACCCCGAGGATGAACGCTTCATCCCCAGCGAAAACATCGAGGAAGATCTTTCCGTATCCTTCCCTTCGGACATCTGAACAGCGACGACCACCACGCCATGAAACGTCTCTTCGCCTCCGAATTCCTGTTCCAGCTGTTCGCACTGCTGGTGGCCCTGATCATCGTGCACACCTTTTACGTCACATTCGTGATTCCGGGTGCAGACGCCGTGCTGGCGGCGGAGCAGGCGCGGCTTGCAGCCGGTGATACCAGCGCACACGCGCCGTCGGTGTGGATCATCATGAAGGACTACGAGCAGGAGATCTGCGTCGTTCTGATGCTGTGGTCGATCGCGATCATGGGCTACAAGGGCGCGGCTCTACATCACGAGAAACTGCTGCTGCAGAAACCACTGGTGCAGGTTCCGGGCGGAACAAGCATCCTACCGGAGGACGCACGCGAGTACCTGCGACCCATCCAGGCGCTGCCACCCGAGGACGGACGCACACTGCTGCCACGCGCGCTGATCGCCGGACTGCAGCGATTCGCCGCCACACGCAGCATCCAGGACGCGGCAAGTTCGATCCGCGAGGTCTGCGAAACCGAAGGCGAGCGGCTGGAGTCCGAACTTTCGATGGTGCGCTACATTGCCTGGGCAATTCCCTCGTTCGGTTTCATCGGCACGGTGCGCGGCATCGGCATGGCACTGACGCAGGCACATCGCGCGGTCGAAGGCGACATCACCGGGGTCACTGCCGCACTTGGCGTCGCCTTCAACTCGACCTTCGTCGCGCTGGTGATCAGCATCCTGCTGATGTTCCTGATGCACCAGTTGCAGTTGCAGCAGGAGCGGCTCGTGCTCGATGCGCAAGCCTACTGCGACCAGCGCCTGCTCGGGCATCTGAAGGTCACGCGGGAGGTCTGAGCATGCATACCTGGGTGCTGGAACTCAACGACAGCGCACTGCTGCTCGGTGACGGCAGGTCACCCGCCCTGCGCAGTCCCGGCTATGCAACCGTCACGCGCCACGAGGTGATCACGGGCGACGCGGCCCAGGCACGCGCACGCGGCGAACCGCGCCACACGCTGAACCAGTTCTGGCTGCGCCTCGGGACCGAGGCGCTGCACGATGCGCGCAGCCACGCACGCCACCATGCCGATCTCGCGTGGGCACAACTGCAGCAACTGGCTGCCTCGGCCGGCAACCCGCAGCGCATGATCCTCGCGGTACCGGGCAGCTTCAGCCGCGAGCAGCTTGGCGTGCTGCTCGGCATCGCGCAGCGCACCTCGTTTCGTGCCGTCGGCCTCACCGACAGCGCCCTGAGCGCAGCCAGTACCGTTGCGCTCGGCGGCGAGGCGCTGCACCTCGACCTGCAACTGCACCAGTGCGTGCTGACACGCATCAGCCAGGACGGCGACATGCTCACGCGCGAGAACGTGCGTTCACTGCCGGGCTGCGGGCTGGTGCAGTTGTACGAGCTGTGGGCACAACTGCTGACGCGACTCTTCATCCGCCACAGCCGCTTCGACCCGATGCACGCGGCAGCGAGCGAGCAGCAGCTCTACGACCACATTCCGCCGTGGATCGGCGCGCTGCATGACGGCGACGACGTGTCCGTCGAACTGCGCAGCGCCGGTACGAGCTATCACGCGAAACTGCGCGCACGCGAGGTGCTCGATGCCGCGCAGCCTGTCTACACCCAGATCGAGGAGGCGGTACGCAGTGAACTTGCCGGTGCGAACCTGCTCGCCAGCGCCCGCTTCGCAGCGCTGCCACGCATCGAGGGCGCATTGCCGGCGTTCACCCGGCTCGACCCGGAAGCCGCGATCCGCGGCTGCCTGCGGCACGAAGCGCTGATCTGCAGCGACGACGAAGCGCTGCGCTTCGTGACCCGGCTTCCCGCACACGGGAAGACCTCCGGATCAGCCGATCCAGGGGGCGAACACAGCGACGCCGTGCACGAAGCACCGGACGACGCTCCGTCCGTGGCGACGCCTGCGGTACCGAGCCACCTGGTGATCGGCGAGCGCGCCCTGCGACTCGAGCCCGGCAGCCTCTATCTGCACCGTGACCGCAACGGCTGGACGCTGTCGCGGCGCATGCCGCACACCTTTGCCGGCACCTTGCGCTGGGAAGGCTCTGAATGGGTGCTCGCGCCAGTTTCCGGCGCTACGCTGCGCCTCGACGGCCGACCGGTACGCTCACCGTCGCCGATCCGTGCCGGGCAGCACCTGCAGCCCGACAGCGGAGACGAGGTGCTGCAGTTGGTGGCGGAATCGACGATCGGCAGCGATGGCGCGTAAGCGACGCGAATTCTCCATCTTCAGCCTGTCGTTCCTCGACATCATGTCGTGCGGCTTCGGTGCGACGATCCTGGTTTTCCTGGTGATCGATCATTCGGGCGAACAGCGCCGGCAGGAAGCCAACCGCGAACTGGTGGCAGAGGCCGAGTTCCTCGATCGTGAGGTGCGCGAAGGCCAGGCAAAGCTCGTCGAACTGCGCAACACGATCGCGATGGTCGACGAATCCACGACCGAGGCACGCGGGCGCTCGCGCGAACTGCAGCAACAGATTCGCCAGCAACGCGAGGAAATCGCCAGGGACCACGATGACACGAGTGCACGCAGCGAACACCTGAACCAGCTCAAGGCCGATCTGCGCGAACTCGAGCAACGCAACGAAGCACTGCGCGCCGAAGTCGAGCAGCAGAGCGGCTCCGACGTTCGCCGCTTCACGGGCGACGGCGACCGCCAGTACCTCACCGGCCTGAAGCTGGGCGGCCAGCGGATCGTGGTGCTGCTCGACCGCTCGGCCAGCATGCTCGATCACTCGCTGGTGAACATCATCCGGCTGCGCAACATGCCGGAGCCGGTGCAACGGCGAGCCGGGAAATGGCGACGCGCGGTGGCCACCGTCAACTGGATAAGTGCACGCTTTCCGCCCACCGCCGAGTACCAGATCCTGCTGTTCGGCACCGAGGCAAAGCCTGCGCTGCCCGAAACCGCCGGCAAGTGGCTGGCGGTGGGTGACCGCGAACAGCTCGGGCGTGCCGTGGATGCGCTGGAGAAGATCACGCCTGCCGGTGGCACCAGCCTGCTCGCCGCGTTCCAGGCCGTAGCTGCAATGAAGCCCGCACCCGACAACATCTATCTGATCACCGACGGGCTGCCGACCCAGGGCAGCGGTGCAGCGCCGGCGAAGGTGAACGGCCGTGACCGCATGAAATACTTCAACCAGGCGTTGGCAGCATTGCCGCGCGGCATACCGGTCAACGTGATCCTGGCCCCCATGGAAGGCGACCCGATGGCGGCATCGGCTTTCTGGCAGCTCGCCATTGCAACCCGCGGCGCATTCCTCTCTCCGGCACAGGACTGGCCATGAAGAAGCGGCGGCGCAGCAGCGAAGAATTCAGCCTGTCGTTTCTCGACGTGATCTGCTGTGGTTTCGGCGCGATCATCCTGCTGCTGATGATCACGCGCATCAGTGAACCGCGGGTGCTGGAACGCGATACACGCGACATGCACGGGCGTATCACCGCGCTGCAGCAGCAACTGCACGAGTTGCGCGGCGAGTCGGTGGTGCTCGAGCGCGAGCTGAACGCACGCCGCGAACAGCTCTCGGAAGTACTGGAGGCCGTGGCGCGCCTGCAGGGAGACCTGTCCACGGTGCGCGGCCAAACCAGGACCCAGAACACCGCAGACACCGTCGAAAGCCGGCTGGTCGGCCAACTCGAAAGCGCCAGGCAGCGCCTGACCGACGAGATGAAGCGCCTGCTCGGCGCCCGGGGCAAGCACCGCGACGACACGATCGGCGGCATCCCGATCGACAGCGAATACGTGATCTTCGTGATCGACACCTCGGGAAGCATGTACAACTACGCCTGGGCTCGCGCGCAACGCGAGATGATCCATATCCTGGACATCTACCCGAAGGTGAAGGGCATCCAGGTGCTGAGCGACGAAGGCGAATACATGTTCTCGAGCTACCGCGGCCAGTGGATTCCGGATACACCGTCACGCCGGCGCGCGATCATCAGCCGCTTCGCGAACTGGACCCCCTACAGCAACAGCAGCCCGGTCGAAGGCATAGTCGCCGCGATTCGTGCTTTCCACGAGCCGGGACGACGCATCAGCATCTACGTGCTGGGCGACGAGTTCACCGGCAACTCGATCGCACGCGTGATCGACGAAGTCGACCGCATCAATGCCAGCTCGGGGGGCGAACGGCTGGTGCGCATCCACGGCATCGGCTTTCCGACCGTGTTCAAGGCGGCACCGGCAAACCAGCAGGTCACCGGAATCCGCTTCGCCTCACTGATGCGTGAACTCGCCTGGCGCAACGGCGGCAGCTTCGTGGGACTGGAGGACATCAGGTGAGCACACTATTCAAGCATCTACAGGCGATCCGCCGCCTCCCGCAATTCCGGATAGCCATGCTTCTGCTGGCTGCCTTCACCCTGAACGCCTGCGGCCCGCACGTGGTGAACATGCAGGCGCTCGACGAATTTCCCGCGGCACTCGTCGACCCGCTGCCCATTGCGACCGCCGTCCATTTCACGCCCGAATTCACCACCTTCACGCACAAGGAAAAGCGCCCCGGTCCTTCCGGACAGGAATGGACGATCAACCTGGGGCATCCACAGATCCAGGCGTTTCGCAGCGTGCTTCACAGCGCGTTCCGCGCACTGCACGAACTGCCGCAGCCAACCGGCGCACCGGCAGGAGCCCAGGCGATCATCGTGCCACGCGTCGCCGAGTTCCAGTTCGCACTGCCAGCCGACACGCGTGCCAAGGTCTTCGAGATCTGGATCAAGTACGATCTGGAAATCCGCGATGCGGCAGGAGAACCCCTGGGACACTGGAACTTCACCGCCTACGGCAAGACACCCACCGCGGTGCTGACCTCGGACGAGGATGCGATCCGCGCCGCCACCGTGGTCGCGCTGCGCGATGCCGGCGCTTCCCTGCTGATCGGTTTGCAGCGTGATCCACAGATCCGCATGTGGCTGGGGCTGACGCAGGGATAATGCGCACTACCTGAACCTGTCTACGATCTTCGGACCCGGGTGTACGGGCACTTACGTTGCGATCGGGAAGTCTACCCCGGGGGTCGCCCGGAGCACGAAGAAATTGACGCCAGGTTCTGGCCATCCGGTTGCGTGCGTGCTATACGGCAGGTCGCCATGTGAAAACATGGTGAACTTTCGAGTCTGATCGAAAGAATAGACGGACAGGATGTTGTCTTTTATGGCTTTGGATTTCGGAGAGATTTCATCAGTGCTTGGATGGCGTTTGAAGTCGCTGCGTGCTGGATGGATGAGTGCCGTGTTACAACACCGACGATTCCCGTCCACTCACTGTTAGCCACTCAATGCCACGCACTCAGCACTCATTGCGATGACCAGACGCAAGAAGGAAGCAGGCGCGCAGTTCGTCAAGTTCTTCGGGCCGCTGCTTGACGCTCTTCGCAAGCTCGGCGGCTCCGGCTCGCCGGAGGAAGTGGTCGAGCAGATCGCGACTGACCTCGCGCTGTCAGACGAAGTCCAAAACGACCTCCTACCCTCTGGCGAACCACGCTTTCGCAACCAAGTTCACTGGGCGCGCTTCTACCTTGTCCGCGAAGGGCTGCTCGACTCATCGAAGCGTGGAGTGTGGAGCCTTACTGAACGCGGGCGCTCCTCCTCCCTCACGTATGAACAGGCGCATCAGATATTCCTGCGCTGGGTGAAGATCTTCCAAGAGCAGCGACGCGCCAAAGCTGAGGTCGCCGAGCCTATCGCTGAGCAAGTCGCTGAGGGCACTGGCGCTCCTTCCAAGGACTACCGGGCTGAAACCATCGAACTCTTACTGGGGTTGCCACCCGCAGGCTTCGAGCGGCTTTCGCAACGCCTGCTGCGCGAGGCGGGGTTCACGCAGGTCGTCGTAACCGGTACGAGCGGCGACGGTGGCATCGACGGTCACGGCACTCTGCAAATCAACCCACTGGTTTCGTTCAAGGTGTTGTTTCAATGCAAGCGGTACGCGAAGTCCGTCTCGCCGTCCCACGTTCGTGACTTTCGCGGTGCCATGGCGGGGCGCGCCGACAAAGGCATCATCATCACTACCGGTTCGTTTACTGCTGAAGCGAGGCGCGAGGCTTCGCGAGACGGGGTGCCGCCAATCGAACTTATCGATGGTGAAAAGCTGATCGACATGCTCGAGAAGCTGGAACTCGGTCTTCGGCCGGTGACTACGTATGAGATCAATCACTCCTTCTTCGGTGAGTTTCGTGGCTAACAAGTCGCTTCAACGGACAGCCCAAAGGCCGCTTCGCGCCCATTGGGCTGCCGCTGAGCTCCAACGTTAGGCGGCATGAGTAATCTGCAAGTCACAAGGGTTGAATTGCTGAGCAATGGGCAGGTTGCAGTTACGCCTGCCGTCGCAAATCCAGGCTATCAGTATCTTTATCGTGCGGCCGCGGGCGTGGAGTGGGTGAATGCAGAGGCAAGGTTTCTGTCCCCTAGTCGCTACATGCTTGGTGCTCCGTTCCCGCTCACCACTGAGCAGCGTTTCAAGAATCTTGCAGGTGCGATGCTTTCAGAGCTTGGGGTGCACCTCGTCGTTTCAGGGCGCACCGAATGGGTTTCGGTTCCGGAGCAAGTACGCAACGCAATTGAGGCGGAGTACGGTGTGTAGCATAGGAGCAACGCGGTTCCGATCCGTAAGGCAAGAAATGCCGTCCAACAGTTCAGTCAACCGGACGCCAAAACCGCTACGCGGTTTCGTCGCCGGTTACTTCAAGCGTTATCTGGCACAGGGGAGGCTGTCGTATGTCGTGGGTTTTTGTTTTGGCCATCGTTGTTGTCGTGGCTGCGGCGTTCCTTGCAGTCGCAGGCAAAAAAGCCGGCACCGGTTCCAAGGTTGGCTTTCCGTACATTCCCGCAAAAGCATTGTTCTCGCCTGCTGAGCGTTCGTTCCTCGGCGTACTGGATCAGGCCGTAGGTCCAGAGCATCGCGTTTTTGGCAAGGTTCGGGTCGCCGATCTCGCTTCGGTCAAGCCCGGCTTGGGCAACGCGGCTCGGCAAGGCGCGCTCAATCGTGTTGCTGCAAAGCACTTCGACTTCGTTGTGTGTCGCGCTTCGGATCTGTCAGTCATTTGCGCAGTGGAGCTCAACGACAGCTCGCACTCATCCAAGCGGGCGCAAACACGAGACGAGTTGCTCACCAAGGTCTGCGAGTCAATTGGTCTGCCGCTGTTCCAGGTTCCTGCAAAGCACGCATACTCCGTGCAAGAGCTGCAAGCACAGTTTGCTTCGGTCATCGGGGTGGCGCCAGTTGTTGCGGCGGTTGCCACATAACGAATAGGGATAGGTCGCGCGCAGCCGCGACCTGATCCCGGGTTGAACAAGCCCGTGCCCCGGAGCGGCGAACGCTTTTTATAGGGGAAAGCTTTTCAGACGCGTGAGGGTGTCGTTGCCCGATCAGGCGGAATGATTTTCACCAGACGAACGCGGCCCGCACCCGCGAGCGCAGCACGTCTTGCCTGGCTGGATCCATCGGTGGCGCGAGGTCCTCCTCGGGAGTGGATTGCCGGCGAGCACGCCACGCTCTCCGGGCCAGCGGATCATGTGGCGATCCGCGAACGTTGCCTCAGCCGTCGGGTCTGCGGCGTTTGGTGACGGCGACGACGATCATCGGGGTATGGCAGCGCATGCAACACAGCGGTGGGCGTGGTCGCAACGTTGCCGCCTGGACCAGCACATGCAAGACGAGTTGCACGAGAACGAGGCGTCGCCTGGCCCGGCAGTGCAGGAATCCGTACTCGCGCACACGACGAAATCCGGTCGGCAGGACGTGGGCGAGCACGCGCCACAGGAACTCGGCGATGGGCAGGGTGCGCAGTGCGGGCTGGCGGGTCTTGGCGTCACGGTAGCGGAAGGTGACGGTGCCGGCGAGGCGATCGTAGTCGAGGAGGTCGCGCTCGTGGATGACACCCCGGTAGAGGTAGCGCGAGAGGTACTGCAATGCCGGCTCGCCACGACCGACACGGCGACAGTCGACCACCCATTTCGGCGGCAGGCCGACAGGGATCGGCACGCCGGCGAGCTGCAGGGCCTGCAGCATCCGAGCACGGAACACCCGGGCCAGGGCAAAGGCGTTGAAGAGGTAACGTCCGGAGAGTTTTCGCCACTGCCGGCGCCGCGCATCGAGTGCGCCTCCGGGCACGATGACGTGCAGGTGCGGGTGCAGATCGAGACGACGGTTGTGGGTGTGCAGTACCGCGCATTGGCCGAGTTCCGCTTTGAGCTTTCGTGTCGCGAAACCGTTGAGGGTCTGCGAGGCGGCGCGAAACAAGGCGGCATAGACGGTTTCGGGGTACGCCTGCGCGGCGGCACGCAAGGGTGCCGGCAAGGTAAAGGTCACCATGAAGTGGTCCACGGACAAACGCTTTCTGGGTGCTGCCTCGATCCATGAAGGTGACGGGCGCGGCACCCTGCGGTCCGGCACGCCCCGGAAACAACAGCTCATGGTGGCGATGATCACGCCAGTAGCGGCGCAGGCACTGCAGGGTGAGTGCAGGCAGTACCACGAAGCGGTCCTTGCGTCCCTTGCCGCCGCGGATATGGACCTGGGCACGGGCGCTGTCGATATCGCCGATCCGCAATCGCAGGGTTTCGCCCAGACGCAGGCCCAGGCTATAGGTCGTCAGCAAGAACGTCCGGTAGCGCCGCTCGCGACTCGCCCGGATGATCCGTGCGACCTCATCGACGCTGACCACATCGGGCAGCGCGTGCACCACCGGCGGCTTGAGCATGTCCACCCACGGCCACTCCCGCTCCAGGACGTGTTCGTAGAAGAACTGCAGTCCGCAGCGCTCGATCTTCACCAGGCTCCACGATCGCTCGTCGATCAGCGAGGCGAAGTAGGACTTGAAGTCTTCCGCGTCCAGTCGATCCGGACAGCGATCGAAGTGTGCGGCTACCCGGCGCAGCGCTCGTGCGTAACCATCGATCGTCTTCGGTGCCTTGCCCTGGAGCTTCAGTGCTCAAAGATGCTTCGCGTACAGTGCGTCAAAACGGGTTTGCTCCGATGAATCCATGTCGCTTCTCCTTCGGTGATGCACACCCGAGTCTGGGTGTGCCGGAGAAGTTTCCCGGTTTTGGCGTCTCGTTCTTCTCGTCTTGTTCCTGCCGCGAAGCGGCTTCGTTCAACTATTCACTCAAGCCGACGCCGCTTCGCGGCGCGGCTTACCTCAAGTGTTGGGAGACTCCATGTTGAACCCTGTGCTGAAGGTGGCTGAGTGAAGAAAAGCTTTGGGAGCATTCACTACTGCGCCTTTTTCTTTGACAGGGTGCTATCGAAGTCTGCGCGTTCATCGAGCGATGGAGTTGCTGCTTTTCATATTGCATCGCATCTTCTGAAAGAACTCGACGCGCTCCAAGAGAAGAACCCGCTGGTGACGCTGTCCTTTGCAACAGATTCCCTTCGCGTGTATTTCCGTGGGCAATTGCAGTTTCACATTCAAGCCAGAAAGTGCCGGACAATTATTTGGATTCCATACGCCTATAGTCGAGCACTTGCCAAAGAGATTCAAAAGCGGCCTCGGCTTTTTCCAGACGAGATGGCAACCATCTCCTGGGTGCTCAGTGAGCAGGGAGTGGACTGGTTGTTGAACTATTTGCGGTCACATTGGAAGCCATCCAACAACGACGGATCGCCGGAGCCAATCACGCACTCAAGGCATATACCCGGCGATGTAAGACAGGCTGTTCTTTCTGAGTTTCTTGCGTCGGGTCGTTGGTGTCCTGGCGTGGCCGGGATGGCCAAGCGCCACAAAGTTAGCGAAGCCATGCGCATCGAGTTTGATCACATTTTGCCGCACTCGGCTGGCGGGTCCAATGGCTATCGGAATGTTCAAATCCTATGCTCCGACTGCAACCAGTTAAAGAGAGCAACAGCGGCATGAATCCCCGTCCCCCAACCCATCGGTCCACCGGACGCTGCGCGATAAAGCCGCGCAGCGCCGGTGACCTCAAACGTTAGGCGGCACAAGAACCACCGTGGACGTACTCCTTCCGCTCCTGCTGGTCGGTGCCATCGCCTACATCGTTTGGCGAATACTTCCGCGCGCGAGCAGGAAGCCAGCACCCCGCACGGCCGCGAACCGCAGCCGCGCGGTCGCGCCAGCTGCGGGTCAGGAGCATCACTGGGAGGGCCGTGGAGACTTTGAGTTCGAAGTTGTGGGTGAGTCACACTACCAGGCGACGCTTGCAGCCCTGGCTGGCCCGCATAGAGCTGAGAGCGCAGAGAAGCCGTGTCGGGCAGTCCTGGTTCTCGAAGACACAAACGCCCACGATCCGAAGGCCGTGTGCGTACAGATCGAAGGCAAGAAGGTTGGCTATCTCGCTCGCAAAGATGCGAGGAGCTACAGGCGCCGCCTAGGAGCCTGCGCGGCAGAAGCCCAACGCTGCTCTGATAGGCGACAATAATGGCATGACGACGATGGGCGACGACTGCGACATGACGACTTCCTACCTTCCGTATCACCCTGATCAAGGGCATTTGCTGCCGGTGTCGGCGGCGGACTGGCTGCCCGAAGGGCATCTGGCGTACTTCATTGCCGACACCGTGGCCTCGCTGGACCTGTCGGCGTTCCACGCCCGTTACGCCAAGGGCGGGCCACGCAATCAGCCGTTTCACCCGGAGATGATGGTGAAGGTGCTGCTGTATGGCTATGCGACGGGGGTGTTCTCCTCGCGCAAGCTGGCGCGTCGGCTGTATGACGACGTGGCGTTCCGTGTGTTGGCGGCGGGCAACTTCCCGGCGCACCGGACCCTGAGCGATTTCCGTGCGCTGCATCTGGAGGAACTGTCGGCCTTGTTCGTGCAGGTGGTGAAGCTGGCGCGCGAGTGCGGGCTGGTGAAGCTGGGCACGATTGCGGTAGATGGGACGAAGGTGAAGGCCAACGCCTCGCGCCACAAGGCGATGAGCTATGGGCGGATGCTCAAGGCCGAAGTGGAGTTGAAGGAAGAGATTGCGGCGCTGCTGGAGCGCGCCCGCGCCACGGACGCGGCAGAGGCGAGCGAACCCGATCACGATCTGCCGGCCGAGATCGCGCGGCGCGAAGCGCGGCTGGCGGCGATCCAGGCCGGCAAGGCGCGTCTGGAAGCGCAGCAGCGCGAGGCCGATACCGCACGCGGGCGCTATGAAGGCGACGAGCGCAAGCCGCATGATTCCGACGGCAAGCCGAGAAAAGGCAAACCGTTCAAACGCGACTTCGGCGTGCCCGAGGACAGCGACCAGACCAGCTTCACCGATCCGCAGAGCCGGATCATGAAGCAGTCCAACGGCGGCTTCGACCACAGCTACAACGCGCAGACGGCGGTGGATGCCGAGCGTCAGATCATCGTGGCGGCAGAGCTTACCGACTGCGCCGCCGACAGTGGCCAGTTGCCGGGGATGGTGGACGCGGTACAGCGCACGACGGGGGCCTTGCCGAAGCAGGTTCTGGCCGACACCGGCTATCGCAGTGAAGCGGCGCTGGCCGCGCTGGCACACACGCCCTGCGAGGTCATCGTGGCACTGGGGCGAGAAGGGCGCGAACAAGCGCAGGTGGATGCACAAAAATACCCGCACACCGCGGACATGGCGCAAACGCTAGCCAGTGAAGCCGGCAAGGCGGCGTACCGCCGCCGCAAGGCCATCGTGGAAGCACCCAACGGCTGGATCAAATCGGTGTTGGGATTCCGGCAATTCAGTTTTCGTGGCGTGGAGAAGGTACGGGCCGAATGGAAACTGGTGTGTCTGGCGATGAACTTGAGGCGGATGGCAGCGTGGGCATGAGGGGCAAGAGAGAGAAAACTCGCCCTCAGGCCACTGCCACGCTTGGGCATGTGTCATCAGGTACGTGCCGCACAGGTCATTTCCTCCACATCGCCGCGTCCACTGCTTCAAAAAGTGCGCTTGGAATTTCTCGTCAATGTGATTTCCCTTCTGCCGCGCAGGCTCCTAGGGCAGAAGCGTCTCTCCGGCGTGAATGCAACCTGTGATGCGCTCGTCGTGGGAGGAGGAACCCGTCGGAATGGCGAGAAACTGTTCTATGGTGTCAAGCTGGACATCAAGCCGTTCGATTGAGACCACGCAACGCCGCGCTTGGCGAGTGCCGCATAACGAATAGGGATAGGTCGCGCGCAGCCGCGACCTGATCCCGGGTTGAACAAGCCCGTGCCCCGGAGTGGCGAACGCTTTTTATAGGGGAAAGCTTTTCAGACGCACGAGGGCGTCGTTGCCTGATCAGGCGGAATGATTTTCACCAAGCGAACGCGGCCCGCACCCGCGAGCGCAGCACGTCTTGCCTGGCTGGATCCATCGGTGGCGCGAGGTCCTCCTCGGGAGTGGATTGCCGGCGAGCACACCACGCTCTCCGGGGCCAGCGGATCGTATGGCGATCCGCGGACGTTGCCTCAGCCGTCGGGTTGGCGGCGGGTGGTCGCACCAGCACGGTCGCCCGGAGCAAGATGAAATTGACGCCAGGTTCTGGCCATCCGGTTGCGTACGTGTTATACGGCAGGTTGCCATGTAAAAACATGGTGAACTTTCGAGTCTGATCGAAAGAATAGACGGACAGGATGTCGGTTTTTATGGCTTTGGATTTCGGAGAGATTTCATCAGTGCTTGGATGGCGTTTGAAGTCGCTGCGTGCTGGATGGATGAGTGCCGTATTACAATATCGACGATTCCCGTCCACTCACTGTTGGAACCCTTCCGTGCCTTGGCGCGCTACTTTTGGAGATTAAATGTGAACCATACGAAAAAGCTTTCTTTGGCAGCCGTAGTGCTGGCTTTCTCCGTGTCGGGTTGTGAAACGACCAACTCTATCCCCTACAAAGCATCAACTGCCAACGTAATATCCATCCAGCAGAGCTTGCAAGCCCAGGGTAAAAAGGTAAGTATTGGTTCGGTGACACTTGCCCCTGGTGTCGAAGAAAGCCCTCTATGCAGACTTAATGGACCTGTAAAAGTAGCCCCAGGTAAATCTCTCCCGCAATATATCAAGGATGCATTTCAGGAGGAGCTGTTCATGGCTCAGGTTTACCAAACCAACGCACCCGCTGCGATTGATGGCCGCCTGGAAGCTTTGAGTTTCAGTTCGGTCTCGCCTGCCAGTTGGGACATAACCATGAGTGTCAAATCGAATATATCCCCTGGTTACACCGTCTCCATCAAATACCCATTCGAGACAAGCTGGTCTGCATATTCTGCCTGTAAGAATGTTGCTGACGCCTTTGGCCCTGCGGTTCAAGAATTGCTAAAGCAGGTTGTAACCCACCCTCAATTTGCAGCATTGGCGGAGTAACTCTGGTTCGACAATCGCTTCGAGAGGGGCGCTCTGCCGGCAGGCCGGCTCCGCGCCCCCGAGCTCGAAAACGCGATCGACTTTTACGTGAGGAGTGCAGGGCCAGTAATAGTGGAGCGCTTTCTGGAAGAGTTCCATTTCTGGCAGTCAGGCACCATCGGCGCAGGCCGGGCTACGGCTCCCGAACTCAGGATCCGCCACGCTGCGTAGCCACCCTGCCCGATCTTTCCCGCTTCGGAATACGGGGAAACGCCGCAGTGATCCGCGCCAGCAGACGCAGCAGTGCTCCCATGTTGTTCGCCACCACCGGTATTCCGCTCACCAGCAGCGCGACCGAAATCTGCCTTTCGGGGTCGGCCCAGGTCAGGTTGTTCGACAGGCCGATATGGCCGAAGGCAAGCGAGGAATTTGCCCCGAACAGCCCGAACGGTGCACCGCCCAGCATGAAGCCAGGACTGTAGCGCATCGGCAGGCCGATCGTGGCATCGCGTGCGGTCGGTCCGGCCGGGGTCGTCGCGCGTGCGACCGTGTCGGGATGAAGGATCTGCCGTCCGTTCCAGCGTCCTTCGTCGAGCAGCATCTGGTAGAACGCCGTCATTTCCTCGGCGGTGGCCACCATGTTGGCCGAGGGAATCACGGCGCGGTAAAAGGCGGGATCGTCGAGCAGGTCGATCACGTCCTGGAAGCGTGCTCCGATCAGGCGGCGCGCGAAATCATCGACCAGTCGCAAACCCTGGATGCCGGTCAGCGACTGCTCGGCGATTCGCGAACGCACCGCAGCGCTGGCGCCGTAATCCAGCACACCCAGGCCCATCGGTTCCTTGAACCAGGCGCGCCAGGCCTTGCGCGTATCCATGCCGGTCACGCGGCGTACGATTTCTTCGAGCAGCACGCCCGAGGTGACCGCGTGATAGGCGGGGCGTCGCCCGTTCGGATCCTGTGGTTGCGCATCGCAGAGCAACTGCAGGCATTGCGCATGATCGAGGATCATGCGCGGATCCTCGACGCCCGCAATGCCTGGAATGCCGGCGCGATGCGCCAGCAGGTGATGGATCGTGATCCGGTCCTTGCCCTTGCGGGCGAACTCGGGCAGGTAGTACGCGATCGGATGCTGCAGGTCGATCTCGCCCTGTTCCTCCATGCGATGGATCAGCGTCGCGGTCAGCGCCTTCGACGCCGAGAAGATGCAGCTTGGAGTCCTCGCTGTCGCGAAGCGTTTCGGAGCACCCTCTTCGGCGTGCGGTGCGTTACCGCTCGCGTGTCCGATCGCGCGACTGAACAGCGTGCGTCCGCTGCAGCGCAGGCTGACCATGATCGCCGGGTAGTAACCGGTACGGTACAACGCGCATACCGCATCCCAGACGGCCTGCACCGCGCGTGGAGCAATGCCCGCATCGCGCGGATCGCACTCGGCGGAGCGATCGATCTGCGTCACCTCGTCGAGATCGTGCGGTACCGCAACGCGGTGCATGAGCTTGCCCAGCGGGTGGCGCGGGATGATACGTGCAAGTGCTGGTGCTAGCGCCATCGGCTCTCCGCCTCCGTGCAATCGTGGTTTCCGGCGCCCTCCTGGTTCACCAGACGTCGACGCCCTTGCGTCGATCACGGCCGGAGCGACGGTCTTCGGTGAAGCGCACATCGGTGCGACGGTCCGCCTGCGATCGCCGCGCGACCCGCCGCCGTCCCACGACACGATGCAGATGACACTCGCAAGCGTTGCGGTCGCAGCCCACCACCGGAACCACGATCACGCGTTCGATCGGGAACGTCTGCCCGCGCAGGCGCTGTACCGCCTCGCAACCATCCTTCTGCGGCATGACCAGGCAACCCCGAAAACCGTCACCGTTGGCGGTCTCGGGCTTTGGACGCACAACAGCGCGCGGCGCTGCGCTGGTCGTGCTGCCCGACACCACCGGCTGCACGGTCCGCGGCTTCCGGCGCAGGCGCAGCCCGACAAACACCGCAGCCACCACCAGAACCAGAGCAATCACCCAGACCATGCGCATGTCCCCTGTTCATGTTGCCGTCAGTGCGGGGGCTCGTCCCACCGAAAAGTATAGGGACCAAGGGATGCCGCGCAAGCCGCAGCGCTCAGGCGTCAACGCGACGCAACCCCACCGCCTCGCGCAATTGCCTCATCAGTGACCGACTGTAGCTGCGGGCACGCTCGGCGCCTTCCTGCAGCAGCTTCTCGATCAGCGCCGGCTGTGCCATCAGCTCTTCGTAGCGCGCCCGCGGCTCGCACAACTGTTCGTTCACCAGTTCGAACAGGCGCCGCTTCGCCTCGCCCCAGGCGATGCCGGCAGCAAACTCACGACGCATTTCCTCGCGCTGCTCCGCGCTTGCAAAGGCCTGCCACACCTGGAATACCGTCGACTCGTCAGGGTTCTTCGGTTCGCCGGGCTCCTGCAGGTTGGTCTTGATGCGGTTGATGTGCTTCTGCAACTGCTTCTCCGGCAGGAACAGCGGAATCGTGTTGCCGTAGCTCTTGCTCATCTTGCGCCCGTCGAGCCCGGCGAGCACGGCCACATCGTCGTCGACCACTGCGCTCGGGAGTACCAGATGTTCGCCGTAGTGATGGTTGAAACGCTGCGCGATATCACGCGCCATTTCGACGTGCTGGATCTGGTCGCGCCCGACGGGCACCCGATCGGCACTGAACATCAGAATGTCGGCAGCCATCAGCACCGGATAGCCGTAGAGCCCCATCGTGATGCCGAAATCGTCGTCCTGCCCCGCCTCCTGATTCGACTGCACCGCAGCCTTGTATGCGTGGGCACGATTCATCAGACCCTTCGCAGTCATGCAGCTCAGCAGCCACGTCAGCTCGGGAATCTCGGGGATGTCCGACTGCCGGTAGAACACCACACGCGAGCTATCCAGCCCGCAGGCGAGCCAGGTCGCAGCGATCTCCCGTGTCGAACGTCGCAGCAGCTCCGGGTCCTGGTTCTTGATCAGCGAATGCAGATCGGCCAGAAAGTAGAAGCACAGCACGTCGGGCTGCCTGCTGGCATCGATCGCCGGCCGTATCGCACCCACGTAATTGCCGAGATGCGGCGTGCCGGTGGTGGTGATTCCAGTCAGAACTCGTTGCTGTCTCATGCGTATCCATCCTGCGCAAGGCCGCCAATGATACGTGCCACGACGGGCCGTCGCCATCCGCGTCGGGCAGCTCGATTGACCCGCTCGGCAACGCTTGCCCATACTCGCGCCTGCATCGTTCCAGCCCGGCAGGAGACCCATCGATGAGCGCATTCAACACCATCGAATTCACGCGTGAAGCCGCCATCGCACGCATCACGCTGAATCGCCCCGACAGCGCAAACGGCATCAGTCTCGAGATGGCCAGCGAACTGCTGCAGGCCTCGCTCGATTGCCGGCACGACGATTCGGTGCGCGCCGTCGTACTTGGCGCGAACGGACGCATGTTCTGCGCTGGCGGCGACATCAACGGCTTCGCGAGCAACGCCACGCGGCTGCAAAGCCACCTGAAGGAGCTGACCCTGCTGCTGCATGCGGCAATCTCCAACCTCGCACGCATGCGCGCACCACTGATCGTTGCCGTGAACGGTGCGGCAGCCGGCGCCGGATTCAGCCTCGCACTGTGCGGCGACCTGGTGCTTGCAGCACGTTCGGCCAGGTTCACGCTCGCCTATACCGCGATCGGGCTGGTACCGGACGGTGGCGCGACGTACTTCCTGCCGCGTGTGGTTGGCCTGCGTCGCGCGCAGGAGCTGATCCTGAGCAACCGACGACTGGCAGCCGAAGAGGCGCTCGAATGGGGCATCGTCACCCAGGTGGTCGAGGACACCGAACTGCCGGAAGCTGCCACGGCACTGGCCACCCGGATCGCCAGCGGACCCACTCGGGCCTTTGGCGCAGTCAAGCGGATGCTGGCTGCGTCGTACCACAGCACGCTCGAAACACAAATGGATCTCGAGGGCAGTGAAATCGCCGCGGCCTCGGTCACCGCCGACGGACGCGAGGGCGTGAGCGCCTTCCTCGCCAAGCGCGCCGCAGTTTTTACTGGCGGTTGAATGGCATGACGACGCGACGCGGGTTGTGACGCGTCGCTCGCCACCGGGTTACACGGTCGGCTCGTCGCAGAAGCGGCGCAACACGCGCGTCAGTGCGTGCAGATCGTGCGCCCCGGCGAACTCGCGCGCCGAGTGCATCGCCAGCATCGGCACGCCGACATCGACCGCGCGCACGCCGACGTTTGCCGCAGTCAACGGACCGATGGTGCTGCCGCAAGCCATGTCGCTGCGGACCACGAAACTCTGCACTGCCACGCCTTCCTGCGCGCACAGCCAGCGAAAGACTGCCGCCGTTTCGCTGCTGGTGGCGTAGCGCTGCGAGGCGTTCACCTTGATCACCGGCCCCGCATTCAGCAGCGGGCCGTGATTGCCGTCGTGCTTGTCGGCGAAATTCGGGTGCACGCCATGGGCATTGTCCGCCGACACCAGCAGCGAGCGTGCGAGCGCGCGCTCCCGATCCTCGCGTTGCGGGTATAGCCGCGCCAGCATGGCAGGCAGCATCGGCCCCTGGGCGCCGGCCATCGACACGCTGCCGACTTCCTCGTGGTCGTTGCACACCGCGATCGCGTCGAACTCACCACTGCACGCTGCGAGTGCGCGCACCGCTGCAAAGCAGCTCAGCAGGTTGTCGAGCCGTGCACCGCAGAGGAACTCCTCGTGCAAACCGACCAGTCGTGGCGGTTGCGTATCGTAGAACGACAGGTCGCAATCGAGCACCCGTACAGCACCACACTGCGGATGCTCCTCATGCAGGCGATCAAGCAGCAGCGCCTCGTAGTCGCGCACCTCGGACGCCGCCAGCGCGAGAACCGGCGGCAGATGCGTCTGCGGGTTGATCGCACGGCCCTTGTTCACCTCCCGGTCGAGGTGGATCGCGAGACTCGGAACCACCGCCAGTGGCGCTCGGAAATCGATCAGCGCATGGCGCACACCGGCCGCCGTCGCATAGCTGACACGTCCGGCAAGGGACAGGTCACGGTCGAACCAGGTATTGAGCAGTGCGCCACCGTAGACCTCGACGCCAAACTGCAGGAAGCCGCTTCGGCGCAGCTCCGGGCACGGTTTGGGCTTCAGGCAGGGGCTGTCGGTGTGGGCGCCGATCAGGCGGATTCCTGCTTCCACTGCCGGTACCCGCCCCTTCGCGAAGGCGATCAGCGAGGAACCGTTGCGGCGCAGGAAATAGCGCCCGTCTGCACGACAATTCCAGTGCGCAGTCTCCAGCAACTCCTCGAAACCCTGCGCAACGAGAATTGCCGCCAGGTTCTGCACCGCATGGAACGGGGTTGGTGAAGCCGCGAGGAAAGCCAGCAGCTCGCGCGTGAAATGCCGCTCCGCAGTATCGTTCACCCTTGCGTCTCCTCATCACGTTCGAGGCGTGCCAGCAGGCTCGAGGTGTCCCAGCGCCCCCCGCCCATCGCCTGTACCTCCGCGTAGAGCTGGTCCACCAGCGCCGTCGCCGGCAGGTGTGCACCGTTGCGGCGTGCCTCGTCCAGCACGATCGCGAGATCCTTGCGCATCCAGTCGACCGCGAAGCCGTGGGCGTATTCGCCAGCCAGCATCGTGCGGTGACGATTGTCCATCTGCCACGACTGTGCCGCACCCTTGCCGATCGCGTCGATGACTGCCTGCGGTTCCAGACCGGCACGGCGTGCGAAGTGCAATCCTTCGGCCAGTCCGGCCACGACGCCGGCAACGCAGATCTGGTTGACCATCTTCGCGAGCTGCCCGGCACCGGCCGGTCCCAGCAGACGCGCGCTACGCGCGTAGCAGTCCAGAAACGGTCGGATGCGTGCGAAATCCTCCACGCTGCCACCGGCCATCACGGTCAGGATGCCTTGCTCGGCACCGGCCTGCCCGCCCGATACCGGCGCGTCGATGAATCCACCACCACGCGCCGCGACCCGGGTGGCGAGTTCGCGTGCGAGTGCTGCCGAAGCCGTCGTGTGATCGACCAGCAGCGCACCCTTTCCGAACGTCGCCAGCACACCCTCCGTGCCGAGTACCACCTCGCGCACGCTGTGATCGTCACCCAGGCAACAGAACACCATCTCGGCACCGTGGGCTGCCTGGGCCGGCGAGTTGGCGCGCTCCCCACCAAATTCCGCCACCCAGCGCTCGGCACGCGCAGGCGTGCGATTGAACACACGCAACGCGTGGCCCGCACGAGCAAGATGAGCTGCCATCGGATAGCCCATCACGCCAAGACCGATGAAAGCGAGCCTTGCCACGAATCCTCTCAGACGATCACATCGATGCCCGCGAGTTCGACAGCCGCCGCATCCATGGCCGTACTGCGTGCAACCGCCAGGTAGGCTGCGACCGCGTTGCGACCCGGACCGGGCCGAAGCCCCGACTCGTCGAGGCGCTGCACGCGCTCTGCTCCGCCGGTGCGCCGTGCCGTTGTGCGCTCATCGGCGTCGGGCACCGCTTCGACACGCGTCCCGTCACGGCGCCCCGCGGCGGCTGCGCTCGATTCGCTTGCACGCACGGCACCCCCGCCAGGCGGCAGCAAGTGCGTGGAAGCTCCGATCAAGCCCGCTGTGATCCGCATGTCCAGTCAGCCGTAATCCGTGCCCATGCCTCCATGTCGCGCGAGTATAGCAACCGCACATCACACGCATAAACAGCGCTGATCAGCTCGCTCCGCCCTGCTCCGCACGCTTCTTCCATAACGAAGCGCTGCGCACATAGACCGGTTCGGCGTGCAATGCATCAACCCAACTGCTGCACTCGGTGCGTGCTGCCAGACGCACGATCTGGCGCGCCGCCGGAGCAGCAGCGACGATCCGCGTGGCTCCCGGCATCTCGAGTTGCGGATATATGCTCCACCCGTTGCCGGCCAGGACCGTCGTCTGTGCACTGCCATGGTCGGCTGCGCGAAATTCATCCGCACGCGCAAGCCCGTCGTCGTGCAGCACCTGCAGTGCTTCCGGTGTCCACGCGTAGCGGCCCCAGTAGATCTCGCCCATGTGTGCATCGACCGCCACCAGCACCTCACCGCCAGTACGCCCCGTGCGCTCGCCCGCATCGGCCGCGAGTGCCTGCAGCGACGAGACCGGGACCACGCGCAGGCCGGCACCAAAGGCCAGCCCCTGCGTGATGCTCGCCGCGATACGCAATCCGGTGAACGAACCCGGGCCTCGACCGAATGCGATTGCGTCGAGCCCCTGCAGTCGCAGGTTCGCCCGCGCGAGCAACTCCGCGACCATCGGCAGGATGATTGCGTGATGCTCGCGCGGACGATCCTCGACGAGTTCCTCGATCGATTCACCGTCGCCGAGCGCCACCGAGCAGCGAGACGAAGAGGTTTCGATTCCGAGCAGCAGTGCCATCGCGGTGTGCTCCGGATACCAGACAGGGCGAACGAAGACGAATGGTCCACAAAAAACGGTGAAGCCCGCACCCCGCTGGCGCGGGAGGCGGGCTTCACGACAGATCGGAAAACGACGGTTCAGGAAGCCGCAGGAGCGCTCGCCGGCGCCGCCTTCTTCGGCGCTGCCTTCTTCGGTGCCGCCTTCTTCGGCGCCGCCTTCTTCGGTGCTGCCTTCTTCGGTGCTGCCTTCTTTGTCGCAGCCTTCTTCAGTGCAGCGAGCTTTTCCTTGACCTTCTTCTGCGCATCGCTGATCCGCTTGGTGGTCGTCTTCTTGCGGTCCTTCATCCACTTTTTCTCGAACTTGTCGATGGCTGCACGCAGATCCGTCTTGGCACGCTTCTCGAGCGCTGCAGCAAGTGCCTTGATGTCTTTCTCCGCGTCCTTCTCGAGCTGCATGATGCGCTCGCCGAGTGACTGACGCTGCTTCTTCTTCCCTCCGGCCTTGGCGGCCGCCTTCTTCGCGGGGGCTTTCTTCGCCGTTGCTTTTGCCATTATCGAACTCCTTGTTTTCAGTAGAACGAGACGAACATCCAACACAGCAACACTACAGAACGCATTCGCAAAATAGCACCTCGATCCGAGGTGTTCAATAAAACACCACATGTATGTGCAAAAGCAGATCACTCACTGCCGTGGCACACGCGCAAATTGCTGCATCCGCTTGCGATCACGATGTCGTGCAGCATCGCGATATGGTCCTCGCGATCGTTCAGACACGCGATGAAGCGGTACTCGGTTCCGCCGGCACCGAGGAACACCGCACGGTTCTGCATGCCCATCTCCTCCAGGGTCTCCAGACAGTCGGCAGCAAATGCCGGACACATCACATCGATCGAGCGCACTCCATCGACAGCCAGTTTGCGCAGCGTCTCGTTCGTATACGGCATCAGCCAGCGTGCGCGCCCGAATCGCGACTGATACGCCAGTGTCCATTCACGCTCGTGCAAGCCCAGACTGGTTGCGAGCAGGCGTGCGGTCCGTTCGCACTGTCGTGCATACGGATCCCCCTTCGCGATGTTCGCCTCGGGGATGCCGTGGAAAGACAGCAACAAGTGGTCGGCACGCCCGTGCTGCTGCCAGTGTTCCTGCACACTCGCAGCGAGTGCAGCGATGTATCCGGGGTGGTCGTGATAGTCACGCACCAGGTGCAGCTCCGGCCACGCGCGCACGCTCAGCAGATGGCGCGCGACCTGATCGAACGCTGCAGCAGTGGTGGTGGCAGAGTACTGCGGATAGAGCGGCAGAACGACGATGCGATCGATTCCACGGCGCTGGCAATCGGCGACGGTCGCGGCGATCGATGGCCCGTGGTAGCTCATCGCGAGCCGCACCCACGGGGCCGCATCACCGCAACTCGCACGCAGCCGTTGCTGCAACCGCCAACGCTGGCGCAGCGCAATCACCCGCAACGGCGAACCATCACCCCAGATCGATGCATAGGCGTGTGCCACCCGCCGTGCGCGCAGCGGAATCACGATCCCGCGCAGGATCGGCTGCCACAGCAGAGACGGCAGTTCGACGACGCGCCGGTCAGACAGGAATTCCGCCAGGAAGGCCGCCACTGCTGCCGGAGTCGGCGCATGGGGTGAACCCAGATTGACGAGGATTACCGCGGCGGGTGGATTCCAGTCCGGAGCTTCCTCGGTCGCCACACGCGCATCCGTGTCCATGGCCCCAAGGGCGCCGGCATCGATTCAGACGAGCGCCTGCAGTACGCGCGAGCGGATCTCGTCGACCGTGCCAACACCATCGATGCCGTGATAACGGGTACCGTTCGCCTGCTCGCCGCGGTAGTAGCCGATCAGCCGCGTCGTCTGCTCGTGATAGATGCCGAGCCGATGACGCACGGTTTCCTCGCGATCGTCTTCGCGGTGTACCAGCGTATCGCCGGTCACGTCGTCGCGATTGGCAACCCGCGGCGGGTTGAACTCGACGTGGTAGACGCGCCCGGATGCGGGGTGAACACGCCGGCCCACGAGGCGCTGCACGATGACCTCGTCGGGAACGGCAATCTCGATCACGTGATCGATATGCACACCTGCGTGCTTCATCGCCTCGGCCTGCGGAATGGTGCGCGGGAATCCGTCGAACAGGAAACCGTTTGCGCAATCGGCACGTGCGATGCGCTCCCTGACCAGGGCGATGATGATGTCGTCTGGCACGAGCCGTCCCGCCGCCATGATCTCGCGCGCCTGCTCCCCGAGCTCGCTCCCCTCCTTTACCGCTGCACGCAGCATGTCACCCGTCGATATCTGGGGAATGCCGAAACGCTCCATGATGAACTGCGCCTGGGTACCCTTGCCAGCGCCGGGAGCGCCCAGAAGAATCACGCGCATCGCTTGTCTCCTGCAGGATCGCCACTCGGACGGTGCGATCCCGGTTTGATGATCTGAACAAAGGCGCTGAACATTACACACCCACGGCAGCGATAACAAGCCGCCAGCGGGCGTGCGCAAGTGAACACACGTCAGCGGTTGCCGGCCCGCTCGTGCTGCTTCACTGCCTCCCAGATGCCGTCGAGGAACTGCGAATCACAGGCTTCCCATGCAAGTCCACGCCGCTGCACTTCTTGTTCGAGCACGCGAAAGCGTCGCTCGAACTTCGTGTTTGCGTGGCGCAGGGAAGCTTCCGCGTCGACGCCGAGATGGCGCGCCAGATTGACGCAACTGAACAACAGGTCGCCAAGCTCATCCGTGATCGCATCCGGATCACGATCACGGCGAGCGATCTCGAGCTCTCCGAGCTCCTCGCGCAGCTTGTCGATCACACCGGTCACATCGGCCCAATCGAAACCCACCGCCGCCGCGCGCCGCTGCAGCTTTGCTGCGCGCGGCAACGCCGGCAGAGCCAGCGGCACGTCATCGAGCACGCCGTGCAGTGCACGCTGGTGCCGCTCTTCCTGCTTGCCACGCTCCCACAGCGCACGCACTGCGCCCTCGTCCGTACGGGCACCCGGATCACGCCAGCCATCGAGAGTGCCGTCCGGGAATACGTGCGGATGCCGCCGCAGCAGCTTGGCGACGATTGCGTGCACGACGTCGCCGAAACCGAAGGCACCCCGCTCGGCAGCGACCTGCGCATGGAAGACTGCCTGGAACAGGTAGTCACCCAGCTCATCGCACATTGCCCCGTCATCGCCCCGCACGACGGCATCGGCAAACTCGTACACCTCCTCCAGCGTGTGCTCGAGCAACGATGCATGATCCTGGCGCAGATCCCACGGGCACCCGCACTGCGGATCGCGCAGCCGGCGCATCAGTTCGCAGAGATCCTCGATACCGTAGCGCCTCATCCAACCTCCGCTCTCATTCGACGTGACGGCGTGCAGCAAGCACGCCGCGTACCCGTGCGATCTTCCCGAGGATGTGCCCCAGAGCCTCCAGCGAGGCGACCTCGATCGTGAGCTGCACCGTCGCCAGGCGGCGTCTGCGATCGACCGTGACCCCGAGATCGAGCACGTTCACACGCTCGTTGCCGAGCAGCGTGACCAGCTCCTGCAACAGCGCCGGACGATCGTGCGCGACTACGCGCACATGCACCTCATGCAACCGCACCGCGCTGGCACGCCAGCGCACCTCGATGGCACGTCCGGGGCTGTGTTGCGCCAGCCGTTGCAGCTTGGCACAGTCCGCCCGGTGCACGCTGACGCCACGCCCCGCCGTCACGTAGCCGGCAATCGCATCGCCCGGCAGCGGCGCACAACAGCGCGCGAGCGTGGTCATCACATTGTCCACGCCCGCAACCTCGATCTCACTGCGCGCATGCCCGCCCGCACGCGCACCGCGTGTCGCCCCCGGTTTTGCCAACGGCACGACGGCCGGCTCCTCCGGGGCCAGACGGGCAATGATCTCGCCGACGCCGGTCTCTCCGCTGCCAAGTGCAGCGAACAGGTCGTGGGAGTCCGCGAAGCCCATGGAGCGCGCCAACGCAGGCAGCGCCGGTGCTGGCAATGCGATGCGCCGCAGCTCCCGCTCGAGCAGCGAGCGCCCGGCGACGATCAGTTGCTCACGGTCCTGCTCCCTGAACCAGTGCCGAATCCGGCTGCGCGCACGCGCCGTGTGCACGAACACGTTGCCGGGGCGAAGCCAGTCGCGATTCGGCGCAGCCTGCTTGGCGCGCAGGATCTCGACACGCTCCCCCGTGCTGAGCACATGATCCAGGCCGACGATGCGCCCGTCGACGCGCGCACCCCGGCAGCGATGCCCGAGTTCGCTGTGGACCTGGTACGCGAAATCGACCGGTGTCGCTCCCGCCGGCAGATCGACCACATGGCCGCTGGGTGTCAGCACGTAGACGCGATCGGCCACCACCTCGCAGCGCAGGTGTTCGGCTATCGTCTCCGTCGCGTCGAGCTCCCCTCCCCATTCGATCACCTGCCGCAACCACGCGATCTTGTCGTCGTAGCCGCTGGCTTGCATGCCCTGCTCGCCACCCTTGTAGGTCCAGTGGGCGCAGATGCCGAGTTCGGCCTCCTCGTGCATGCCACGCGTGCGGATCTGCACCTCGAGCACCTTGCCGCCGTCACCGATCACCGCTGTATGCAGCGAACGGTAGCCATTCGGCTTCGGGTTCGCGATGTAATCGTCGAACTCGCCCGGCAGATTGCGCCACAGTCCATGCACCACCCCGAGCGTGGAGTAGCATTCGGCGACCGTCTCGACCAGCACGCGCAGCGCACGCGCATCGTAGACCTCGGTGATTCCGATCCCCTTGCGCTGCATCTTGCGCCAGATGCTGTAAAGGTGCTTCGAGCGACCCGACAGATCGGCGTGCAGACCCGCAGCAGCCAGCGCTGCGTCGAGACGCTCGATCGCAGCCACGATGAAACGATCGCGATCGACACGCCGCTCGGCCAGCAGATTCGCAATGCGCCGGTAATCGTCTGGCTGCAACTGGCGAAACGCCAGATCCTCGAGCTCCCACTTGATCTGCCCGACTCCGAGCCGGTGCGCAAGCGGCGCCCAGATCTCCATCGCGGCACGCGCGGTCTGCAGTGCATGTTCACTGCGATCGGCAGCGTCGAGGATCCGCAACGCCTGCACACGCTCGGCAAGGCGGATCAGCGCCACACGGGGATCATCGATCATCGACACCAGCATGCGGCGCAGCATCTCGCCCTGGCGGCGCCGGTTCGCGAAACTGCTCGCACCCGGCATTCCCGGACCGGCGCCAAGCACGTCCATGCGCTGCACGCCGTCGAGCAGCACCGGGACTGCATCACCGAACGCCCTGCGCAACGCCGCACCATCGATGCTGTCCGTGGCCGGTAGCTGGCTCAGCACGCCGGCGACCAGCGCGTCGACGTCCAGACCGAGCGACACCAGTGTCTCGACGATGTCGAGCGCAGCGACGATCCGCCGACGCCGATTCTCGGTCGCTTCGCCCACGCACGCACGCAACAGGCAGTCGAACGCAGCGGCAATCCGCTCGCTGCCGCCGATCCCCTCTGCCTGAGGCACGCGCGCGAGCAGCGCCGCGCCGTCGGCAGGCAACGAGCCGGGCAGATCGTGCGCTTGGCGGATCGCGACCATGGCCGCCTCAGTGCGCGTCGAACACGCCGGTGGACAGGTAACGGTCGCCGCGGTCACACACGATCGTGGCGATCACGGCCCCGCGCGTGCGCGCCGCGACGCGCAACGCCCCGGCGACAGCGCCACCGGACGACACGCCGCAGAGGATTCCCTCACGCGCTGCCAATTCGCGCATCGTCGTCTCGGCCTCCTGCTGCGAAACATCGATCAGTTCGTCCACACGCTCGGGCTCGTAGATCTGCGGGCGATAGGCTTGCGACCAGCGACGGATCCCGGGAATACACGCTCCTTCGGCCGGCTGCAGACCGATCACGCGGATCGACGAATCACGCTCCTTCAGGAAGCGCGACACGCCCATGATCGTTCCGGTGGTACCCATCGAGGCGACGAAATGCGTGATGCGCTGCCCGCTCTGGCGCCAGATTTCCGGCCCCGTGCCTCGGTAGTGAGCCAGCGGATTGTCGGGGTTCGCGAACTGGTCGAGCACGTGTCCACGTCCCTGCGACTGCAGGCGCAGGGCGAGGTCGCGCGCCGCCTCCATGCCGCCCGCGCGCGGCACGTCGATCAGCTCGGCACCGAAGGCACGCATCACCTGCCGGCGCTCCTCGCTCATGTGCTCCGGCATGATCAGAAGCAGCCGGTAACCGCGAATCGCCGCGGCCATCGCAAGCGCGATTCCGGTGTTGCCGCTGGTCGCCTCGATCAGGGTGTCACCGGGGCGGATTTCACCACGCTCCTCGGCACCGCGGATCATCGCCAGCGCCGGACGGTCCTTCACCGACCCGGCCGGGTTGTTGCCCTCCAGCTTCAGCAGGATCGTGTTGCCGCTGCCTGCCTGCATGCGCTGCAGGCGCACCAGTGGAGTCACGCCTGCCGTAGCCTCGATCGTGACGAACCCGGTCGCATCTGCCGCACCTGATGTCGCTGCAGGAGGATTGCGCTCTGGATCGTTCATGCTTCGGTTCATCTCCTGTCACCTCGCGCATGATACGTCGGTACAGCCCGCAACGGCTCACCCGGTCCGGTCATCGGACGGACGTGCCGAGAAATAGCGGCGACTCAGCAACGGGCGCGGTCCGAGCAGCTCTGCGAACGCCACACGCAGCAGACGCTTCGCGTGGCGGCGCGTCATCGGGTCAGAAAAATCCTCGCGTGCGATCGCCGCAAGCACATGCCCCGGATAGGCAGTGGCCTCTGCACCCCGATCTGCAAGACGAAAGCCACTGCCGGGATCGAACAGATAGCTTGCTGCAGGCTCGAGCACCCCACCGCCATCCACATCGTGGTCGAGCGCGAGCCCGTAACCCAGCTCGCGCAGCAGCAGCAGCTCGAAGCGACGCAGCAACGGTTCGAGCGCATGCTCACCCGCGAGTTGCAGCAGCAGCGCAGCATAGGCATCGAACAGCGCCGGATGCGGGTCCTGTGGCGCCAGCAGACGCAACAGCAGTTCGTTGACGTAGAGCGCACTGTAGAGACGCTCGCCCGCGAGTACACCGGCATTTCCAGCACTCTCGGTCGATCCAAGTGTCTTCAGCTCGGTGCGTCCGGACCACGCGACGAGCAGCGGTTGCAGTGGCTGGCAGCCCGCTGCCGCACCGCGCCGCGGGCTGCGCATCCCGCGCGCAACGGCAGCGATACGCCCGTGATCACGCGTCAACAACTCGAGCAGGAAGCTGCTCTCGCGATACGCGCGCCGGTGCAGAACGAAGGCAGGCTGATGATCGATGCGCGTTTCCGTCATGCTGGCATCTCGCAACCGACACCGATCAGTCCCCGTCGTCATAACCGAGGCTGGCGAGTGCGCGCTCGTCGTCGGCCCAGCCGCTGCGTACCTTGACCCACAGCCGCAGCATCACCTTCGTGCCCAGCAGGCGCTCGATGTCGGCCCGCGCCTCCGCTCCGACCCGCTTCAGGCGCGCACCACCCTGCCCGATCACGATCGCCTTCTGCCCCGGCTTGTCGACCAGGATCAACGCCGAAATATGCACCACCGCACGCTCGGTACGGAATTCCTCGATCTGCACCGCGCTGGCATACGGCAGCTCCTCGCCGAGCTGGCGGATCAGCTTCTCGCGCACGATCTCTGCCACCATGAAACGCTCGCTGCGATCGGTCAGCTGATCTTGCGGGAACAGGTGCGTGGTTTCAGGAAGCCGTGCGGTGATCTCACGCTCGAGCGCCTCGAGATTGTTGCCGCGCAGTGCCGAAACCGGCACGATCGCAGCAAAATCGTGCTTCTGCCGCAGCGTCTCGATGTGCGGCAGCAACGCTTCCCTGGACTCGAGACGATCCGTCTTGTTGATGACCAGCAGCACCGGCTTGCGCGTACGACGCACCGCCTCGAGCGCCTCTTCGTCTGCTGCATTCCATGCCAGGCGGTCCACCACCAGCAGCACCACATCCACATCGCTCATCGCCTTCAGCGCGGCGCGGTTCATCACCCGGTTGAGTGCCTTGCCCTCGCCGCGATGCAGGCCCGGGGTATCGACGTAGACGATCTGCACCTCGTCGCGCGTACTGACGCCGAGAATGCGGTGGCGCGTGGTCTGCGGCTTGCGCGAGGTGATGCTGATCTTCTGGCCGAGCAGATGATTCAGCAGCGTCGACTTGCCCACGTTCGGTCGACCGACGATCGCCACCATGCCACAGCGTGACCCAGCCATCAGTGTCGCCCTCCACTGCTCTGCAATCGCTGCAACGCGGCAGCGGCAGCCTGTTGTTCGGCGATGCGCCGGGTACGCCCCTCGCCTGGCGCTGCCGGCTCCAGCCCGTGCACGTGGCAGCGTACGCGAAACGCGCCGCCCGTCGCAGGCGGCGGCTCCAGCAGTTCGTAGCGCGGCAACGGCAGGCGGCGCGCCTGGAGGAACTCCTGCAACTCGGTCTTGGCATCCTTCAGCGATATACCCGGCTCGAGGCGTTCGAGGCGTGTCGCGTACCAGCCACGGGCCACGGCAAGCGCAGCATCGACTCCTGCATCGAGCAGAATGGCACCGAGCAGTGCCTCGACCGCATCGGCCAGATTCGAATCGCGGTCACGTCCACCGCTCGCCGCCTCGCCGGCACCAAGTCGCAGCACCGCGCCGATTTCCAGCTCGCGACCGATTTCCGCCAGCGTCTCGCCACGCACCAGACTGGCGCGCAGGCGGTGCAACTGACCCTCGCGCAAGCGGGGAAAACGCTGGAAGAGTTCCGCTGCAATCGCGAGATCGAGCAAGGCGTCGCCGAGAAACTCCATGCGTTCGTTGTTATCAGGGCCTGCGCTCGCGTGCGTGAGCGCGGTCAGCAGCAACTCGCGCCGTGCAAAAACGTGCCCGCTGCGGTTCTCGAGGCGACCGATGTCGCGATCGTTCTCAGGGGGCACCGGGGATCGGGATCTCAACGCGATTGTTGCCGAACACCACCACCGCATCGACGTTGGCCATCACGTGAGTGCGCGCCTCGTAATTGGCATCGATGAGCACGTGCGTCTTGGTCCGTTCGACCTTCATGCAGGGTTTCGCCTTGTCACGGCACACCGCCTGGATCACTTCGATCTGGTTCACGTCGAACTTGCGTTCGATCGCAGCCCGGATCTCCTGAATCGACTTCGACGCCAGCTCCGGTTCGTTCTGCAGTGACTTGACCGTAGCCTGCACCGAGTAGTTGGTGACGTACAGCGGCCCGACACTGAAGCCGACCGTGAGCAGGAACCCGGCCACCAGCACGATCACCATCCACTGCCAGATCGTGTATCCGGCCTGACGCAGCCTTGTCGAACCGTTCACAGCCGTGCTCCTCCACCGTTCGCGCACACGCGCTGCAGAAGTGTAGTCGCAGTCATTGGATCGCGCCCATGCGCGAGAAGCTCGGCAGGCTCAGCAGCCCTTCCCAATGCATCCAGATCGCGAACGCGTTGCCGACGATGTTGCGCTCCGGAACCTCGCCCCAAACGCGACTGTCACTGCTGTTGTCGCGATTGTCACCCATCATGAAATAGTGACCGGGAGACACCGTGGTCTCGAAATTGTCAGGAATGTGTCGGCGCAGGTCCTTGCGTACCACGTGCGTCACGGAGGCAAGGTTCTCCTCGAGAATCTGGTAGGTAGGCGCCAGCGGTGGCAGTTGCGCGATCAGCGTCTGCGGCATTTCCTCGCCGTTCACATAGAGCACCTTGTCGCGATAGACGATGTGGTCTCCCGGCAAACCGATCACCCGCTTGATGAAGTAGCGATGGTCGTTCGGCGGAAAGAAGACCATGACGTCGCCACGCTGTGGCTCCCCGATGTCGATGACCTTGGTGTTCAACACCGGCAGCCGGATGCCGTACGCGTACTTGTTGACCAGGATGTAGTCACCGACCAGCAGGGTTGGCACCATCGACGACGAGGGGATCTGGAACGGCTCGACCAGAAAACTGCGCAGCACCAGCACGATCAGCAGCACCGGCAGGAACGAACGCGCGTACTCGACCGTTGCCGGCACCCGCAGCTCGCTGCCAGCCTGCGCTGCGTAAGCGATCGCATCCGGACTGCCTTGCTGGTTCCACGCCGGAAGGCGCGCCTGCAGATCCGCCTCGCGGCGCTTGCGGCGCGGACGCCACAACAGCGCGTCCAACACACGAATCACCAGTGCGAGCCCGGTCAGGGTGACCAGAATCAGTGGAAAATCGATGTCCATCTCTTCACCCGTCAGCCGTCGACCTTGAGCACCGCGAGGAACGCTGCCTGCGGAATTTCGACCCGTCCCACCTGTTTCATGCGCTTCTTGCCCGCCTTCTGCTTCTCGAGCAGCTTCTTCTTGCGCGTCACGTCGCCACCATAGCACTTCGCCGTGACGTTCTTGCGCAGTGCCTTGACCGTCTGGCGCGCGATGATATGACCGCCGATCGCGGCCTGGATCGCGACGTCGAACATCTGCCTGGGTATGAGGTCGCGCATCTTCTCGACCAGCGCGCGCCCGCGGCTCTGCGCCTGGTCGCGATGCACGATGATCGCCAGCGCATCCACACGTTCACCGTTGATCAGCACGTCGAGCCGCACCAGGTTCGCGGCCTGGAAGCGCACGAAACTGTAATCGAGCGAGCCGTAGCCGCGTGTCAGCGACTTCAGGCGATCGAAGAAATCGAGCACGACCTCAGACAGCGGCAACTCCCAGGTCAGCGACACCTGGCGGCCGAGGAACTGCATGTCCTTCTGCACGCCACGCTTCTCGATACACAGGTTGATCGCCGCGCCGACGTAGTCCTGCGGGACCAGGATGCTCGCACGCACGATCGGTTCACGCATTTCGGCGACTGCGCCCGACTCCGGCAGCCGCGACGGATTGTCCACCATCACCGTCTCGCCACGCGTGGTCTCGACCTCGTACATCACGGTCGGCGCTGTGGTGATCAGGTCGAGGTCGTACTCGCGCTCGAGCCGTTCCTGGATGATTTCCATGTGCAGCGTGCCGAGGAAGCCGCAGCGGAAACCGAAACCGAGCGCATCGGATGTCTCCGGCTCGTAGAACAGCGAAGCGTCGTTCAGCGTCAGCTTGGCGAGTGCGTCACGAAACGATTCGTAGTCTTCCGAGTTGACCGTGAACAGGCCCGCGTAGACCTGCGGCTTCACCTTCTGGAACCCGGGAAGTGCAGCCGCCGAATCGGCATGCCTGAAGTGCGTGATCGTGTCGCCGACGGGTGCGCCGTGAATGTCCTTGATCCCGGCGACGACGAAGCCGACCTCGCCCGCATGCAGTTCGTCACGCTGGATGCGCTTCGGAGTGAAGACTCCGAGCTGGTCGACCTCGTGTGCGCGGGCGATCGACTTGGTGACGATGCGGTCGCGTACGCGCAGGCGCCCGTTGACCACCCGCACCAGCGACACCACGCCAAGGTAGCTGTCGAACCACGAATCGATGATCAGCGCCTGCAGCGGCGCCTCGGGATCGCCCTGCGGAGGCGGAATGACGCGCACCAGTTCCTCGAGCAGATCGGGAATGCCGAGACCGCTCTTTGCGCTGACTCGACAGGCATGCGAGGCATCGATGCCGATGATGTCCTCGATCTCCTGGGCGACCCGTTCGGGTTCCGCCTGCGGCAGATCCATCTTGTTCAGGACCGGCAGCACCTCGAGGCCCTGCTCGATCGCGGTATAGCAGTTCGCAACCGACTGCGCCTCCACGCCCTGCCCGGCGTCCACGACCAGCAGCGCACCCTCGCAGGCCGCCAGCGAACGCGAGACCTCGTACGAGAAGTCGACGTGCCCCGGCGTATCGATGAAGTTCAACTGATATACGTGACCATCGCGTGCGCGATACGACAGAGTGACGCTTTGAGCCTTGATCGTGATGCCGCGCTCGCGCTCGATGTCCATCGAGTCGAGCACCTGCTCCTGCATCTCGCGGCCACTGAGGCCGCCGCAGACCTGGATGAAACGATCGGCGAGCGTCGACTTGCCATGGTCGATGTGCGCGATGATGGAAAAATTGCGAATCAGGTTGAGGGCTGTCACCCGCGCTGTACCACGTGCCTTTGAAAACTTCGGGGTCGACCGGACGGCCGCCTACTGTACGTCAGGGCGGCGCCGACGACCCCTCGCAAAAGCGCGGAATACTACACGATTGGTGATCGAAGCTCGACCTGCCGTTCACGTTTCCTGGTCACTGGTCCTCGATACGGATCGCCACGAAACCGGCCTGGCCGTTGCGCAGCAGGCGCACCGGCACGTGCGTACCGGCCGGCAGACCCGCAACGATGTCACGAAACGCCGCTGCGTCACGCACGACCAGCCGCCCGATCTGCGTGATCACGTCTCCCGGCAACAGGCCGGCACGCTCGCCCGGCTTGCCGGTGACCACCTCGCGTACCACCACACCGCCGGCAACACGCAGGCTCGACTTCTGCCGGGCGTCAAGATCCTCCACGACCAGCCCGAGGCGCCCACCATTGGTCGAGACCTTCGCCGCCTGCATTCCATTGTCATCGTCGGGCAGTTCGCCGACCTTGATGCGCAGATCCACTGGCTTGCCTTCACGGATCACCCGCATCTGCGTCTGTGTGCCCGGCTTGACCAGCCCGACGACATGCGGCAGATCCGCGGATTCGCTGATCGGTTTGTCATCGAAGGAGATCACGATGTCGCCGACGTGCACACCTGCCTTCTCGGCCGGCCCACCGGGTTCGAGCTGCGAGATCAGCGCTCCTGCGGGCTTGTCGAGTCCGAAGCTTTCTGCCAGCGCACGGTCGACGTCCTGGATACCAACGCCGAGCCACCCGCGCACCACATGACCCGAGCTCTTCAACTGCTCGGCAACGTTGATTGCGACCGAAATCGGAATCGCGAACGACAGCCCGATCGAACCGCCGCTGCGCGTATAGATCTGCGAATTGATGCCCACCACCTCGCCCGCGAGGTTGAACAGCGGCCCTCCCGAGTTGCCCGGGTTGATTGCCACGTCAGTCTGGATGAACGGCACGTAGTTCGCGTTGTCCTCGCTCGGCAGACTGCGCCCACGCGCACTGACGATACCCGCCGCAACCGAATAGTCGAGACCGAACGGAGAGCCGATCGCCACCACCCACTCTCCGACTTTCAACTCGTCTGCATTGCCGAAGCTGACGACGGGCAGATCCTTCGCGTCGATCTTCAACAGCGCGATGTCGGAGCGGCGATCGCTGCCGATGACCTTGGCGTCGAACTCGCGTCGGTCGAGCAGGCGCACCTGCACCGAATCCGCCCCGTCGACGACGTGGTGGTTGGTCAGGATGTAGCCATCCTGCGAGATGATGAAACCCGACCCCATCGACTGGCGTTCACGCTGTGGCTGACCGCGGTTCTGGAACAGGTGACGGAATATCTCCGGCATCTGCTCAAGCATGCGCGGATCGATTTCGGGCGGCAGACCGGCTATCCCGGATGCCTTCTGTATGCTGAGGATCTTGACCACGGCACCCGAATTGCGCTCGACGATGCCCGTGAAATCAGGCAGCGCTGCCGCACGCGCCAGATCACTCAGCACGAGCGAGAACAGAAACACGAACGGTACGAACATCCAGCTGCGTTTCATGGGGTCTCCAGAAAGGAACGTAACACCATCCATATCAACTACCTGCATGTGACGATGACAGGATCCTGAGCACGCTCGGCTCGCCGAGCAACCGCCGTGCCGGACCGTCCAGCAGGCGCAAGACGCCCAGCGCCAGCAGCAATCCACCTGCGGCGCCGGCGATCGCGGTGCCATCTCCTGCACCCGGACCACCGCCGAGCACTGCACCAAGCACGAGCCCGGCCAGCAGTGGCAGGTACGCCAGCAGGGACGCGCCCGCCACACCACGCGCCGGCATACCGATTTCGACCACGTCGCTGACCACCGGTGTCAGCTCCGCCGGCACACGCACGCGCAATGGCATCCGTCGATCTCCGAACAGCCGGCTCATGGTTCCGCCACCGCAACCCTTGCCGCTCGCACAGGCGCTGCAACTGGCAGCACCGGGCGCCTCGACCCAGCACGCGTCGCCCGCCACACGCACGACCCGAGCACATTCGATCAACATCAGTCTTCGTCCGGGAAATTGACCGCGTTCGCAATCAGTTGGGCGGTTCCGACCGGGATTTCGCCAACCACCGTGACCAGGTGCCCGTGCCCGCGTGGAACGACGAAGGACACCGTTGCGCCACGCGAGGCAACGCCGGCTCCGGCCTGGAGTGCGGATGCGCGTTCGACGAAAATCGAGAACACCGCAAGTCCGTCGGTATAGGTGCGGATCTCGACCGGATCTACACCCTCTGCGGGCCGACGCGCGCCGCCACCGCTCTGCACGAATCCCTGCGGCAGCCACGATACCGTCCATCCGAACACGGGCACGGCGTCGGCCACAGGCTCCGGGTGCGTCTCCTCGTCACCGTCCGCCCCGAACTCGCTTGCCGGCATTGCGTTGCCGATCTCCAGCTCCACGAACTGGAAGCGCTCCAGCACCCGTCCCGCGCCATCCGTGGTCTCCGACTTCAGCAGCAGCGAACTGGCGTCGTCGAGCACCATGACCATGCCGTAGCGGTAAGGGTCACGCGGTGCGATGTGAAGCCTGAGTCCTGTCCGGTTCGCCACCCGTTCGCTGCCGTCGAACTCGATCGCGTAGTACGCGCCGATGCCCCCGGCATGCGGTGTGACTGCGGTTTCACGTGCCAGCCGGCGCGCCGGATCGAGTCGCAGCAGGCGGTCTCCGGCATGCTCGCAATCGGAGGCATGCCTGCCGCGGCGAAATTCGCGTGCATTGCCGTCGAGATGCACGATGCGCTCGCGCTCGATCCCGCCCGCGACCGCATGTACGATGCGGTGCGAGCTCAGCGTCTGGCCCTGCTCGTAGGTGAACACGCCGTGGTAGTCGAGGGTGCGGAATGCGCGTGACATCGCATCGAGTCGTGCGCCAGGGTCGTCGGCAGCAGCAACCGTCAATGTCGTCGCCAGCAAGACAAACAGCGCGAAAACCTGGTGCAAGCGCAGCGATCCGGACGTGAACCGCGCCTCAGCGTGACTCGTCACTGACGACCCGCGCGTAAGGCAGCATGCCTTGATTGGCATTGAATGCAGCGTTACGCACATGCTCACCCATGTACAAGCGCAGCCTGTCCTCGGCCAAGCGGTCCGCGCTGACGGCTGTTGCCGCACCCGGCGCGACGCGTACTGCGGGACCGAATCCGACCGGAACGGCAGCCGATGGCAATGTATTCATCACGGCCACAGGGGGTCCCAGCGGGGCCAGCGGTTGTGCATCCGCTGCGGCCAGAGCCGGCGCCTCGACTGCCTGCCCGTCACTCGACGGAGCCAGTGCACGCAGGCCGAACACGGCGATCAGACACACGGATGCTGCCACCGCCGCTCCGCCGAGCGGAATGCGCCAGCGCGCCGGTGCTGGTGCGACACCAAGCGGCGCCTCCGCTTCCAGAGCAGCCAATATCGATCGACTCACCTGCGACGGACAGAGCGCTGCCGTCTCGCCACGCAATACCGAACGCACCGCGAAATGACGCGCCAGCAGCGCCCCGACCGCCGCATCCTCACAGCCGTCCAGTACCCGACGCAACTCGAATTCACTGGCTTCGCCGTCGACGACGGCAGACACCATCTCGCGCAGCGGCTCGTTCATCTGGCTCAAGATCCACCCTCCAGCCCGCAAGTGCACCCCTTCGGATTCCTCGCCCACCGATTAGTTCCCGGTGATCAGCGGAAGAATTTCATGATCGATCGCCTCGCGTGCACGAAAGATCCGTGAACGCACGGTCCCCACCGGGCATTGCATGGCATCGGCGATCTCCTCGTAGCTCAACCCGTCGAATTCGCGCAGGCTGAGCGCTGTGCGCAGATCCTCGGGCAGTGCCGCAATCGCACGCTCGATCACCGCACGCAATTGCTCCGTCATCAATATGTTCTCTGGACCGGCCAGATCGCGCAGCGCCGAGGCGCTCGCGAAGTGCTCCGCATCCTCGGCGTCGATGTCGACCCCGCGTGGACGGCGTGCCCGTGAAACGAGGTGATTCTTCGCGGTATTGATCGCAATCCGGTACAGCCAGGTATAGAACGCGCTCTCGCCACGAAAGCCGGGCAACGCACGGTACGCCTTGATGAACGCCTCCTGCACCACATCCTGCACTTCGTCCGGATCCCGCACGAAGCGCGTCACCAGCGAGTAGATGCGATGCTGGTACTTCAGCACCAGCACGTCGAAGGCGCGTCGATCGCCCTTCTGTACGCGCTCCACCAACTGATGATCTGTCTCCTCTGCGGAAGACATTGCAGGACCCCACTCGTTCGTTGCGCATTTCCATTGGCTGCCCCAGAGGATCTCTGGCTGCGCGATTTCCGCGCTCCCGGGCGTGCACCGCGCATGCGACGCGCCCCGTGGCTTCGGCGCGCTACTATACGAGCTGATGCCTGCACAGACAAAGCAGGCTCCCGTCGAAAAGCCGTGTCTGTGTTATATTTCCGCCCGCTTTTCATTCCGGACCGGCCGCATGCCCAGGCGCCATACCCATGACGTGCTCGTGATCGGCAGCGGTGCGGCCGGACTCAGCGTTGCACTGCAGGTTGCGGACCGTGTGCGTGTTGCAGTGATCTGCAAGGGTGCCCTCGACGAGGGTTCGACCTCATCGGCCCAGGGCGGTATCGCTGCGGTACTCGACGACACCGACAGCATCGATTCGCACGTCGCCGACACACTGCGCGCCGGAGCTGGCCTGTGCCGTGAGGACGTGGTGCGTTTCACGGTCGAACACAGCCGCGAGAGCATCCAGTGGCTGATCGATCTCGGCGTGAGCTTTACTCGCCTGGTGAACCCACAAGGCCATGGCGAGTTTCATCTCACGATGGAAGGTGGGCACAGCCACCGGCGCATCATCCACGCAGCCGATGCGACGGGGCGTGCGGTCGCCGACACGCTGATCGAGAATGCCGTTCACCATCCGGGTATCGAGATCTTCGAACACCATATCGCGGTCAATCTGGTAGTCACCGGGGGACGCTGCCGCGGTGCCTATGTACTGGACAGGCAGCGCGCGTCCGTCGATCTGTTCAGCGCGCGCTGCGTGGTACTGGCCACCGGCGGCGCCAGCAAGGCGTACCTCTACACCACGAACCCGGACACGGCTACCGGCGATGGCATCGCGATGGCATGGCGCGCCGGCTGTCGAGTCGGCAACCTGGAATTCAATCAGTTCCACCCGACCTGCCTGTACCACCCGAACAGCAAGTCCTTCCTGGTATCGGAGGCCGTGCGCGGCGAAGGCGGCGTGCTGCTGCTGCCCGACGGCGAGCGCTTCATGCCACGCTTCCATCCGCAGGCCGAACTCGCACCGCGTGACATCGTCGCGCGTGCAATCGACCATGAAATGAAGCGGCTCGGCATCGATTGCGTGTATATCGACATCAGCCACAAGGGCGAGGATTTCGTCCGCAGCCACTTCCCGACCATCCACAGCCGTTGCCTGGAGCTCGGATTGGACATGGCGCACGAGCCACTGCCGGTGGTCCCCGCTGCCCACTACACCTGCGGCGGCGTCGTGATCGATCTCGACGGCTGCACGGACGTGCCCGGCCTCTATGCCGTCGGGGAAACCGCGTTCACCGGCCTGCACGGGGCGAACCGCATGGCCAGCAACTCACTGCTCGAATGTTTCGTGTTCGCGCGCGCTGCCGCCCGTCACATCCTCGCTGGGGATCTGGCGAGCAAGGTCGTCGACGATACGCCGGACTGGGATGCCTCGCAGGTGCGCAATTCCGACGAAGACGTGGTGATCTCGCACAACTGGGACGAATTGCGCCGCTTCATGTGGGATTACGTCGGCATCGTGCGCACCACGAAACGTCTGCAACGCGCGCTGAACCGCGCTCACCTGCTGAAGCAGGAAATTGCCGAGTATTATCGCAACTACCACGTATCCTCCGACCTCGTGGAGTTGCGCAACCTCGCACTGGTGGCGGAGCTGATCATCCGCAGCGCGCTGACACGCCATGAAAGCCGCGGGCTGCACTACACCCTCGACTACCCCGATCCTGCACCTGAGGCAGAAGACACGATCCTTACCCCGGGGTGAGGCGTGGTCATACCGAAACGCAGCAATACCCGCAGGCGGCGCCAGTCCGTCTCCCCGAGCGCGTCCCGGGTCAGAACGTACACCTGACGGCGCCGCGGGGCACGCAGCAGCAACAGCACGATCGGACCGAGCACGGTACTGCCGCCGTCGAGTGCAACCGGATGGTGCACACCGGCGCATTCCAGCCGCCATCCGTCACGCGCATGGACCAACCACGTGCGGTAGCGGTTCGTGTGCACATGCGTCCACACGTGCCTCGCCAGGCCGCACAGCAGAACGAGGTCTACCGCCCAGACGACCGCCGCAGGCAGCGTGCTTGCCGCCACTGCGCTCATCGCCAGCAGATGCAGCGCACAGAGAACGCCAGTGACGCGCCTAGACGACACCAGCCGGATGCGGATCTCGCGGCCGTCCATTGCCGAGGACTCTCCTGATCAGGGCGGGAAAACGCGGATCTTCCGGTGCGACACCATGCACCAGCCAGGCAAACAGGTCTGCATCCTCGCACCCGAGCAGCTCACGGTACAGCGCCTGGGTCTGCGCATCGAGCGTCGGGTACACGGTCTCGGCGAACGGCATCAACACCAGGTCGAGCTCGAGCATTCCGCGCCGGCTGTGCCAATAGACCCGGCGATTCTCGGCATCCTGTTCCATCGGGTGTCCACGGTCCGTTGTCCGGCGCGAGTGTGCGCTATTATGCGCTGCGTGTCAGCCAGGCGTGCGATTCCTCTCCATGAACGCTGATCTGCAACGTGCCAGCACCGCATCGCTGGTGATGCTCGACGACTACGCTTTTCTCGCAATCGACGGTGAACGCGCGCTGTCGATGCTGCAGGGCCAGCTCACCTGCGACGTGAACCAGACTGCACCGGACCATGTGATCGAAGGCGCCTACTGCACGCCCAAGGGCAGGGTGAGCGGCAGCTTCCTGCTCTGGGCTCGCGAGCCGGGACGGGTGCTGCTGCGCATGCGGGCAGACATTGCGGAACAGACGGCCACGGCGCTGGCCCGTTACGCTGCGTTATCGCGCGTCACGGTGAAACGCGCAGCGCTCGCCTGCACTGGCCTGCTCGGCACAGGACTGACCGAGGCAGCGGGAGGCGTTCTGGACCGGTGGCCGACACGGCAACGACAGATCGTCATCGCTGGAGAGCACCGTGTGCTGCAGTGCGACGAAGCGGGTCAGCGCTACGAGATCTGGTCACCGGCAGAATCACTCGCGCGGCTGCGCAGCGCACTCGCCACCCGCTGTCGCGAGGCACCCCTGTCGCACTGGCGACTCGCACTGGTGCGCGAGCGCAGGGTAGAGATCGTGGCCGCGATCGCCGGCGAATACCTGCCACAAATGCTCGACTACGACCGCAGCGGTGCCGTGAGCTTCAGCAAGGGCTGCTACAGCGGGCAGGAGATCGTGGCACGCGCGCGTTACAAGGGCTCTGTCAAACGTCGCCTGTATCACCTCGCGGGAGTGTCCCCGAACCTTCCGTCTCCGGGTGACGTGCTGTATCAGGACGACGATATGACGCGCGCCGTCGGCAACGTCGTGGAAAGTGCCACAAGCGACGACACACGCGTCGAAATGCTCGCCGTACTGTCCGAGGAAGCGCAGCCGTCAGCAGCGGCAAGACTGCGTGGCGCCGATGGCAGCATCTTCCGGGTACTCGCCGACGCCTGTGCTATCCTCGAATGAATTCAATGCCCGACGGGGGTACGCACGGTGGAGCGGCTTGTCGCGGAGGTTCGCGAGCGGGTCATCGATGCGATTCGCAGCAATCGCATCGTGCTGCCGACGCTTCCGGAAGCGGCATTGAAGGTGCGCGATGCCGCCGAAGATCCGCGCACGGACGCAGCCGGCATCGCCCGCGTGATCGCCGGCGACGCTGCACTGTCGGCACGCGTCGTGCGGGTCGCGAACAGCCCGCTGCTGCGCGCGTCCACGCCGATCCTGGACTTGCGGATGGCGATCAGCCGGCTCGGCATGCAGTACACATGCAGTCTGGCGATCGGGTTGGCGATGGAGCAGATGTTCCAGGCCACCTCGAACCTGATCGACGAACGCCTGCGCAGCATCTGGGCGCACAGCACCGAGGTTGCCGGCATCAGTGCGGTGCTGGCACGCAGCTATACCCGCCTGAAGCCCGACCAGGCGACGCTCGCAGGCCTGGTGCACCAGATCGGTGCCCTGCCGGTGCTGCGCTTCGCCGAAGAATACCGCCAGCTGCTGAAAGACCCGCAACTGCTCGAGCAGTCGATCACGGAACTGCACGGCGAACTCGGACAGCTGATCCTCGATACCTGGAGCTTCGCGCCGGAGCTGTCGTGCGTACCAGCGGACTATCTGAAATTCGACCGCAGTCCACCGAGTGTCGATTATGCCGACGTGGTCATGGTCGCCAACCTGCAGAGCCTGATCGGCTCCGGGCACCCGCTGACGCAGATGGACTGGCATCAGATCGGGGCCTTTGCACGCCTCGGGCTCGAGCCGGAATTCAACGCGATGGAGGTCGAGGATCTCAGCGAGGCCCTCGAAGCGAGCATCGCCTCGCTGCAGTAACTCGTCGGGTTGAAACCCGACCTACGGGGAGATACGCCAATCGATCGGCGACTTGCCGTGTTCGACGAGATAGCTGTTTGCCGCCGAGAAGTGCCCGTTACCGATGAACCCACGGTAGGCGGACAGCGGCGAGGGATGCGGTGAGGACAGCGCCAGGTGGCGCGTACGATCGATGATACGGCCCTTGCGCTCGGCGTAGCTGCCCCAGAGCATGAACACGAGATTCTGGCGGCGCTCGCTCAACACCTCCACCACACGATCGGTGAACCTTTCCCAGCCGCGCCCCTGGTGGGAGCCCGCGCGCCCATGCTCCACGGTAAGCACGCTGTTCAGCAGCAGCACGCCCTGGCGTGCCCAGTGCTCGAGACAACCGTGTGCCGGTGACTCGATACCCAGGTCACGGCGCAATTCCGCAAAGATGTTCTGCAGCGACGGCGGTACCGCAACACCGCGCGGCACCGAGAAGCACAAGCCATGCGCCTGCCCGGGCCCGTGGTACGGATCCTGCCCCAGTACGACCACCTCCACCGTATCGAACGGTGCGTACCGGAACGCGGCGAACCAATTTTCCGTGGCCGGGTAGATCGTCTTGCCTGCACGCTTCTCATCGACCAGGAACGCACGCAGCGCATGCATGTACGGCTGCTCGAATTCGGCGCCAAGCTCCACGAGCCACGACGCCTCGAGGTCGTTTCGTGCCTTGCCGCTCATCGCTCCGCTACCCGTGCCACCGCTGCCGAATCGGTCGGGCTCAGTTGCGCACCGGAACCGCCATCCGTGCACGGGCCGCGCCACGCGGCACCGGCGTATTGACATACTCCGCGAGCGGGGCTGCGTGGTGTGCCGCGTGCTGTCGCTCCTGCGCGGCCGGCTCGTAGAGCGTGGTGCGCTGCCACGGCTCGCGCCCCGCTGCGCGGATCAGCGCCTCGAGCTCCGCCGGCGGGAATTCCTGCCCGTGCGCTGCGCCTGCGGCACGCGTGATCGACTCGTTCATCAGCGTGCCGCCGACGTCATTCGCTCCGGCGTGCAGGCAGGCACGCACGCCTTCGGGACCCATTTTCACCCACGAGGCCTGGATGTTCGGCACATGCGGGAACAGCACGATGCGAGCGACGGCGTGCATCAGCACTGCCTCGCGGAACGTGGGTCCACGACGCGCACGCCCGCGCAGATACATCGGCGCTTCGCCGGCAACGAAGGGCAGCGGCACGAACTCGGTGAAACCGCCGTGGCGACGCTGCAGGTCGCGAACCAGCAACAGATGATGCGCCTGGTGCTGCAGCTTCTCTATATGGCCATACATGATCGTCGCCGTGCTGCGCACACCGAGGCCATGCGCGATCTCCATCACCTCGACCCACTCGGCGCTGCGGATCTTGTCCGGGCAGAGCACGGCGCGTACTTCATCGTGCAGGATCTCGGCTGCGGTCCCCGGCAGCGTCGCCAGTCCAGCCTCGCGCAGCCTGGTGATGAAGTCGGCCAGCGGCGTGCCAAGCGTCTTCGCTCCCTGCCAGATCTCGAGCGGCGAGAACGCGTGGATATGCATCCCCGGTGCCACCTGCTTCACGATCCGGCAGATATCCAGGTATTTCTGTCCGGTGTAGGCAGGATGAATGCCGCCCTGCAGGCAGACCTCGGTGGCACCACGCTCCCACGCTTCGCCGACGCGACGTGCCAGTTCTTGCTCATCCAGATCGTAGGGAGCACCGCGCAACTCCTCGTGCGCCTTGCCCTTGGAGAAAGCACAGAACTGGCATTTGAAGTAACAGACGTTCGTGTAGTTGATGTTGCGGTTCACCACATAGCTGACGCGATCACCGTGCAGACTGCGATTCAAGCGATCGGCGTATGCACACACGCGCGAGAAATCGGCACCACGCACACCCAGCAGCAGCACCACGTCGTCCAGAGCCAGATCCTCGCCACGCTCGGCGCACGCAAGCACTGCCTCGATACGACTGCTGCTGCGGCCAGCCACCAGCGTACCGGCAAGCAGTGCGCTCTCGATCGCGGGCAACTCCGACGATGAGCCGGTCAGCCACCCATCGACGCGCGGATAGCCTTCGGTATCGGTGTTTGCACGCAGTGGCGGCTGCAGCGCCGGATCCACCCAGCGCTCGCAGTCACGCACGAACGCCGGGTAGATCGTCAGTCGCTCCTGCAGGAACTTGCCGCTCTGCGCCGTTTCCGCTGCAAGCTGGTCGAGATGCGGCCAGGGTGCTTCGGGATTCACGAAATCCGGCGTAAGCGGAGACACCCCGCCCCAGTCGTTGATCCCGGCATCGATCAGCCGCGACAGCACGCCGGGGCTGAGGTTCGGCGGCGCCTGCACGCTCATGTGCGGACCCAGCACCAGCCGCGCGACTGCGATGCTCCACAACAGCTCGTCGAGATCCGGCTCCGGCGCCGTTGCCATGCGCGTGCCGAGCTTGGCACGGAAATTCTGCACGATGACTTCCTGCAGATTGCCGTATTCGCGATGGATCGCCCGCAACGCCAGCAGCGACTCGACCCGCTCGACACGCGTCTCGCCGATACCGATCAGGATCCCCGACGTAAACGGCACTCGCGCTTCACCAGCGAGGCGCATCGTCTGCAGGCGCACCCCGGGCGCCTTGTCGGGCGAACCGTAATGCGGCATGCCCTTGCCACAGAGCCGCTGCGACGACGACTCCAGCATGATCCCCATCGACGGCGCGAACGGGCGCAGCATCGCGATCTCTTCCGCGCTCATGTTGCCGGCATTGATATGCGGCAACAGCCCCGTCTGGTCACGCACTGCAGCGGCAACGTGAGCCAGGTATTCGAGCGTACTGGCAAAGCCCATTGCAGCGAGCTCGTCACGCGCCACCCGATAACGCCGTTCCGGCTTCTCGCCGAGTGTGAACAGTGCCTCCTTGCATCCCAGGCGCGCTGCGGCACGCGCGCTGTCGAGCACCTGTTCGAGACTCATGTACGGCGCCTCGATCTTCTTCGGTGTCTGCGCAAAGGTGCAGTAATGGCAGACATCCCGGCACAGTTGCGTCAGCGGAATGAAGACCTTGCGCGAGTACGTGATCAGATTGCCGTGCGCCGCATCGCGCATCGCAGCGGCAACGCGCATCAGCGCACCGGTATCGGTGATACCGGCCAGCGCGAGCGCCTGTTCATCCGAAAGACCGGCACTGGAACGCGCCGCATCGGCAAGTGCGTCCAGGGGATTCCTGCTCAACATCTGCACGGGAATTGACCTCGGTTGCGTGGGCTAGGCGGGATGCAATCGCAACAGCAGTCGCGTCGTATGCTCCCCGCAGCCATTCTGGGGACTTTGGGAAAGCTCCACAAGCGCGGCCAGCTCCGCCGGCTGGTCGATGTCGCGTCGGAGTCCGTCGGCGTCGAATTCCGCACAGGCAACTCCCGCCGTCGCCGCCGCCGCACGGTGTTGCCGCCGGCTGTCGATGCCGAAACGGTAGGCAACCACCCCGGGCGGCGTGCTCAGCAGGCAGTTGGTGCCTGTACCCATGCGATCGCTGACGAGCGTGATCCGTGCTGAACCATCGTCGTGCCACCGCTCCCGGTGGGCAGCAATCAATGCACGCAACTCGGCAGCCGTCGCGCACGGCAGATCGGCGTGCAGCACGAGCAGATCCGTTGCACCCCGTTGCAGCACATGGCGCGTCGCCTCGGCAAGCGCCGCATTCAACGGATCCTGCACTGCCGGACCCGGGCGGAACAGATCGACACCGAGCTCGCGTGCCAGTGCCGCGACGTCGGGATCGTCCGACACCAGCACGATACGGTTCGCGGCCAGCGGAACGCCAAGCAGCGCTGCCAGCACGTCACGCGCCATCGCAGCGACCAGCTGGCGTCGCGCACGCGGATCCAGCGCTCCCGCCAGGCGCTCCTTGGCACGGTCGAGGTTTTTCAGCGGCACCAGCACCCACAAGGTTTCGGCGATCATTCCGCCCGCTCTGCCATGAACTGCAGCACCTCGCGCGCAAGGCGCTCACGATCGCCGGCATCGCGCATCACCGTATCGGTGACCAGTACGCGCATGCCGAGCGCCATGATCGCATCCACCTGCGCCGCGTCCTCGTGATCGATCACGAATGCCTGCACCAGCCCGCGATAATGTTCTGCGACCCCGCAGGCCGATACCGGCATGCCGAGTTCCGCCATCATCTTTGCTGCCGGGCCCTTGATCGCCCTGCCCCCGATGATCGGCGAAACGGCGACTACCGGCAGCGACTGGAGCAGCGCGCGCATGCCGGCAACCGCGAGTACCGGATCGACGCTCAGGTACGGGTTCGAGGGACACACGACGACCAGCGAGTCCCCCCCTGCAAGCCAGTCGTGCAGCGTCGGAACCGGTTGTGCGCATTCGGCATGCTGGTAGCGCAGTGCGCGCACGCGGGGTTCGCAGCGTTCGCGCACGAAATACTCCTGGAAGGCGAAAGTACCTCGATCGGTATCGACGAGCGTGCGCACCGCCGTGTCGCTCATCGGCGCGATCGTGTGCCGCACTCCCAGCGATCGCGCCAGTTCGGCAGTGGCCTCGCTCAGCGTATGCCCGGCACGCAACAGCGCCGTGCGCCGCAGATGTGTCGCCAGATCGCGGTCACCGAGGCGAAACCAGTCCGGACCACCGAGTCCGGTGAGAGCCTCCAGGCAGTGCCAGGTCTCGCCGGCGAGCCCCCAGCCGCGCTCCGGGTCGGCGCGACCGGCCAGCGTGTACATCAACGTATCGAGGTCCGGACAGACGGCCAGGCCGAGGTGTTCGAAGTCGTCACCGGTATTCGCGACGACCAGCAGCTCCTGCGGCGCGAGTACGGTGGCGAGTCCGCTGGCGAGCTTGGCACCACCCACGCCCCCGGAGATTGCGACGACGCGCCCTGCAGCGTTCACTGTCGGAACAGGTCGCGCTCGCGTGCCCGCAGCAGCGCCTGCATGCCTTCGTCCGAAGGCTCGAGCGCCGCCCCGCGCACCAGCACTGCCGGGATTGCCTCGTCGGCCTGCCCCATCACGAACGATGCCGCCGCGGCGAGTTCATCGGCCACTGCAATCTCGGTGATCTCGAGCTTGCGACCGAACAGATCCGGTGCTCCGATACGGTTCACGACCGGGCGAAAGCCGGCGCAACCGATCGCAAAACCGGTGATGCCGTTACGCCATGGCCGTCCCGCAGAGTCGTTGATGATCACCGAGATCGTTGCACCCGTCTCCCGGGCCGCGCGCTCGCCCACGCCTCGCGCACTGGCATCCGGATCCAGCGGCAGCAGCAGCACCTTGTCCGGATCCGCGACATTGGAGCGATCCACGCCGGCGTTGGCGTGCACATAACCGAGCCGGTGTTCGACGATCAATGCGCCGGGACGCTGGCGCAGCACCTCGCGCGACTCGGACAGGATCACCTCGACCAGGCGCGGATCCTTGTCGGCTGGACCAGCGAGCTCAAGCGCGCGCGCCGACGGCACCACGTCGCGCAGATCGACGTAGCGGTTCTCTGCCTTGGAGATGATCTTCTGCGCGATCACCAGCAGATCACCATCACGCAGTCCACCGGCGCAACGGTGCGCTGCGTCGATCAGCAGCGCGGCGACATCGTCACCAGGCTCCACCAGCGGCAGCCCGGTGAGCGGGATCAGTTGCAGTGTTTCACTCACCGCCGCCTTCGATCCCGGTGATGCGGATTCCCGCGTGGCACTTGAACGTACGGTTGATGTTGATGATGACCGAAGTCAGCGCCTCCGCTGCGGTGGAGTTCGCGATCGGCCCGGCATGAAAACCGCGCATGCCGCATGCCTCGACGAGCCCGATGACCTCCTGGCGCGCTTCCTTGTCGTTGCCACAGACCAGCACGTCGCACTCGAGGCCGTGCCCCTCCTGCAGATGATGCGCGGCCACGTTCTGGAATGCCGATACCACCTTCACCGATTCGCCGAGCAACTGCTGCGCCGCGGTGCCTGCCGAACCCTCGGGCGGCATCTGTACGGTACCGACCTTCGGCGGCACCAGCGGAACCGTCACGTCGACGAGGATCTTGCCGGCGAGCGCCGATCGCACGTGCTCGAGCGTCGACTTCTGGTGTGCAAACGGCACCGTCAGCACCACGATGTCGGCTGCGCGTGCGGCATCGAGGTTTTCCATCGCGGCAACATCGACGTGCGTAGCGCCCCATTCGGCCATGACCTGGCGCAGTTCTTCGAGTGCGGCCTGTGCCTTTTCCAGCGTGCGCGAGCCGATGATCACCGCGTGTCCGGCCTGCGTCCAGCGTCGTACCAGACCGGTGCCCAGTGCGCCGGTACCTCCCAGAATCGCGATCTTCTTCGAAACGTTCGCCTCGTTCATGCATCCTCCGTGGTACCGTTGCGGGATGTTACCCGGACCGCGCATGGCGCAGCGCCCCGGCTATAATGGCGCGCCATTCTAGACGCAAGCAGCGTCGCAAGTGAAATGCCGGAATTCGGAGGAACCCATGCAGGACGGGCTGGACATGCACGGCAAGGTAGTGATCGTGACCGGGGGTGCCAAAGGCGTGGGTGCGGGCATCACGCGCTGCTTCCTCGCAGCAGGCGCACGGGTTGCAGTGATCGGTCGCACACCACCCGAGCAACCGCTTGCATGCGCGGGCAACGAGGCCAGCTTCTGGCAGGCCGATGTACGCGACTACGACCAGATCGTGACCTGCGTCGACGCCATTGCCGCACAGCACGGCCGCATCGATACGCTGATCAACAACGCGGGCGGCGCACCGAATGCCGATGCCGCCACTGCTTCACCGCGCTTCTCGGAGTCGATCATCCGGCTCAACCTGCTCGCCCCGCTGAACTTCAGCCAGGTCGTGAACCGCGTGATGCAGCAACAGGATGAGGGCGGCACGATCATCAACATCGCCAGCGTCAGCGCGATCCGCCCCTCGCCCGGAACGGCTGCCTACGGGGCAGCAAAGGCGGGACTGGTGAACCTCACCAATTCGCTGGCCGTCGAGTGGGCACCGAAAGTGCGCGTCGTCGCGGTGATCGCGGGACTCGTGCAGACCGAGCAGGCGCACCTGCACTACGGTGACGACGAGGGAATCGCTGCAGTCGGCCGTACCATCCCGCTCGGGCGCATGGCAATCCCTGCCGATATCGGCAATACATGCCTTTTCCTCGCATCACCGCTCGCGGGCTACATCTCGGGCGCTGCCATCACGGTGCACGGCGGCGGCGAGGCACCGGCTTTCCTCGCGGCATCGACCGCCCCCTGACGGCGGTGCGCACGTAGCTCGCCCCGCCGAGGGTTGCCACGGCCGTGCGGCATTCAACGCGTGCGCGGTGTGCCGGAACGAGACCTGCCAGGACTCGCCGACCGTTTTGCAGCCTTCTTGCCCACGACCGCCTTGCTCGCGACAGCGGAACGCGCCTTGCGTGAAGCCGCCTGTTTTTTTCCGGCTGGACCCGAATCGGCCCTTCCCGGTGCTGCAGGCGCGCCCGCTCCGGACGCTGCCGGATCGGTACTGTCTGGCGCACGTGGCGCACGCTTGTCTGCCTGATCCGCAGCCTTCTTCGCCACGCGCTTGCCGCCGGTCAGCCCGGAAACCGCACGCGCCAGAGAATTCACCTGCCTGGTCAGCGCATCGATTCGTCCCGGGACCGGGTCGTCGCCGAAACCGAGACGCTGACGCACCCGACCGATCATGTCTTCCACCGAACGGCTGTTGCTGTCTGCTGCATCGCCGATCCGCTCGCGCACGCCGGAGATCCGTTCGCGTGCCTCGCTGATCCGCCCCTTGATCGCATCGCGGCCCTGCCCCTCGATCTCCTGACCTTTATCGACCAGATCGTGGAAGAACCTGGACGCATCCTGGCTCGCCTTGTCGAGTTGATCGTGCGCACCCTCGAGGCTCTTGCCGTAGGCACCGAGTCCGGCAAGCCAGATCTTGCGCGCGGTCGTCTCGCCACTCTCCTGCTGCTTCTGCTTGCGTGGTTTCGCCATCGACGCATCCTCCGCGTGCCACTGGAATATGCCACAGCATACTAGTAATGTTGCGCCCGATGAAAACACGCGACCGTATAATCCAGGTCAGTCTCGAGCTGTTCAATCGCGAAGGTGAACCGAACGTCACCAGCGTCGACATCGCCAACGAACTCGATATCAGTCCGGGCAACCTCTACTACCACTTCAAGGGCAAGGAAGAGCTGGTCGGCGAGCTGTTCGCACGCTTCTACGAGCAGTTCAACGTGATCCTGCGCGCACCGGTACAGGATCCGCTGCGTCTCGAGGACAACTGGTTCTACCTCGTCGTGGTGTTCGAGCACATCCACGCCTACCGCTTCCTGTACCGCAACGTCTCGCTGCTGCTGCAACGCTACGAGCATATCCGCCGTCCGTTCCGCCGCCTGTTGCACATGAAGCAGGATGCAGCCCGTGCAATCTGCGTGCAGCTGCGCGCTGCCGGCCTCATGGAAATCGACGACGACCAGATCACGCTGCTCGCGCGCAGCATCGCGCTCACGATCACCTACTGGCTGAACTTCGACAACCTGATGGGAGACCGCAGCAGCGACGATGAAACCGTCATCGACGATGGCGTGCTGCAGGTGCTGTCGCTGGTCGCGCCACATATCAATGCGTTGCAGCGCGAATTCATGGAAACCGCCCGCACGATCCACTCGCGCAGCACGACGGCCACGACGCCACGACGACGCTGAACGACGCTCAGGCGCCGGCGAGACGGACCAGCAGCTCCTCGAACGTCAATGCAGCACCGCCAGCTGCAGCAAGCGTTTCCGGCTCGCTGGACGGCTGCGGAAACTCGGCGGCCGCGAGCTGTGCAGCCAGCACTTCGATATCCGCCTCCGAGACATCGCTGCGCGCTGCACTGCGCGCACGCACACGCCGCTCCAGCTCTGCACGCGGCGCATCGCAGAACAGGATGTGGAACGGTACGCCGAGTTCGCGTGCGAGGCGACGGAAGCCATCACGATGCGCGCGCTGGATGAAGGTCGCATCGACGATCACCGGCAAGCCACTGCCAATGATGTCGCGCGCAAGTTCCTCCAGCCGCGCGAAAGTCCGCCGGCTTGCCTCTGCGGTGTAGATCCCATCACCGCCGACCATCGCGCGACTGTCGTCCTGTGGCGCAATGCCGAACAGACGCTTGCGCTCCACATCCGAGCGCAGGCGGATCGCACGCGCGCCGCCGGCCAGCTTCTCCGCCAACGTCGATTTGCCCGAACCCGAGACACCGCAGGTGATCGCGAGGAACGGCCGGCGTGGCAGGGTGTAGCGCTCTGCCAGCGCCAGATAGCGCCGGCACTCGCGATGCGCGGGTGATCCTTCGGCCAGTGGCGGTCGGCCGGTTCCCAGCGCGGCAACCTTCGCGCGCACCATCGCACGATAGGTACAGAGGAAGTCCAGCAAACCGAGTCCGGCGTAGTCGCCGCAGTGTTCGAGCCAGGCATTCAGTGCGACGAATCCACCCTCGCCGCAACCACGACTTTCGCAATCCATGACCAGGAAGGCGAGCTCGTTCATCACATCGATCCAGCTCAGTGCCGGGTTGAACTCGATCGCATCGAAAGCGACCGCACGCCCGTCGAGCAGCACGATGTTGCCGAGATGCAGATCACCGTGACACTCGCGCACCAACCCGTTCTCATAGCGCTGCCACAGCGTCCGTTCGCAGGTCTGGCAGGCCGCCCACGCCTGCTCCTCGAGACGGTTCAACAAGGCGAGGTCCGCTCCGTCGCGCAGATAGGGACGGGTCTGGCGAAAGTTCTGGTTCACCGCGTCACGCAACTGCAGCGGAGTTCCGCGCCCGTCCTCGTGCTCGGGCCCTGCCAGCGGAAGCACCGCGTGCACTGCAGCAATGTCTACACCGAGCTGGCGCCAGAGCGCCACATCGACCAGGCCGCGCGCTGCGGCATCGCTGAGCAGCGCATCGTCGGGAAAGCGGCGCATGCGCACGGCGTAGTCGAGCACTCGCCCCGAACCGTCGATTTCCGCACCCGCGGCACCCGCAGTCACGGCAACCACGTCCAGATAGATCTGCGGCGCGTAACGGCGGTTGACGCGCAGTTCCTCCTCGCAGAAATGCTTGCGCAACGCCAGCGTCGAATAGTCCAGAAAACCCAGATCGACCGGCTTCTTGATCTTGTACGCAGTCTCGCCGGCAAGCAGTACCCATGAGATATGCGTCTCGATCAGGCGCGCCGCTTGCGCACAACCCGGCAACGCTGCGGGACGCAGCAGCGACTCAACCACCGACATCATCGCTCGCTCCTCACCTGCAATCGGGACCGTGTGGCGCCCCTGGATGCCGGGTACGCTCCGCCCCAGGGCAGACCCGCAAGCGCCGAGGTGGACGCAGCGTTGACGACATTGCCGCCACTGACCAGAGCCACCTGCCCTTCGAAACGCTTCATGCAGGCCTCCGTCGTTCCCACGCGATGCGCAGCCATCTTATGCGCCCGGTGATCGATCCGGAAGGCAGAACAGCCGTTTCACCGCGCCACGGCTGACCGCTATTGTTAATGCAGGGCGATCCTTATTGTCATTGTCATGCGACGGGCAGGCCTTAAGCTTGCGCGATTCCGAATCGAGGAGGTCTGGCCAGGGCAGTCTTATGGAAGATCTCGAAAAATTCCGTACCGACGTTCGCGACTGGATGGAAGCCAATTGCCCCCCGTCGCAACGCACACCTGCCTCGCACGCGGCGCAGTACTGGGGCGGGCGCAGGGCGAAGTTCGTCTCCGAAGACGCGCAGCTGTGGTTCGAGCGCATGCTGTCCAAGGGGTGGACCGTTCCGGAATGGCCGCGTGAATACGGCGGCGCCGGACTGACCGGCCAGCATGCCCGCATCCTGCGCAAGGAAATGGTGCGTCTCGGTTGCCGCGCCCCCCTGTTCGGCCTGGGCATCTGGATGCTTGGACCGGCGCTGTTCGAGTTCGGCAACGAGGAACAGAAACGCATCCACCTGCCCGCCATCGCCGAAGGCCGGATACGCTGGTGTCAGGGCTACAGTGAACCGAACGCCGGTTCCGATCTCGCCAGCCTGCAGACGCGCGCCGAAGACCACGGCGATCACTTCATCGTCAACGGCTCGAAGATCTGGACTTCCCACGCCGACCATTCGGACTGGATCTTCTGCCTGGTACGCACCGACCCCAACGCGCGCAACAAGCAGTCGGGCATCAGCTTCCTGCTGATCGACATGGCAACACCCGGAGTCTCGGTCACGCCGATCAAGCTGATCAACGGCGATTCGGAGTTCTGCCAGACCTTCTTCGACAACGTGCGCGTGCCCAGGGAGAACCTGGTCGGCAAGCTGAACGAGGGCTGGTCCGTCGCCAAGGCACTGCTGCGCCACGAACGCAAGCTGATGTCTGACATGGGTGATACGGTGACGATCGCCGCGCATACGCCGATCGAGTGCGCACGCCAGTACCTGCCGAGCAGTGACGGTCGTATCGACGATCCGCTGCTGCGCGATGCGCTCGCACGTCACGAGATGCAGGTGCACGCGATCGGGCTGACGCAGTTGCGCATTCTCGAGGAAACCCGCGCCGGAGTCGGCAACGGATTGACGCCACTGATCATGAAGTACTGCGGCACCGAGGAGGAAAAGCGCAAGTACGAACTGATGATGGCGATGATGGGCAACCAGGGCATCGGCTGGATGGGAGACGACTTCACGGCGGCCGAACTCGCCACGACACGCCAGTGCCTGTTCAACAAGGCGCTCAGCATCGCCGGGGGCACTTCCGAGATACAACTCAACATCATCGCCAAGCGCGCCCTTGGACTTCCTGGTGTGACCTGAACACCAAACGCTGTACGGGAACCGAACGATGCCCATGGTATTGAATGAAGAGCAGCGACACCTGCGCGACACCGCGCGCGAGTTCCTGCAGGAAAAGGCTCCCGTTGCGGCGTTGCGCGAACTGCGCGACGACGACGATTCGCTCGGTTACTCGCAGGCGCTGTGGGCTGAAATGGCTGCGATGGGCTGGTCCGGAATCATCATCCCGGAGGAATTCGGGGGACTCGAGTTCGGCTTTGCCGGGCTCGGTGTGGTATTGCAGGAAACCGGTCGCACGCTCACCGCCTCGCCTCTGTTCGCAACGTGCGTGCTTGGTGCTTCGGCAATCCTGCTCGCTGGCGATCAACACCAGAAGGAAGCGGTGCTGCCTGGAATCGCGGCCGGCGACATCTGCCTGGCGCTTGCGCTCGAGGAATCACACCGCCATGAGCCACTCGGTGTACGGTTGCGAGCGGAGCGCAGCGGCAACGGCTACCGCCTGAACGGAGCCAAGCAGTTCGTGCTCGACGGACACAGCGCCGACCGGCTCGTGGTCGTTGCCCGCAGCAGCGGCGAACCCGGATCCGCCGAGGGGATCAGCCTGTTGCTGGTCGACGCCCATGCGCCGGGGATATCACGTCGGCGCACCCCCATGATGGACAGCCGCAACGCGGCACGTATCGAATTTCATGACGTCGATGTACCGGCAACGGCATTGCTGGGCGGCGAGGGCGAAGCGTGGCCGGTACTGGAGCAGGTGCTGGACCGCGGGCGTGCCGCGATCGCTGCCGAGATGCTCGGTAGTGCCCACGAGTGCTTCGAGCGCACCGTCGGCTATCTGAAACAACGCCAACAGTTCGGCGCGCTGATCGGAACCTTCCAGGCCCTGCAGCACCGTGCAGCGCAGATGTTCATCGACCTGGAACTGCTGCAGAGCGTGGTCCGCGACGCCTGTGACAAAGTCGATTCTGCTTCTCCACTGCTGGCGATGGTGGCCAGCCTGGCGAAGGCGCGCGCGAACGACGCGTGCGAACTGGTCAGCAACGAGGCCGTGCAGATGCACGGCGGAATCGGCATCACGGATCAGCTCGATATCGGACTGTTCCTGAAACGGGCGCGCGTGACGATGCAGATTCTCGGCGACACGCGCTTCCACCGTTCGCGCTACGCCACGCTGCGCGGCTTCTGAGCCGCACGCGGCAGCCACGGCAACAGCAGCAGCACAAAGCCGGTCAACGCCACCGCCATCATCCCGGCGATCCGCCACGGCCAGGGGCCCAGCGCGTCGAGCAGCGTCGGCTGTTCGAGGGTCTGCGGGCCTACGTAGCCGTAATTGAAACCGGTCACGAGGTCGAACGGCAGGATGAACACCAGGTACAGAACGGCCAGACCGTAGGCCTGCAGGCACTCGCGCCAGCCCGGACGGAAGCGTTCCACCACCAGCGCGTAGCAGGCGGCGCCGGTGAGATTCGCGTGCGGCACCCAGAACATCCAGAACTCGGCCTGCGCCGGACCTTCGGCGAGATCGGGCGTGAGGATTGCCTGCACACTGAAGCCCACTCCCCAGAAATACAGCACACCGAGCAGCAATCGTGTGCGGCGCCACAACGCCAGCGGCGCGAGGATCCCGGCCAGATCACAGGCCTGCAGCGGCAGGTTGCTGGCGGCGACGAAATAGCCCGGCGCGAGTTGCACGCCGTTGGCAACCGCCCACGCAACGGCAAGCGACACGCACAGTCCGCTGCGCCAGTGCGACTCCAGCACGCTGCCGGCGACCATACGTCCGACACCGGCCAGCAGCGCCCACAACACGCCGAAACCGCACACTGTCAGCAGGTGCAGCGTCGAGAAGTTCTGGAACTGCAACGCCCAGGGGGGCATGGCGAGCGAGCCCGGCGCTCAGTCCGCCAGAAGGTCGAAGTCGGCTTTGCCGATACCGCAATCGGGACACTCGAAATCGTCCGGAACGTCCTCCCAGCGCGTACCCGGCGCGATGTCGTGGTCCGGCAAGCCGAGCGCCTCATCGTAGATGAAGCCGCAGATCACGCACTCCCATTTCCTGTAACCGCTCATCCCCTGCTCCGTCGTCGCAGAATCCATCAATCATTCAATGCACACGCCGCGCAACACGGCGCGAACGCAACCGCGCCAGACACGCGCCGAAGGTACGGCTCACTGCCGTGGTGTTCCTGATCATCTCCAGGACCGGCCACACAACCCGCTCGGCGATCTTCATGAAGGCCGCTTCCTCTGCATGCGTCTGGCTGCGCAACAGCCCGTAGACATGCGCCATCCGCCGCGGCGGCACCAGCGTGATATCGCCGCGATAATCCTGGGTCATCACCGAGCGCAGCTTGTCGATCGCGAACCTGAGCTCGTCCGATGGAATCCCCTTCTGCACCAGTTGCAGCGAGTAGTTCGTGGTCTCCTGGAACAGCCGTGTCGCGTAATGGCGCGTGATCGCACCGACATCGCTACCCGAGTGCACACGCCTCGATGCGAACGGCAGCGCCAGCGGATTGACCAGGCTGACGATCGAATGATTGACGCCATAGAGACGGGTCAGCCGGCGGATCGGCAGATCGTCGCCGATCGAGCCGTCGAGGAATCTGCGGTTCTTCAGGTACGGGACGACCTCGCCGTTGATCGTCTTCGCGAACAGTTCCGCCGGCGGCATCAGGAACGGCGCCGCGCACGAGGCGCGCACTGCACTGTTCAACACCACGTGCGGCGAAGTACGGTAGTTCAGCAACCGCCCCTCTTCCATCGGGTCACAAGGATGCACCGTGATGTTGATCGCACGCCCGCTGTGCCGGAACGCTTCCAGGAAACTCATCGCGCCGATACGCTCGCGCAGCACCCGGTCGAAATGCTCCACATCGAGCAGGCACGCCCGGTTGCGGGCGGTGTTGCGTCTGATCAGACCGACCAGTGGCCGGCGGTGCGCCATGATTTCGCGCAACTCCTCGTCGGTGTGCGTACCGAGCACGGCAGCAACCACCGAACCGGCACTGGAACCGGAGATCACATGTGGCAACAGACCGTGCTCCCACAGCGACTTCACGACGCCCATATGGTAAATGCCAAGCGCCGCACCGCCACTGAGCATCAGCGCCGTCTGACCAAAGGTCTGGCAGGTCTGCTCGAAGAATTCGATCTTCTCGGCGAGCGATACATCTCCCGACTCCTCGTCGCAGACCCAATCGAGCGTTGCGCAGACTTCGGCCAGGTAATGCTCGATCAGGCGCTTGGTGCCGAAGCGCGTGAAGCGGTACAGCGCCGGATTCGAGATATGCCCGAGATTGCCGTGCAGCCCTTGCTCCAGCGCGAACATCACACGATGCAGATCGCCGCCTTCGCGCACGCCGACGATTTGCGCGAGCCGGCGTCGGATCAGCTTGTGATCGTAGTACGGTGAGGCGTCGCTGATCTTCCACTCCTCGAGCCCGGCCTCCTGGTCGTACGCAATGGCAGCTTCGCGCCACTCGTCATAGTCGTTGGCGTGTTGCATGACCCTTTCCAGAGCATGCAGACGCCGGTTGCGCCGCGCGAGGCGGGCGAAATCGGGCAGCGCGTCCGCGACCACGCGCATCACGGGGCGAATGCCCGAACTGCCGGTTGTCGGTGTCTCGAACACCCGCACCGACGCTTCATCCATCTGCTTCTGCAACCCGGCTTGCTCCCGGATGGATCACGGTTTCATTATGGCACTTCCTGCCGATTGGCAAGCACGCGCCGAGCGCGCACAATCGCCGCAAAATAACATCACCGGAGGATCTCGCATGAGTCATATCCACATCGAGCGCGAGCACGACCTGGACCGCAAGACACTGCGCAAGCGCGCGGAAAAGCTGGCGCAGCACCTGCAGCAGAGCTTCGGCGGGGATTACTCGTGGGAAGGCGATACCGTGCACTACAACTACTCCGGCGGCATCGATGCACGCCTCACACTGGAAAAGGAAGAAGTCCTGGTCGACGTGAAACTCGGCATGCTGATGCGGATGCTGAAGGGTCGTATCGAGAACGAGATCGAGGGCTATCTGGATCGCCACCTCAGCTGAGCGCAGCCGGCGTACCCGGGACGCTCAAGCAAGAACGAACTCGCGGTTGCTCACCTGCACGGTACGCCCGCAGCACTCCTCGCTCTCCAACCGCTGCATCTGGGCCGGAACGCGAGTGGTTGCGAGCGTGCGGGTGTTATCCGGCAGATCGAGCACCGCCACACCGCACGCGCGCTGCCCCTCCCGGTAGACCACCGTATAGCCGCCGATGCGTGCGACTCCATCGGGTGGTGCGACCACACGCTTCGGCACGGTAACGCCGGCGACTTCGTCACTGACATCGACGGACGCAAAGCCCGCCGGTCCCGGATCGCGCGACCAGACACCGAAGCCCTGCTTGGTCAGATAGCCAGACACCGAACTCACCAGCCCGTTCGTGCCGCGCCCCTCGCGCAGCAGCTCCGCCATGCGCGCAGTCGCCTGCAGCACGTAGTTGTTCAACGGCCCACCCGCAAACGGCATGCCTCCGGTCACGGTCCAGTCCTGCTCACGCGAAATGCCGAGTTCGGCAGCGTAGAGTTCCAACGCGATCGGGAAGCAGGAATAAAGCTCGACCAGATCCAGCTCGTGCACATCGAGCCCGGAGACTTCGAGCGCACGCTGCCCGGCGATACGGGCCCCGGGCAGGCGATGCAACTGCGGACGCGCCGACAGCGCGAGCATATGGTTCGACTCACTGCTCGCACGCGGGAATATCCAGCGTTCCCGTGCAATGCCGAGAGCACTCGCTCGCTGCGCCGAGCAGAACAACAGCGCCGCGGCCTGGTCGACGTTCCACGAGCTGTTGTGCAGCTTCGTGTACGGGAATGCGAGCATGGGGTTGCGCGCCGATGCGTCGCGAATCTGCTGTGCCGGCAGGTGTTCGCGCTTCCACGCATGCGGATTGCCTGCGGCGATCTCGCTGAAACGGCTGTAGAGCGCGGCAATGCGATCGCGATGCGCATCGGGGGTCAGGCCCTGAGCGGCACGAAACGCGCTTTCCACGACCGCGTAATACCCGACCGGCATCATGCCGAGCCCCGACTCGGTCTCGACCGGCAGCAGCAGCTCTGCAGCCGGCTCCAGCACCTCGTCGGGCGTATCCTGGTTCACGGTCTCGGCTGCGTCGACGCCGGCAATCTGCGCCTGCAACGCCCGGAAACGTGCCTCGCCTCCGACCACGATGCCGCTGTCGATCTCGCCGGCGGCTATGCGCCGGCAGACATCGCCGATCAGGGACTGCTGCAGGATGCCGACCTTCGCACACACCGTGGTCGCAGCCCGGGCACCGACGGCGCGCGCGACCATGCGCGCCGCATCCCCATAGCGCCACATGCCCTGCGGCACACAGATGCGTTCGGCGGTAGCCGCGAGTCCCGGACTGCCGCAATCGGCAGCGGCTGCACGCACCGCTGCAATCATCAACTGCACGGGCTCCTGCGCCATCGCCGGATCCCGCTCCTGCTGCTGGACGGTGCCCAAACCGACGAGCACCGGCGTGCGCGGATCGATCGAATGCATCGCAGAAATCCTCCCTTTGCCCGAAGTCGTCTTCAGCGGTTGCGCTTCTGCGCCGCCAACAGCAGCTCGCCAAGCGTCCCGGTACGCGGCGGCGGTTCGCTCTTGCCGCGTGAGCCAGCGTCGCGGCCGCGTTCCGGCCTCGAACCGGGCGTTGCGCTGCGTGCAGGGCGCGCCTCTTCAGCAGCCCCCGGCAGCTCGTCGTCGAGGCGCATGGTGAGTCCGATGCGCTTGCGCGCCGGATCCACCTCGAGCACCTTGACCTTCACGATATCACCGGCCTTGACCACCTCGCGCGGATCGCGCACGAAACGCCGGCTCAGCGCCGAAACGTGCACCAGCCCGTCCTGGTGCACACCGATATCGATGAATGCACCGAAGTTTGCCACGTTGGTCACCACGCCCTCGAGCACCATGCCAGGGCGCAGATCGGCCAGCGTCTCGATTCCATCGGCGAACGCGGCCGTGCGGAATGCCGGCCGTGGATCGCGACCCGGCTTCTCCAGCTCGCGCAGGATATCGCGCAGCGTCATCTCGCCGCTCTCCGCGCCGACGAAGCGCCGCAAGTCGATCGCACGCACGCGCTCGGCGTTACCGACCAGTTCGATCACCGAACATCCCTGCGTGCCCGCGATGCGTTCGACCACCGCATACGACTCCGGATGCACCGCCGAGGCGTCGAGCGGATTGTCGCCACCCGTGATGCGCAGAAAGCCGGCACACTGCTCGAAGGTGCGCGCCCCCAGACGCGACACGGCACGCAACGCTTCGCGGCTGCGAAACGGACCGTTGCGGTCCCGGTGATCGACGATCGCCTGTGCCAGCGACCCACCGAGCCCCGAGACACGCCCGAGCAGTGCAGCCGAGGCGCTGTTCAGCTCCACACCGACGCTGTTCACACAATCCTCGACCACCGCATCGAGCCCCTTTGCAAGCCGATGCTGGTTCACGTCGTGCTGGTACTGTCCCACCCCGATCGACTTCGGCTCGATCTTGACCAGCTCGGCAAGCGGGTCCTGCAGCCTCCGTGCGATCGAGACCGCACCACGAATGCTGACGTCGATATCCGGAAATTCGCGACTTGCCAGTTCGGACGCCGAATACACCGACGCACCGGCCTCACTCACCACCACGCGCGTGAGGCCAAGTTCGGGGTGCATGCGGCACAACTCGCCGACCAGCTTCTCGGTTTCGCGCGATGCAGTGCCGTTGCCGATCGCCACCAGCTCGCTGCCGTGGCGTGCGGCAATGCGCTGCAGCACGGCCAGCGATTCCGCCCAGCGGTTCTGCGGCGCATGCGGGTAGATCGTCGTGTGCTCGAGCAGTTTGCCGGTACCGTCGAGCGCGACCACCTTGACACCGGTGCGCAAGCCCGGATCGAGCCCGATGCAGGCACGATGGCCGGCAGGGGCCGCCAGCAGCAGATCGCGCAGATTGGCGGCGAACACACGGATGGCCTCGGCTTCGGCCGCCTCGCGCAGCTCCGCGAGCAGATCACCGACCACGTGCAGCGACAGGCGCACACGCCACGTCCAGCGCGCCACCTCGAGCAGCCAGGCATCGGCCTTGCGACCGCGATCAGCGATGCCGGTATGTGCAGCCACCAAGCCTTCGCAGGGATGCGACGCCGCCTCGTCGATGCCGGGCAGTTCCACCGCAAGCTGCAGGATGCCTTCATTGCGACCGCGGAACATCGCCAGCGCACGATGCGAAGGCACCTTCGCCAGTCGTTCGTCGTGCACGAAATAGTCACCGAATTTCGCGCCCTCGGCCTGTTTGCCTTCAACCACCCGCGAACGCAGTTCACCGTCGCTGCGCAACAGCTCGCGCACACGCCCGACCAGCGCCGCGTCTTCGGCAAAACGCTCCATCAGGATCTGGCGGGCTCCGTCGAGCACTGCCTTCACGTCGCCGAACCCGGCTTCCGCATTCACGAACGACTGTGCCTCGAGCCGTGGATCACGTTCGGGCTCGGCGAGCAGCAGATCGGCAAGCGGTTCGATGCCCGCCTCGCGGGCGATCTGCGCCTTGCTGCGCCGCTTCGGCTTGTACGGCAGGTACAGGTCCTCGAGGCGCGCCTTGGCGTCTGCCTCGCAAATGACTTTCTCGAGCTCCGGAGTCAGCTTGCCCTGCTCTGCGATGCTCTTCAGGATCGCCTCACGCCGCTCCTCGAGTTCACGCAGATAGCCGAGGCGCTGCTCGAGCGCGCGCAACTGCACATCGTCGAGCCCGCCAGTGGCCTCCTTGCGATAGCGCGCCACGAAGGGCACCGTGGCACCGCCGTCGAGCAAGGCCACGGCCGCTGCAACCTGTTCGATACGGACGCCGAGTTCGTCCGCGATTCGCTGTTCGATGCTGTTCATTGCCCGTCCCCGGTTCGAGAAGGGCACGGATTATGCGCAGCCGGTCGATACGCGGCGAGACTTGTGCACAACCGCCGATTCTGCTTGCGGCTTGCCGGCTATTCACCCACGCGCACGATCGCCGGCATCGCGTAGCTGCCGTCGATCAGTGGTGCCATCGGACCATAGAAACGCGCTGCAAGCTGGAATCCTCCGCTGGCTGCAATAGGCAGCCAGTTACGCGCCTGCTCGGGGTCGGCCGGACGCTCGGCCTGCAGGTAGAACACCAGCTTGCCGCTTTCCTGGTGGTAGGTGCCCGCCTGCTGCAGATAGCTGGTCAGACTGTAGCGATCGATCGGATTGTCGATGAAGTAGCCATGCTCGTCGTAGACCGGCAGTTCCCAGAACTCGGTGACCGGCGGCAGCGCCGCCAGATCGAAGCTCAATATGTAGCGGTGGCGGCCGTCCAGCGGACGTCCTTCGCTGTCACGAAACACGTAGGCAATGCTGTGCGACTGATAAGGCACCGGCGTTCCCCACGCAACGTCGTCGGCGCCTGCCTTGGCAACATAGTCAAGATCGTCGTGAAACAGGCTCGACTGCAGTTTCCAGCCGTTCATGTCGATCAGCGACTTCTCCATCGCGCTGCGTGCGCTGCGGCGTGCGACCGTGAAGCCCGCTTCGATCGCGGTCCTTTGCTCTTCGCTGAGACCCGCCGGATCGAAGATGAACCCCTTGCGCAAACCGAGTGGTTCGAGCTCGGCAAGCGTCGCCCGCTCGGTGACCGAATCGCTGCGCAGGGTAAGCGCCGGGTCGTTGAGCGCGAGGCTCAGCAGTTGCAGCAGGTCGACACCGCGCATCGACTTGCCGTAGTCGACGAGCTGGCGCATGCGCTCGAAATTCCGGTAGTCGCCCTTGACGATCGGCTGCTCCTCGAGCGGCGGCACGCGCCCGCCATTGCGCAGCCACAACGCGAGCGGCGCGACGCGCACGTTGTCGATCACCGCCCCGGCCGCCTGCATGTCCTGCTCGTCACGCGTGGTCACGGCCACGCGTGTGGCAAGCGAGAAGGAGTCCGACGAGGCGCGCACGATCTCGGTGGAGCGGAAACCTGCCGGCAACGTGCCGTGCCAGTGCGGCCCAACGATCAGATAGCGTTGCGCCGCATTGCCGGTGAACTGCGATCCCACCATGAAAAACCAGTTCGCGTACTGGTCCGCTGCCTGCACGCTCCAGTAGCGGCCGTCGTCGACGGCACCGGCTTCGACGACGATCGGATCCTGCGAGACGTCGAAGGCGCCACCCGAATAAAGCGTCGAGGCATTCACCGTGGTCGCGATGCGTACACTCGCATCAAACAACCGCTTGTTCGGTTTCACGCGATTCAGTCCGCTGAATGCCGGGTACTCCTCGAACTGCGTGTAGAGATAACGCAGCTCGTAGAAGCCCGCGATGTTCAGGCCCCAGTAGAAGGCCTGAGCGGTGAGTTCGGCGATGCGTTCGCTCGAAAGGTCCCGATCCAGCGGTGAAGCCGCAGGCGCCGCGCGCAACGGCGTCACGAACACACACAGCAGGCACAGTACGGCAGGCAGGGAGGCGTGCGGGCGCATCGGAAGTCTCCATCGTTCTGGTCGGGTACAGGATACACGCTGATGTGCGGAATCGGAGCAACGTGCTCATGTCTGCGAGTCGCTGCGTGATTCTCGACTATTGGACCGAGCCGGCAGCGATCCTGCAATGCGAGCAGAAAACGCAGACGCAGGCCGTCGCCGCCGTCATGGAACTGGAACGACTTGCTGCGCTGCAACACGACTGGGACTGGAAACGTGCCGCCATCACGACGCGCAAAAACGACGACGGATCTCCCGGGTTCGACAACCTCATCCACTGCGGACAATGGGAGGTCGTGGTTCCCTCGCTGATCTACGACTGAGCGTCTGCCCACCCATCGGTCCGATCGCTCAAACCGACATCGCACCAGGGCTCACGCGCGTATCAAAGCGCCCGCGTATGGTTCACATCCCAACGTTCGATGTCGCCGCCGAACTCGTTCAGGAAACGCAGTACGTGCGCCGTGCTGCCGTGGCGATCCAGTGCTTCGCGATCCTGCCAGTGCTCGAAGCACAGAAACAGCGAAGGATCTTCGCAGTCGCAGTAGAACTCGTAGCTGATGCAGCCCGGTTCAGCCAACGTCGGCGCCACCAGTGCCCGCATGGCCTCACCGATGGCACCCGCCCTTGCAGGGTTGACCTTGATGCGAACGAAAGCGGTATGCATGGCAACGGTCTCGTTGGTTGTCACACGCGAGAACCGGCACGCTGCGACACCGCAGCGGGGAGCCGGGAATCCAGCCACCTGAGACGTCAATTCCCGCAAGCAAAGAAGAAGAAAATGGCGCACCCGGAGAGATTCGAACTCCCGACCACCTGGTTCGTAGCCAGGTACTCTATCCAGCTGAGCTACGGGTGCGAAGGCCGCGTACTATATTGAGGCCATCCGGCTTCGTCAACCGTCGAACATGCGTCGAACATGCAGCTCGTTTCCGTAGCCCACTCCGGTGATTAATGCCGTGATCGCGGCCATGCACACCGCTCCGTGACTGTTACACTGCGGCACGCCGGCTCACAGTCTGCCGGCGCCCTCCGTAAGCAATGACATTCTCTTCGGCCCGAGACTGACGCCCGCCAGGGCAGTGCGCCGTCGACCCCAGCAAGGACCATCCATGAGTTTTTCCGCTCTGGGTCTCAGTGACCCGATCGTGCGTGCGGTTGCCGAACACGGCTACACCGAACCGACACCGATCCAGAAATCCGCGATTCCCGCCGTGCTCGACGGTCGGGACCTGCTCGCCGGCGCACAGACCGGCACCGGCAAGACCGCCGGCTTCGTGCTGCCACTGCTGCAGCGCCTGCACGCGCAGATCGCACAGTCCGGCGCCAATACACGCCGACGCCCCAGCGTACTGATCCTGACGCCGACGCGTGAACTCGCCGCACAGGTCGAGGAATCGGTGCGCATCTACGGCAAGCACACCTCAGTGCAGTCGACCGTGATCTTCGGTGGTGTCGGCATGCAACCGCAGGTCGAGCGACTGGCACGCTCGCTCGACATCCTGGTCGCGACACCGGGACGCCTGCTCGACCACGTTCAGCAGCGCACGCTCGACCTCTCGACCGTGAGCACGCTGGTACTCGACGAAGCCGATCGCATGCTCGACATGGGCTTCATCCATGACGTCAAGCGTGTGCTCGCGCTGCTGCCGAGAAAGCGTCAGAACCTGCTGTTTTCGGCCACCTTCTCCGACGACATACGGCGGCTTGCCGATTCGCTGCTGAACCAGCCACTCGAAATCGAGGTCGCACGCCGCAACGCTCTGGCAGAACTCGTGGACCAGCGGGTCTACGTGGTGCGCAAGGAAGCGAAGCGTCATCTGCTGGCACGGCTGATCAGGCATCACGACTGGCAACAGGTGCTGGTATTCACGCGCACCAAGCACGGTGCGAATCGGCTTGCAGAACAACTGAGCAAGGGCGGCATCAGCGCACTGGCGATCCACGGCAACAAGAGCCAGTCCGCACGCACGCGGGCGCTTGCCGAATTCAAGGATGGCAGCACACGGGTGCTGGTGGCCACCGACATCGCGGCGCGCGGCATCGACATCAAGGAGCTGCCGCATGTGGTGAATTTCGATCTGCCGAACGTGCCCGAGGACTACGTACACCGTATCGGTCGCACCGGTCGTGCCAGCATGTCCGGCGAAGCGATCTCGCTGGTCGCCGACGAGGATCTGCCACTGCTGGCAGGAATCGAGCGTCTGATCCGGCGCAAACTGCCGCGAGCGACGCTATCGACGGAGGATTCGGCGGAACTGGAAGCAACCGTACGCAGCGCCGGTCCCGATATCGACACACGGCCACCGCTGCCGCCGCGCAGACAGTCGCATCGCGGCACATCACACGGAAATGCGGCGCGTCGTACTGCTACTGCTGCGGGCTCGCGGGAACAAGGAAAGGCGCGCGCGGGCAGAAGCCGCTGAGGGCTTTGCCGCGCGCACCGCGAAGGACTCAGAAGTCCAGTTGCAGTTGCACCCAGATCTTGCGGGTGTCGACCGAAAAGCCGTCTTCCTTGTAGTCGGCGTATTTCAGCATGCCGGTCAGGTACTGGCCGAACTTGCGGGTCAGCGACACATCGAGTTCGTCGCCGTAGGATTTACCGCCGTCCTCGGCCTGGAAGTCGTGCCATACCACAGCGGCGGTGATGCCGGCGAACACGACCGAAGCCCCGGCGTAGCTGTCCTCGATACCGGCATTGGGCGTCGCGAGGAACATGTCGGCCCAGCCCTGGAACTTGTGCAAAGTCGCCAGCGGCGTGCGGAACGCACGCCCAGCCTGCGCCCTGTCGCCTTCGAGCACTTCCTGACCAAGCGTCAACGTGACTGCGCGCGGCAGTGCAAGCCCACCCTCCCACGTGTAGTAGTCAGCGCGGTAACCGACCGGATTGTCCGCATAGTCCTCCTGACGTGCGTACTCGAGCGTATACAGCAGGTTGACCGTCTGACCCAGCGCCTGCTTGCCGCTGAAACGCAGGCCATAGGTTTCGTTCGACTGCGCCTGCGCCAGCTTCTCTTCGATATCCATCAGGTACGCGTAGGCGCTGAGTGCGCCGATCTTCCAGCCGGTATAGCTGAGATTCAGCAGATGGATGTCGGAATCCCAGTCGCCGAGCCACGCTGCCGTGGTTCCGTCGCGAGGTCCGAATACACGGTTGACGTTGGCGATGTAGGCGTAGGTGATCGTCGTGTCCGGCAACGACTTGTTGATGAACGAACCGCCGTCGAAGGTCTGCTCGTTCTGGCGCCAGCCGACACCACCGACGAAGCGTTCGTTATCCAGCAGGATGCGCTGGCGCCCGAGCTTCAGCGTCGAGTTGCCGAAACCTGAATACGCGATCCAGGCCTGGTTGATCTCGGTTCCCTTGGGGTCACCGACGACCGAGTAATTGTTCTTCCTGTTATGGGTCGAGTTGTAGGCGTCGTCACCAATCGTGCTTATGTTCTCGACTTCGGCCTGGGCCTGCCAGCCCTCCCAGAGCTTCGTGGTGTACGTCAGACGTGATTTCAGTGTCGACGCGTGCGCGGTCCTGAGTGCGTTGTCCTGGTCCACATCTTCGTAGCGATAGCGGAAATGCAGTTTCACTTCACCGCCACGGATTGCATCGACCAGCGTGCCGCTGGCCTCCTGCGCAAAAACCGGTGCTGCAGCACCGCCAACCACGGCCGCACAGGCCATCGCAAGCAGGCTCTTGTGTGCTTGATTCATGGGGTTACCCCTGTATTGACATGAAACTCCCCGTCCGCATTGTTCGCGACACGGACGGGGGAGTGATGAAAGCGGGCCGTCCCTGGCCTCGTCGACAGGAATCCCGTGAGGATCAGTAGATATCCTTGCGGGTGTTGTACATGTTGAACTTGCCGGTCGGGGTGATCAGGCGCGGGTCCTTGATCACGGTCTTCAGCGTACGCGTCTTGTCGTCGACCACGACGATCGCCGACTTCTGCTCCTTGCCGTTCCAGACCGAGAACCACACCTCGTCGCCCGCCATGTTGTACTCGGGCTGCACGACGCGCTTCGGACCCTCACCAAGATCAGCCCATTCGGCGATCGGCAGGCTCACGAAGCCGGCGTCGAGGTTGGTGGTGTCGTACACGGCAATCGACTGACTGAGCTTCGCATCGGGGTTCAGCGTGGTGTCGACCCACAGGTTCTTCGACTTCGGGTGCGTCTTCACGAACAGCGAACCGCCACCGGGACCCTTCAGCTCGCGCACTACCTTCCACGCATGCTGGGCATGCTTGGCCGGGTCGGTACCGATCACGGAGACGTTTTCGTTGCCGAGTGCGCTGGTGACCCATACTGGCCCGAACTTCGGATCGACGAAGTTTGCACCGCGCCCCGGGTGCGGAATCTTCGTCACGGGGATCAATGCCGCGGTCTTGCGCTCCTTGGAATCGATGACCGCGATCTTGTCCGAATTGTTCGCCGCCGTCATGAAATAACGGTGTGTGGAGTCCCAGCCACCGTCATGCAGGAAGCGTGCAGCTTCCAGCGAGGTCACGCTGAGTGCATCGAGATTGCTGTAGTTGACCAGCAGCACATAGCCGGTCTCCTTCACGTTCACGATGAACTCCGGGTGCTCGTGCGAGGCAACGATTGCCGCCACGCGCGGCTCCGGGTGGTATTCCTGCGTGTCGACGGTCATGCCGCGGGTGGAGACGATCTTCTTCGGCTCCAGCGTCGCGCCGTCCATGATCACGTACTGGGGCGGCCAGTAGGCACCGGCAATTGCCAGCTTGTCCTCGTAGCCCTTGTACTTCGAGGTCTCGACCGAACGCGCCTCGAGGCCGATCTTGATCTCGGCGACCACCTGCGGCGGATCCATGAACAGGTCGATCATGTCGATCTTCGCGTCACGACCGATCGTGAACACGTAGCGGCCCGAGTTCGACGCGCGCGAGATGTGCACCGCGTAGCCGGTCGGGATGATGTTGATGATCTGCTTGGTGTCGCCATCGATCAGCGCGATCTCACCGCTGTCACGCAGCGTGACGGCGAAGATGTTCTCGATGTTGTACTTGTTCATCTTCTTGGTGGGACGCTTGTCCGCGGGCACCAGGACCTTCCAGCTGTCCTTCATTTCCTTCATGCCCCACTCGGGCGGGCTCGGCGGCTCGTGCTGCAGGAAACGCGCCATCGCGTCGATCTGCTCCGCACTCAACTGCCCCGAGGTACCCCAGTTCGGCATGCCTGCCGGAGTCCCCATGTTGATCAGCACCTTCAGGTATTCGGTGCCACGCTGCTGCGTGATGTCCGGCGTCAGCGGCTTGCCGGTTGCGCCCTTGCGCAGCACCCCGTGACAGCCGGCGCAGCGCTCGAAGTAGATCTTTGTCGACTCGGCAAACTGGGCCTCACTGAGGTCTGGAGCCCCGGGGCTCGTGACCATCTTCAAAGGCTGGTCCATGGTAGGTGCACCCATGTAGCGCAACGACGTACCCGTTGTGCCAGGGTGACCGGTCTGGTCGGCAGCAGCCGCTGCCCCGCTCATCGCGATCGCGGCGATACCGCACGCCACGCTGATCAATTTGCTCCTGAACGTCTTCATTGATAGCTCCTGCATTCGAGTTTCATTTCCAGTACTGCAAATACCACAAAAACCTCTTTATCCTTATTCAACCTCTGCGTCATAATATAACGAAAGCGGGCTGATGCGATGCTTGAGATGCATCAAAGTTCAGTCTCGTGGCGCGCGGGATTGCCCTGTGCAGTTTTCGCGAAAATCCGAGCAATTCGATCGGGAATGTGCTGATCCATATCAAGAATTGCCCGGGATCCATTGCCTAAGATACAGTTGCGACGCTTTGTCGCAGAGGCCGTGTCTCGTGCCTCACGACCGGATCTCATCATCATCGACACAAGGGGTAGCCAGACCATGAAAGACGACGAGCTCGACCCGAAGGACCAGCCCTTCATGCAGAAAATTCTCGACAACCCGTTCCTGCTGCTGTTCATCGGCCTTGCCGTGCCGACGCTGACCTACATCGTGTGGGGAGTGATGGAACTGGTGTCACTGCCGATCGCCAACCCCTGAGCATCGCATGACCGGTCGTTTCATATAGAAGAACGGGACGCGTGACCGAACATCACGCCACGGAATACTCACCTGGAGAAACAGCCAATGAGCAGCATTTCACCCCCCAGCAACAAGCTCTGGTGGAAGGAGCCGATCGAGAAGTCCGAACTGATCTGGATCGCAGTCGTCATCGTCTGGGGCATCATCCTCACGCTGGCGATGCCGTTCTGGCACGTGTACGGCAAACAGAACCTCTCGAGCGAGGCCTACCACACCACGCCAGAGGTTTACATGAAGAAGGTGCAGACCGGTGTCGACCAGCACACGGTGCGCACCGAGAACGGCAAGCCGGTCGTGAAGCCGCCGGTAGGCAGCGATGTGTACATGCTCGGCCGTCTGTGGGAGTGGTGGCCTGCGCTGGAACTGCAGGTGGGCCAGAGCTACCGGCTGCACCTCGCGTCGATGGACTGGCAGCACGGCTTCTCGCTGCAGCCGGCGAACCTGAACATACAGGTACTGCCGGGTTACGACATGGTGATGACCGTGACGCCGAACAAGGTGGGCGAGTATTCCATCGTCTGCAACGAATACTGCGGCATCGGGCATCACATGATGCTCGGCAAGATCCACGTGGTGGAGTGAGGGAGCAATGAACGCCAACACAGACTTTCGCATCTGCCCGGATTCGGGCTTCAAGATCCACCGCCCCGCCGAAGCCCTGATCAAGGCCAACGCGGTTCTCGCCGTGGTATTCCTGCTCGTCGGCGGGGTACTGGGCCTGCTGGTCGGCCTGACCCGCTGGCCCGAAGTGCACCTGTTGCCGGCCGACACCTTCTACAAGGTGCTCACCGGTCACGGCATCAACGTCCTGATCTACTGGATGATCTTCTTCGAGGTTGCAGTACTGCACTTCGCGTCTGCGATCCTGCTGGGCAGCCGTATCGCCACACCGAAGCTCGGCTGGGCATCGACCGGGCTGATGGTCGTCGGCGCCATACTGAACAACTACGCGGTCCTGGTGAAGGGCAACTCGAGCGTCATGATGACCTCGTACGTTCCGCTGCCAGCCGATACGCTGTTCTACGTCGGCCTGATCCTGTTCGCGGTCGGCGCGCTGATCCACTGCTTCATCTTCCTGGGCACGCTGGTGATCGCACGCTCCGAGCGCACCTACCAGGGTTCGCTGCCGCTGGTGAGCTTCGGGGCGCTGACGGCGTGCATCATCGCGATCTTCACGATCGCCTCGGGCGCGGTGATCCTGATCCCGACCCTGCTGTGGAACCTCGGCCTGATCTCGCACGTCGATCCGGGCGTCTACCGCCTCATCTGGTGGGCCTTCGGTCACTCCTCGCAGCAGATCAACGTCGCCACCCACGTGTCGATCTGGTATCTGACGGCAGCCGTGCTGTTCGGTGCCAAGCCGTTGTCGGAGAAGGTCAGCCGCTTCGCGTTCTTCCTCTATATCACTGTGCTGCAGGTCGCCAGTGCCCACCACCTGCTGGTGGACCCGGGCCTCAGCGCCGAGTGGAAGATCTTCAACACCAGCTACGCGATGTACCTGGCGGTAATGGCCAGTATGGTGCATGGCATGACGGTACCCGGCTCGATCGAGGCGGCCCAGCGTGCACACGGACTGAACTCCGGCTTCTTCGAGTGGCTGCGCAAGGCACCCTGGGGCAACCCGGTGTTCTCGGCGATGTTCATGTCGCTGGTCGGTTTCGGCGTGCTCGGCGGCATCACCGGTGTCGTGATGGGTACCGAACAGATCAACCTCGTGATCCACAACACCATGTACGTGCCTGGTCACTTCCACGGCACCGTGGTCGTTGGCAGCACGCTGGCGTTCATGGGTATCACCTACTGGCTGGTGCCGATCCTGTTCCGTCGTGACCTGATCCTGAAGGGCGTCGCACGCTGGCAGCCTTACGTCTACATGGCAGGCATGACCGGTGTGGCGCTGTTCCTGATGGGTGCCGGCACGCTGGGCGTACCACGCCGCCACTGGGACATCCTGTTCTCGAGCGCCGGTGCCGGCAACGGCTACGAGTTCTCGGCTGCAGCGCTGACCCTGATGAGCCTGAACGGTCTGTCTGCGGTCCTCGCCGCCCTGGGTGGTGCGATGTACATCATCGTGGTCGTCGGTTCGATCCTGTTCGGCCGCAAGCTCGGCGAGAACGAGAAACTGGGCCGCCAGATGGTCTGTGCTCCCCCGCCGGCAGAGAAGTACCATACGATCGGCATCGGTACCATAACGATCCCGGGCACAATGGTGCTGGTTACGGTGTTCTTTGTGGCATTCGCGCTGTACTATTTCATCAACTGGAAGTTCCTGGCCGAGACTTGGGGACTGAGCTGATACGTCGTTCCCGTCCGGGGTGCCAGCGCGGCCCCCGGACGGATTTTCCTTTGTTTGTCCAATGACTCCGTACAGCGAGCCGTCCGGCATGACCCATCGCGAGATCATCGACCTTTTCAAACTGCGCATCGGTGTTCTGATGGCGCTGACCGCCGTTGCGGGTTATGTGATCACTCCCGGCATTCGCCTGTCGTCTCCCGAATTGCTGCTCCTCGCACTGGTCGTGCTGGGAGCCTCGGCCGCCGCGGGCGCCTTCAATCAGTTCGCCGAGCATGACCTCGACGCGAAGATGAAGCGCACCGCGAAGCGTGCATTCGTTACCGGCGCCGCGACCCCCGACCGCCGCTGGCTCGGGTTGATCGCCGCCCTGCTGCTCGTCTCGGTCACGCTGGCTGGCTGGGCGTTCAACGTTGCCGTGGCCTTCCACGTATTCATGGGAGCGTTCTTCTACGGCGTGATCTACACCCTGTGGCTGAAACGCCGCACGCCGCTGAACATCGTGATCGGCGGCGCCGCCGGCAGTTTCGCCGTGCTCGCCGGTGCTGCTGCCGCAGATCCCGGGCTCAGCCCCGATTCGGCACTGCTCGCGATGGTGCTGTTCCTGTGGACCCCACCGCACTTCTGGGCGCTGGCCATCGCGCTGCACAAGGACTACGCCAACGCCGGCGTGCCGATGCTGCCCGTGGTCAAGGGCGATGCTGCCGCCGCACGCGTGATCCTGCTCAACACCGTGTTGCTGTGTGCCGTATCGCTGCTGCCGTTCCTGTTCAGCATGGGCTGGATCTATCTGTGCGGTGCGCTCGCGGGTGGCGCCTACTTCATCTACCGCAGCGCGCAGCTCGTGGCATCTCCTACACGCGAAGCCGCACTGAAGTGCTTCGTCGCCTCACTGTTCCAGCTCTCAGCGGTGCTGCTCGCCGCGATGGTGGACGTATTCGCCAGGTAACGGGATTTGAAATCTGTAGTATCGGTACT